>CAZGJB010000075.1:0-11607 GCA_964526145.1 uncultured Opitutaceae bacterium
GCCAGCCCGCCAAGGCTCCGCCATCGTACGCACACACGCACCGCCAACGCCTTTCGCTCTCCGCGCGTTCCTTCATGGCGCGTCCTCGGGCGGAGGCGGCAGCGGCACCCGTTGATCCAGAAAGTCCTGCAGGATGAGGGTGGCCGCCCGCGAATCGACGATCCCGCTGGCGCGCACCTGCCGGCGCTGGGCCTTGCCGATGGTGGACTCCGCCTCGTAGCTCGTCAGCCGTTCGTCAACCAGATGCACCGGGAGGGCGAACTCCGTCTTGAGCCGTGCAGCGAAGGCGTCGACTTCCTTCGCCTTGAAGCCCGCGGTGCCGTCCATGTTGTACGGGTAACCCAGCACGAGGTCGGTGATGCGTCGCTCACGGATCACCGCGGCGAGCCCGGCCCAGCGCTGCTCCGGCGTCGCCTGGACCAGGGCGGGCAGCGGCGTGGCGACGCCGATCGCGTCGCCATAGGAAAGGCCGATGCGCCGGGATCCGTAGTCGATGCCAAGGCAACGCATGGCGGCATTTGGAGGTCCGGGCCGGGGCGGCGCAATTTCATTTGCGCCACCCGGGCGCAACCCTGTTGGTTTACGCCTTATGTCCGATCCACAATTTCCCTTGGAAGTCACCGTGACCGACGCACGCGACCGTCTCGCCGCCCGGCCCGACGCAACGGTGTTGCTCGACGTGCGCGAGGCCGCCGAGCTGGCCATCTGCAGCGTGCCCGCGGCCAGACACATCCCCATGGGGCAGATCCCCGCCCATCTCGACCAACTGCCTCGCGACCAGGACATCCTGGTCATGTGCCACCACGGTGGCCGCAGCCTGCGCGTGACCTATTTCCTGCGCCAGCACGGCTTCGACCGCGTGGCCAACGTCGCCGGCGGAATCGACGCGTGGGCGGAACAGATCGATCCGGCCCTGGCGCGATACTGAACGCCGTTACAGCTTTTGTTCCGGATGCCGCGCAATGTACGCGCGCACATAGTCAGCGAAGGCAGCTTTCAGGCGCATGGTGACGGTGTCAGGCGCGACCCGGAAACGCTGCGCATCGATGTGACCGACGGGCGCCACGTCCTTCGTCGTGGACAGCATAAAGCACTCCTGCATCCGCGGAAAATCCTCCGGCCGCAGCGTCGTCTCGCGGACCCTGATGCCGGCGGCGGGCGCCACATGCTCCAGCACGAGGCCGCGCGTGATCCCGGCGAGCATGCCGGCTGACAATGGCGGCGTCAGGACTTCGCCATCGCGCACAAATCCGAGGTTGGCCACCGCCGCCTCGGTCACTTCCCCCGCCAGATTGGTGATCACCACCTCGTCCGCGCCCCGGGCCCGGGCCTCATGCAGGCACAGGATGTTGTTGAGATAATTGCCGGTCTTCCAGACGGGATTGAGGGTCTCCGGATGGTTGCGATGCAGGCCGGTCGCAAGTGAAAGCCGGTAACCCTCGGCCAGTTTCTCCGCCGGCAGGCCGCGGTTGGCCTGCACGAGCAGGACGAAGTCGGGACGGTCCGCGAGTCCGGGATCGAGCCCGATCGAGCCTCCGCCGCGGGTGACCTGGAGGCGCACATAAAGTTCGCCACGGTAACCGGTGTTGTCGCGAACGGCGGCGACGGTGCGCTTGATCTCCTCCAACATGCGATCCGCCGTCGCGGGCAGGTGCATGGCCAGCGCCGCGGCCGATTGCTCGAGGCGCACCCAGTGCTCCCGCCAGGCGAACAACACGCCTTCGTAGGTCCGCCAGACCTCGTAGATGGCGTCACCGTAAAGGAAACCGCGGTTGAGCGGCGCAATCGAGGCCTCCCGCGCATCGTGAAGCCGCCCGTTGGTGTTCGCCTGGATGAAATCGACTGCCATCCGGCCATCACGAAGGCCATCGCCGCGCGATGGCCACAAAAAAAGCCTCCCGTCTGTCGGACGGGAGGCCGGAAGGCTAAATCGTGGAGGCAGCGCTTACTTCGCGGCCTTCTTGCGGCTCTTGGTGAGACCGAGCTCGCGCTTGATGTTCTGCACGCTGGGCAGGGAGATGCCGACGGTCTTGGCGATCTCGCCACCGGTCTTGCCGGCCTCGGCGAGGGATTTGACCTTGGCCTTCGTCTCCGGCGTGATGACCGCGCGCTTGCGACGCTTGGCCGGGCCGCGCTTGGCGGCGGTGCGGCGGCCGGAGCCGCCCTTGGAAGCGGCCTTCACGGCTGCAAGGAAGGCGTCGACGTCGTCAAAGCCGTATTGGGCGGGAAGCTTGGCCAGGACTTTATTCTGCTTTGCCGCCATGACCTGTTCGAGTTTTTCGACCTGGGCGCGGGCCTTGGCGAGTTTCTTCAAGATGTTGTTAGCTGCCATATGTTGGAGGTGGGTTCACTGATATTATCTGGGTACACGGATGATATTCGCAAGCACTATCGCCAAGCTTGGGCATATTACATTTGCACGTATTGAACTACCTACAAACGGGACTGCCGGCCATATAGAATCGAGCTGGCCGGATTATATAAAACTCCGGCCGGCGGGATTATATAACACCGCGGCCACGGCGAAATTCCGCCGGTCCGCAGCCCGCGAAACGCTTGAAGACGCGACTGAAGTGATGGCGGTTGGCGAAGCCGGCGGCCTCCGCCACCTGCTCGATCGAATCCGCCGACAGGGCCAGCCGGCGGCACGCCTCCCGAATCCGGCGCTCGGCGACAAAAGCCGCCGGCGTGCGCCCAGTCCGTTCGCGGAACCAGCGGATGAAGGCCTCGACGCTCATGCCGGCCTGCTCGGCCAGGAGCCGGTTGTTGATGGGACCGCCCAGACCGGCCTCGATCCGCTGCAACACCTGCCGCAAACGCTCCGGCAACGCCGGTGGGCGCGCCGCGGAATGGTCCGCAAATACCAGGTGCAGCAGTGCGGCACCGAGGTGCCGCGCCGACGCCACATCCTCCGAATCCAGACGCGCCCGGAGTTCGGCCGCCACGGCCCGGAGCGCCGGTCCGGCCGGCAGCGCGAACACGGCCGGCGCTGCTTCCGGCAGCATGCGATACATCGAAAAATGGACCCACAGGTGTTCGACTCCCGCGCGCGTGCCGCAGTCGAACGGCACGCCGTCCGGCATGACCACGACCTGCTCCGGCCCCAGGGCGAGGCGGCGTCCGGCCGAAACCACCCAGGCTCCCGGGGTGAAATCGTAAAACACCCGCCAGAACGGGCTGCACACGCCCTCGTGCCGCCAGCCGCCGTCGAGCTTCATCGCGCCGGCCTCATGGATCTGGAAGGCCTCCGCCGACCCCGCCGGTGGCAGGCGCCGACCCGTCGCCGTGAAGGGGTTGGACCAGCGCTGGTGGTCAATTTTAGGCACAACGCATGCGCGCCGAGACATAGGCGGAAGGCAAGAATAATGCTATGATCGTGCCCATGCCCCCCACCCTGGCCGATGCCCCCGCCGTTCCCCGCACCCTCCTGGTTGACGCCGAGTCCCGGCAGAAACCCCGCACCGTCGACCTCCTCAACGACTGGCAGTATGTCGAAAAGTCCGTCCACCGGCTGATGGCCGCGTGGGGCCGCGACATCGCCGGCTGGGACGACAAGAGCGTCCTGCACCGCCACATCTGGGACCAGGCCGAATGCGTGCGGCGCCTGCGCGAGCGCGTCGAGCAGTTCCCGGGCGGCAAGGCCGACGCGCCCGTGTCGAACCGGTTGGAGCAGCTTGCCAACACCGTGCTCCTGGCGCCCTCGCTCAACGACGCCCTCGACGGTATATACGAGTTGCTGCTCAAGACACTCGTCGGCGCCTACGGCGAATACACCGCCGGCGTCCACCCGGTCCACGACGCCCCCACCATCGCCCTCCTGCACGAGATCAACCAGATCAAGAGCCAGCAATGGCTGTGGTACCGCGATTACCGCCGCCGTTTCCCGCACAAGACCGATGCCGCCTACCGCGCCCGCGTCACCGCCCTGCTCGCGGAGTGCCAGCAATTCCGGCGCCCCCTCCCGGTCGCTCGCGGCGCAGAGGCGCAACCAGCCGGCGTCGCCACGGATTTCCGCCTGAGCCGCTTCAGCGCGCGCAACGAGCCCATCCGCGCCAAGCATCCGTTCATGGACTACGTGCGCGCCGACTTCGCCACGAGTATCGAGGCGCGCCGCCTCTTCTGGGCCTATGGCTACATGCTGGAGAAGAACCTGCCCGACGACCAACTCGCTTGGCTCTACTATGGTCACTACATGCCGTGGCAGTGGCACCATGATATCTCCCGCCACCTCTGGGACGAGTCCCGGCATGGCGACTCCGGATATTCGCGCCTGCGCGACTTCGGCATCACGCTCGATGAGGTGGGCTTCTCCGGCTACGAACAGGGCGCGCGCGACGAGGAGCTGAAAAAGATCTCCGCCGAGCGCGGCATCCCGCTCGACGAGTGTTATGCCCGCCAGCGCGAACTGCTCGCACCGTTCCGCTTCGAGCCCATCACCAAGGAGCAGCTCTACCAGCATGTGTTCATGATCGGCATGGTGGCCGAGACGGGGCACTTCGTCGTGAAGAACGAAGGATACGTGGATTTCAAGGAAGGTCAGGACCTCGAGTCCGCGGAGATGATGCTCTTCGACATCATCGACGAGACCGCCCACGTGCAGTACGCCCACAACTGGCTGCCGCTGCTCGCGCAGCATGCCGGCGTGGACAACACCGACTACCGCGAGCGCGCGGCCAAGATCCGCGAGGAATACCAGGCCAACGCCATCAAGCTGGCCGGCGACCTCGGCCAGAAGCTGCCCCGCACGCCGGACGATCCCACCTACGCGTTCTACCAGGATCTGCTCAACCGCATCCGCGCGGCGTCTCCCCTGGCCAACGCCGCCACCTGCGGTCCACGCTCGCCCAAGCCGATGTGAGACCGGTCGGCGTCGCCTACCGGTAGACGATTTTCCGCGCCATTCGGCTTGCGCGGCTCTTTTGCGCCGCCATTTACTCAGCGTCCATGCCCCGCATTCCGCTTGAGGACAACTTTGACGACGTCATCAACAAGGCGCAGCGCGGCTTGAAGATTTCCGATGACGAGCTCGCCAAGCGCGCCGAGGTGTCCGCCGCCGATCTCGCCGCCATCAAGGGCGGCAAGCCCCTCATCCCCGTCATCCGGCGCGTGGCGCGTCACCTGCGCCTGGGACCCAATGCCCTCGAGGAGCTGACCAACAAGTCGTGGTACCCCAAGCAGCCCGACTTCCCCCGCGGCTTCGCGATGTTCAACACCCGGTTCGGTGACCTGACCGTCAACAGCTACCTCGTATGGGATCCGCGCGTGAAGCTCGCCGCGGCCTTCGACACGGGCACGGATTGCGGGGCGATGCTCGACACCCTCCACGCCGAGGGCCTGACGCTGCGCTACCTCTTCATCACCCACGCCCACGACGATCACATCGCCGACCTCGCCCGCCTCGCCGGCGAAACCAAGGCCGAGGTCTGGGCGAGCGAGCCGGAACCATTCGACGAGTACCCGGCCGCCAAGCGGTTCAAGGAGAACGCGCACTTCCACCTCGGCGAGCTCGCCATCAAGACCCTGTTCACCTGGGGCCATTCGCCGGGCATGACGTCGTTCTACATCACCGGCCTGAGCTGGCCGACCGTGATCTGCGGCGACGCCATCTTCTCCTGCTCGATGGGCGGCAGCCCGACCCATTTCGCGGAGCAGTTCCGCAACAATCAGGAGAAGCTGCTCACCCTCCCCCGCGACACCGTCTTCGCCCCCGGGCACGGCCCCCTCACCACTCTCGCGCAGGAACGGCAGCACAACCCGTTCATCGCGCGCTGAATCGTTTTCACCCCCAATCCATAACCACACCTGCTATGCCTACTGAAAAAATCGCCTTCGTCGGTGTTGGCCGCATGGGCGCCAACATGGCCCGCCGTCTCAAGGACTGCGGCTATCAAGTGACCGCGGTCTACGACGCCTACGCGCCCTCCGCCGCCAGCCTCGCCAAGGAAATCGGCGCCAAGCACGCCAAGAACCTCGCCGCCGTCACCGCCGCGGCCGGCGTGATCTTCACCGTCGTCACCGACGATGCCGCCCAGCTCGGCGTCTTTGCCGAGTCCGGCGACTCGCTCCTGGTGAAGGCCAAGGGCAAGGTCTTCGTCAACTGCGCCACCATCACCCCGAAGACCCACGTCGAGGTCGAGCGCCGCGCGAAGAAGGCCGGCGCCGTTACGCTCGAGGGCTGCATGGCTTCCTCCATCCCGCAGGCGCGCAACGGCACGCTCTATCTCATGTGCGGCGGCGAGAAGAAGACCTTCGAGCGCATCAAGCCCATCCTCGAGAAGCTCAGCACCGCGCTCCGCTACATCGGCAAGACCGGCCAGGCCGCCCAGGTGAAGGCGCTGGTCAACATGGTCATGAACATCAACACCGCCGGCCTCGCCGAGGGTCTCGGCCTGGGCCACGCGCTCGGTCTCGACCTCGACATGCTGCGGGAGGTCTTCCTCCAGACCGGCGCCAACTCGCAGGTCCTCAAGACCGACGGCGAGGACATGCAGAACCGCGCCCACGACTGCTTCTTCTCCGGCGCCCACGCCGCGAAGGACAGCACCATCGCCTGGGTCCTCGGCGCCGAGGCCGGCATCAACATGCCCCTCGCCGCCGCCACCAAGCAGCAATTCGACAAGATGGTCGCCCTCGGCCTCGGCCACCTCGACAAGTCGGGCGTGGCGGAACTGACCTTCAAGGGCCGGCACGCCTGATCGGTACCAAGACTTACGAATCACGATTCTCCCAACCCACCCACACACCCCCATGTCCAACATCTCCCATATCTGCAATCTGTGGTCGCTCGTCGGCCACCCGAACGCCAAGAACGAGTGGTCGCTCGAGCGCAAGATCAAGACCGTCGCTGACGCCGGTTTCGACGGCATCACGACCGCCCTCACGCCCGAGCATCGCCGCCTCGCCGAGAAATACGGCCTGAAGGACCTGCTCGGCTTCGTCTCCACGTCTTCCGGCGACCCGAAGCAGTTCGAGGCCGCCATCCGCGCCCAGAAGGAGGCCGGGGCCGTCCAGATCAACGTGCAGATGGATGACCACGACACCCCGCCCGCCGTCGCCGCCAAGCACTGGATCCAGATGGTCCGCGCCGGCGAGAAAGTCGGCGGCGTGGTCCTTTCGCTCGAGGTGCACCGCGACTGCTGCACCGAGACGCCGGAGAAGACCTACGAGATCGCCGACCGCTACTACAAGGCCACGGGCGAGCTCATCAAAATCAACTTCGACTTCTCGCACTTCGCCGTGGTCAAGCACCTCGCGCCGAGCAACTACGCCGAGCGCCTGCTCGACCATCCGGAGCTCGTGCAGAACTCCGACCAGTCGCACTGCCGGCCCTTCAACGGTCATCATTGCCAGGTCCCGGTCACCGAGAAGGGCCAGCTCACCCCCGAGGTGAAGGCCTATCTCAAGTTCACCGACGCGCTCTTCAAGTGCTGGAAGTCCGCCAAGCAGAACAAGAATCGCACCCTCTACGTCTGTCCCGAGATGGGGCCGACCCACGAGAGCGGCGGCGGCTACAACATCACCGGTCTCTCCCCCTCCTGGCCCGACGCCGCCATCCTGCGCGGCGAACTCGCCAAGTCGTGGAAGCGGGCCAAGTAAGCACGCGACCTCCCTGCAACGAAAAGGCCGGCTCGCAGGAGCCGGCCTTTTTTGCGCCGCGAACTGGCGCGCTCAGCCGTACTTCGCCTGCAACGCGCGACCTTCGCGGGCGCTGCGGTCGGCGAGATCGAGGATGTGGATCGGGCGCCGCGCCCACTCGGCCGTGATCACGAGCGGCGTGCCCTTGGTCAGGTGCGCTGCGACGTTGGCATAATACTTCGCCCATTGCGGCGGCGGGTTCTTGGCCTTGGTCACGACCGTCCGGTCGCCCTCGCGCACAATGAGCTCATGGGTCTCATACTCCCACACGAGGCTGCCCTTGGTGCCGGTGACCTCGACCATCCCCTTCTTTGGGTTCGCGTCGATGTGGGTGATGCAAAGCGCGCGCCAGACGCCGCTCTTGAAGCGCACGCCGGCAAAACCCTCGTCTTCGATCGTGTCCTTTCCCCACTTCGTCTGCGGCGCCCAGAATCCGCGGCGCGCCATGCCGGAGACCTCGGTGAACTCGGAATCGATGAGCTGCAGCGAATATTCGAGCAGGTGCACGCCCCAGTCGTAGAGGATGCCGCCGGAGACGCTCTTGCTGCTGCGCCACCAGTCGCCGGGCTTCGACCACTGGCCCATGTGGCATTCGACGCGCACGAGGTCGCCGATCGCGCCCGACTTCACGACCTGCAGCGCGTTGAGGATGGAACCGTCCCAGTGCCGGTTGTGGAAGGTCGACAGCATCACGCCCGCTTTCTTCGCCGCGGCGATCATCGCGTCGCATTCCTGCGTGGTGATCGCGAAGGGCTTCTCGCACACGACATGACGGCCCGCCTTGAGGCACTGCAGCGCCAGCGGCGCGTGCGTATTGTGCGGCGTGATGAGGACGATGAGGTTGACGTCGGACTTTTTGAGCATCTCGGCGACGCTCGCGTAGGTCTGGATCCCGGGGAACTCCTGAGCTGCGACCGCTAGCCGCGCGGCATCGGGCTCGGCCACCGCGCGCGGGGTCATGCCGGCCTTCTGCATGTCCTGCAGGTGCATGCGCCCCATGTTGAAGGCGCCGCCGTAGCCGACGACGCCGACCTTGATGTCACTGGCCTCCTTGAAACGTGCTTTCATGGGGGAAAATCAGCGGGCCGCCCACGCCATGCCGCGCAGGGTGAGCTCGAGCTGCTCCGGGAAGTCGGTGAACTCCTGGCACTGGTGGCCACAGGCCGAATAGAAGACGCGACCGGCGCCGTGCACCTTTTTCCAGACGAAGGGCATCTCGACGCCGTTGGTCCAAGGGGCGCTGACCGATTGGTGCGTCGTCACGGCAAGCACCTCGTTGCGCGGGTCCACGAACATGTAGTACTGCTCGCTTTTCACCTTGAAGTCGGGGATGCCGCGGGTGATCGGATCATTCCGGTTCACGATGCGGATCGTGTACTCCTTGAGATTGTCGGGGTGCGCCAGGAACTGCCCGCCGACCATCCACTGGTAGTTGATCGCGCCGCGGAAGGCGTCGCCCATGCCGCCGTGGAAGCCGGCCACACCGACGCCGCTGATCACGGCATTCACAAAATTGGTCTCCTGCGGACCCGTCAGCGTGCCGCAGGTCCAAAGCGGAATGATGAGGTCGAGCGCCTTCAGGCGGGCCTCATCCTCGAGGACCGTCAGCGTGTCCACGACATCGACGTGGAACCCGCGTTCGGTCAGCTTGCCGGCAAAGAGCTCGGCGCATTGCTTGGGCTGGTGGCCATCCCAGCCGCCTTGGAAGATCAGGGCCTTTTTTCGGGTGGAGGACATGGAAAGCGGGGGCGTGATTCGCCGAACAGCCGTGATGACGTGGTGGCGATGGCGATTCAAAGCAATTTCGGCCATCGGGAAATTTCAGTAGCGCGTGCGCACAAGGGGGATAGCCGCGGTCATGCGCCGCGGTCACCCCGGAATTTTCGGTTGCCGCCGCCGCCCGGGTCAGCGTCCCTAGCCGACCATGTCCGCGACCGCCGCCCCGCACGATCCCTATGCCGCCCTGCGGGTGGGAACCTACCGGGACTACATGGCGGGCAGCTTCCTCTCCAACATCGGCCGCCAGGCGGTGAGCGTGGCGGTGACGTGGGAGATCTACCAATGGACCAAGTCGGCCACCGCGCTCGGACTCGTGGGGTTGATCAACGTCCTGCCCCTGCTCGTGCTTTCCCTGCCGGCCGGCTCGCTGGCCGACCGTTTCGACCGCCGTCGCATCATCGCGCGCGGTGCCGGACTGGGCGCCGCGATATCGGTGGCGCTGGCCGGGTTGTCGTATTTCCACGCCGCGGTACCCGACCTGGCGTCGCTGCGCTGGATCAACAGCGGCATCCGCAGCCTTGCGCTGGTATTCGAGCGCCACGCGGACCCGGCGGCGTTGAACTTCGACGTTCCCGCCCTGCCCCTGATGTTCCTGCTGCTCCTCCTCGCGGCGGTCGTGCGCATCCTCACCTGGCCGGCGCGTTCGAGCATCATCCCGCAGTTGCTGCCGAACACGGCGCTGCCCAACGCCATCACTTGGAACTCCAGCGCCTTCGAGATCGCCACCGTGGCCGGTCCGGCCCTGGGCGGCTTCATCATCGCATTCGGCGGCTTCCAGGTCGTGTACCTGCTCGATGCCGCCCTCGGGCTGCTCTTCCTCGTGCTGCTCCGCAACGTGCGCTACCATCAGGCGCCGACGCCGGCCCCAGCGGGTTCGCGTTCCTGGCGCGGAGTGCTGGCGGGCGCCGAGTTCATCTGGAAAAGAAAAGTCATCCTTGGTGCCAGCAGCCTCGACCTGTTCGCCACGCTCCTCGGCGGCGCCACCGCGCTGCTGCCGTTGTACGCCGACCAGGTGCTCCACGTCGGGCCGATCGGGCTTGGCTGGCTGCGCGCCGCGCCCTCGCTGGGCGCGTTCTGCATGGCCATGTGGCTCGCCCATCGCGCACCGCTGGCGACGCCCGGGAAAACGCTGCTCTGGGCCGTGGGCGGCTTCGGGTTGGCGATCGTGGTCTTTGGTTTCTCGCACTGGTTCTGGCTCTCGTTCCTGGCGCTCATCTTCACCGGTGTGTTCGACAACGTGAGCGTTGTCGTGCGCCAGTCGCTCGTGCAACTCCTGACCCCCGACCACCTGCGCGGCCGCGTGACCTCGGTGAACCAGATCTTCATCGGCTCATCGAACGAGATCGGCGCCCTGCGCGCCGGCCTGATGGCCGCCCTGCTCGGTCCCGTGGCCGCGGCCGTCTGGGGCGGCATTGGCACGTTGGCGGTGGTGGGGGTCGTGGCGTACACCGTGCCGGCCCTGCGGCGGCTTGCGCCCCTGCATACGCTGAAGCCCGACGCCTGAGGGGCGGAAATTCTGATTTCAACGCTTGCGGGGCGTATTTGTTTCCTGCAAGTTCCACGGCCCTTGTATAAGGCGCGGTAGCCAAGTGGTAAGGCCGAGCTCTGCAAAAGCTCTATGCGCCGGTTCAATTCCGGCCCGCGCCTCCAATTTGGATTTCTTTCCGGGTCGGAAAGAAATCCACCCTCCGAAGCCTTGGCGAAGGAGGGTCGAACGCCACGCCAGTCCCAGGTCGGTCCCCATTATGAAGTTACTGCGCGAAAGATTCACCCGTTTCCTTTCGCCCGGCGCCCTGGTGATTCTGATCCTTGCCATCGCATCGATCGTCACCGCCCTGCTCCTGCCGCGGACCGTGGCTGAGGGCATCCCGTTCTGGGTCTCCGCCCAGCCTCATTACGAATCCTACCGACCCATTGTGGCTGACTGGAACGCTCGCCACCCTGACCGCGCGATCAACCTCATGCTGATCCACGGCCATGCCCTCGAGCGGCGCATGCTCACCGGCTTCCTGGCCGGCACACCCGTGGCCGACCTGGTCGAGCCCAACAGCAGCACCGCCGCCAAGGGATTTGCCGGCCCGCTGGAGAGCGTGGGTTACTACGACCTCACCGACCGCATCCGGTCCGAGGGACTGCTCGACCGCATCAACGCGCCTTCCTTCGCTCCGTTCACCACCCGGGGCCGGATCTTCG
>CAZGJB010000075.1:11617-12979 GCA_964526145.1 uncultured Opitutaceae bacterium
CATGACGTCCATCCGGTCCTGCTGGCCTACCGCGCGGACCTCGTCGAGGCCGCCGGCATCGACGTCTCCACGATCGAGACCTGGGACGACTACTTCCGCGTCATGAGCCCGCTCATGCGCGACCGCGATGGTGACGGACGCCCCGACCGCTATCTGCTCGAGGCCTGGGACGCCAACGCCATCGCCACGATCATTTTGCTCCAGCAGGCCGACGGCCAACTGCTCGATGGCGACCGGCCCACCGTCAACCTGCCGCGCAACGCCTACGTCCTCGCCCGGCTGGTGACCTGGTTCACCGGCCCGAAGCGCGTGTGCATCGACATCAACCAGGACTCGGCCATCGGCCACCGCCAGCGCCTCGAGGGACAGGTCATCGGCTGCCTCCTCCCCGACTGGCGTGCCGGCCAGTGGAAACGGGAAAACCCGGGCCTCGGCGGCAAGCTCAAGCTCATGCCCCTGCCGGCCTGGGAAAAGGGCGGCCGGCGCACCTCGGTTTTTGGCGGCACCATGCTCGCCATCAACCGGAAGACGGAAAACTTCGAGACCTGCTGGGAATTCGCCAAGGAGCTTTATCTCTCACCGCGCCTCGCAGAGCAGATGTTCCGCGAGACCAGCATCATCTCACCCGTGAAGGAACTCTGGGCTTCGCCCTTCTACGACGAGCCCGACCCCTACTTCAGCGGGCAGCCGTCTGGCCGGCTCTACATCGAGCAGGCGCCTCATGTGCCGATCCGCACCTCCTCCCCGTATTACGCCTATGCCCTGCAGGCGGTCTGCGGCGTCCTGGCCGAGCTCCGCGCGTTTGCCGACCGCACGCGCACCTACGATGTGCCGACACTGCAGGTCGAGGCCCAGCGCCTGCTCGACCGCGAACAACTCCGCACCGAGCGGGAAATCCAACGCAACGTCTTCCTCGTGCCGGAACCATGAGACCACAGCGCTTCAATTTCGCCCCCTGGCTCTTCCTGGCCCCCTTCCTGGGCGTCTTCACGGTCTTCACAATCTGGCCGCTGCTGCGCTCATTCGTGCTGGCGCTGCAGCAGACCTACGGGCCCGGCACCACGGCCTGGGTCGGACTCCGCAATTTCCAGTTTCTCGCCACCGATCCGCTCTTCTGGACGGCCGCGCTCAACACCCTGCAGTACACGCTCGGTTCGCTGTTTATCCAGCTGCCGGTCGCGCTCGGGCTCGCCCTGCTCCTGAACCGCCGGGGACTGCGGGGTCGCGGCGTTCTGCGCCTGACGTTCTTTGCGCCTTCGCTCGTCGGTTTGCCCTTTGTCGCGATGCTCTTCGCCCCGATCTTCGAGAAGCGCACCGGCCTCCTGAACGCCAGCCTGCACTGGTTCTTCCCGCTGTGGAATC
>CAZGJB010000076.1:0-12828 GCA_964526145.1 uncultured Opitutaceae bacterium
GGTCGCGCTTGAGCGGCGGCAGCGCATGCGGCCGCACGAGGGCGCCGCCCTCCTCGTAGGATTCGATGGCGGCGAACGTGTACTCGAGCGTGGCGAGGGCGTCGCGGCCGGAGGCGCGGAGCTTGTTCTTCGGGACCCGGTTGGTGACGTCCTCGAGGAAGGCGTTGATGCGGTTCGGGAAGGTGACACCGAAGTCCTTGATGCCGGTGTTGGTCACCTGCGGCGCGGGCTGCTCGCCCAAGCCGAGCTTCTCGCCGGGCTGCGGGGCGGGGAAGTAGGTGTATTTCTCAACGCAGTTCTCGATGACGAACGTGCCCTTGCTGCCGCCGAGCTCGAAGCTCCACCAGCCGCCGAGTCCCATGGTGGCGTCGCCGCGGGAGCTGAACATGTAGCCGACGGCGCCGCTGGCGAAGCGGACGTTGATGCTGGCGATGGAGAGCATCAGGTCCGACACGTTGCGCCGGAAACCGGGCCGGTCCATGAAGGCCTGGATGTGGGTGATGTCGCCGCAGAAGTGCCGCATCAGGCTGAACGGATGGGCGAGGAAGGCCTTCGTGTGCGAGTAGGGGAAGCCCTCGAAGTTGGGGCCGCCGCCTTTGGCGTAGATGTCCTGACCGCCGATGAAGCCCATGCGGTGGAGGCAGTAGATCTGCTCGCCGATCTTGCCGGCGTTCATCGCCTCGCGCGCCATCTTGGCGGGCTCGGTGAAATAGTGGTTCAGGTTGCAGCCGAGGTAGAGGTCCTTCTCCGCGGCGAAGCGGACCATCTCGCGCGCCTCGGCGATGTCGTTGGAGATCGGCTTCTCGACCAGCACGTGCTTGCCGGCGGCGAGGGCCTGCATGGTCGGCTCGAAATGCCAGCCGCCGTTCTCGTGTCCGCCGGTGCAGATATCGACGACGTCGAGATCCCCATGGGCCTCGAGCATGTCTTTGAGGCCGGCGTAGGCCTTGACCTTGTGTTTGGCGGCGGTCTCGTCGGCGCGGGCTTTGACCACGTCGCAGACGGCGACCAGCTCGGCGAGGGGATTGGCGGCATGGGCGGCGGCGTGCATCTGGCCGATGCCGCGAATGCCAACGACTCCTACCTTGAGTGGCTTCATGGGGGAATGGGGATGGGTTGGGCGAAGATAACGAACGGAAAGACCGTCGGATCATACCTGAGGCGCGCGGCCGTGTCCTTGACGAAACTACCGAATATCAGCACGATCCTGCCACACCCATGGCCCCAGCAAATTCCTCCGGCGGTATCGAGCGCCTGAAAGCCGCCGAGGTCTTCAACGACCCGACTTTCAGGCTGCGGGTGATGCGGGTGCCAATGCACGGCTCGGGGCCGAAACCGCATGCGCACGAATTTGAGGAGCTGGTGCTGATCACGGGCGGGCGCGGAAGGCACAACATCGGGGCCGAGTCCTATACGATCGATGCGGGCGAGGTGTTCGTCGTGCTGCGGGGGATGAGCCACCATTACCCGGAGACCCAGGGGCTGGCGCTCATCAACATCCTGTACGATCCGCGGCGATTTCGCGTGCCGCGCGCCGACCTGGCGGCGCTGCCTGGTTACCATGCGCTGTTCGAGGTCGAGCCGCGCCTGCGGCAGCGGGAGCGGTTCCAGAACCGGCTGAAGCTGCCGTTGCGGGAGCTGGGGCCGCTGTTGGGGATCGTGGCGGAAATGGAGCGTGAGCTAAACGAGCGTTCACCGGGTTACCGTTACCTGGCGACGGCGCATTTCGAACGCATCGTGGGGTTCTTGGCGCGGGCCTACACCCAGGCCGCGACGCCCGGGGCGCGGCCGGTGACGCAGATCAGCGAGGCGCTGGCGTATCTCGAGCGACACTATGCCGAGCCGGTGACGGTCGAGGATGTGGCGGAGGCGGCGGGTACTTCGCCGACGTCGCTGTACCGGTTGTTCCGGGAGGTCGTGGGGCGGTCGCCGATCGACTACCTGATCCACCTGCGGGTCGAGAAGGCGGCCCAGCTCCTGCGCCGCGGCGGCCTGCGCGTGAGCGAGGTCAGCGGGGCGGTGGGATTCAACGACAGCAACTATTTCGCCCGGCAATTCCGCAGCGTGACCGGTCGTTCGCCGCGGGAATACGCGAAGCAGGTGTGAGGGCGGAATACGGTGAATCAAATCTTGGTAGAATCTGGAACTCTGGAAGGACCTGAAGAATGCATGTGGAACGCAGGAAAGCAGGACGAAGACCGGGCCTTGGTTTTTTTCCAGTGTTCCTGAGTTCCACATTAACTCTGATTGAAGGTTTCCTGGGATTCCTTAATAGAAAAACGTCCGATCCAGGCTGCGGTACTGGATAGCTTCGAGGAGGTGCGGGGCCTCGATTTTTTCGGCGTGGGCGAGGTCGGCGATGGTGCGGGCGACCTTTAGAATGCGGTCGTAGGCGCGGGCGGAGAGGGACAATTGCTCCATGGCCTGTTGGAGGAGGTCGCCGAGGGCCGAGTCGATCGCGCAGTGGCGGCGGATGAGGCTGTGCGGCATGCGGGCGTTGGACGTGAAAGGAGTCGCGGTGAAGCGGGCCTGCTGGCGGTGGCGGGCGGCCTGGATGCGGGCGCGCATCGTGGCGGAGGTCTCGCCGGGTTGGTCGGAGCGGAGCTCGCCGATGGAGAGCGCGGGGGCGTCGATGTGGATGTCGATGCGGTCGAGGAGCGGACCGCTGATGCGGGCGCGGTAGCGCTGGACCTGCGTGGGCGAGCACCGGCATTCGTGGCGCGTGTCGCCCAAATAACCACAGGGGCAAGGATTCATGGCGGCCACGAGCATGAACCAGCAGGGCAGCGTGACCTTGCCGGCGCTGCGGGAAATCGTGACCTCACCGTCTTCCAGCGGTTGACGCAGCACCTCGAGGGCGGACCGCTTGAACTCGGGCAGCTCGTCGAGGAACAGCACGCCGTGATGGGCGAGGGAGATCTCACCCGGGCCGGGGATCGTGCCGCCGCCGAGGAGTCCGACGTCGGAAATCGTGTGGTGCGGCGAGCGGAACGGCCGCGTGCCCCAGCCGGTTTCGCCCGAGATCGTGCGGCCGGCGGCGGAGTGGATGCTCAGGATCTCGAGATGCTCATCGAGGGTGGACTCGGGCATCACGGTCGGAATGCGCTTTGCGACCATGGATTTACCGGCGCCGGGCGGGCCGATCATGAGAATGTTATGATATTTCAACCCTTAACCGTTGGCTTAAAGATAGGCGGCGTGTGCCTGATTTAGGGATAAGCGGAGTCTCGACTATGGCCCGGGGGAGCTAAGCCTAACAAGGGAAACGCCGCGGTCAGCGAGAATCGTTTTAGGAAGCTGACGCTTTCGGTCTGCTTCTCCCTCGGGCGCTCATTGCTTGGTCTCCATACCTTAAGAGTGACGAGGTGCTCAGCGGTATGACGTTGAGCGTAAAAGCTCTTCCGCCAATCGCCCGCAGTACCACTGCATGCGCGGGAGGTGGAAGGGGCCCTTCCAAGTGTTGCCCTTGAGGCGGGTGGATATGCGGCCATCGCGGTGGGCGTAGCCGAACCACTCGCCGTGGACGGGGTCGGCGAAGACGCGATGTGACCATTCGTGCACCAGCGCGTGCCAGGCGGCGTACTTGGCCTCGCCCGTAAGCTGGAAAGCGAGCAGCGTCGCAATCTCAGCCTCGTTGTGCGGCCACCAGAACTTCATCTCCGCCCAGTACTCCTGCACCGGCTTTCCGTGCAGATCCACGAAATAGAGGATGCCGCCGTGCTCCGGATCCCAGCCGCGGGCCCACATACAATCGAGGATGCCGCAGCCGAGTTGGAGCAGCCGCGGGTCACGCCCACGCACCTTGGCCTCGTGGAGGATGAACCAAGCGCACTCGATGGCGTGTCCGGGGTTGAGCGTGCGACCGTCGAAATGGTCGAGGATCGCGCCACCGGCGCCGGTGATCTCCATGAGGGCACCGTGGTCGGGCTTGTAGAAGTCGCGCTCGATGGCGGCGATCGAGCGGTCAATCCACTGCGTGCAGGTCGCGCCGCGGACCGTGATGTCGCCAAGCAGCGCGCGCACCTCCTGCGCGGTCACGATGGCGATCATGTGCGGCGCCACGCCCTGCATCGGCCGCGTCGCCGGATCGGTCTTCGGGGGCATGACCCCGGGCGTGAAGCTGTGGTGCAGGTAAGTCGCGAAATACTCCGCGGCCTCGGCGGCGGCGCGGGCGTCGCCGGTGGCCTTGGCGTAGGCCGCGCTGCCGATGGCGGCGAAGCACTCGCTGTACACGTAGCGCCGCATGCGCAGCGGCCGGCCCTCACGCGTGACGGTGAAATAGAGTTTTCCGCCCGGCCCACGGCAGTGCGTGCGGATGAAGTCGAGGCAGTGCTTCGAGGCGGCCAGCCACTCCGGTCGAGCTTCGACTGTGTTGTAGAGCGTCGCAAAGGTCCACGCGGCGCGTCCCTGCAGCCACACGGCCTTGTCAGTGTCGATGACGCTGCCGTCCTCGCCGAGCCCGTTGCGGAGGCCGCCGCACTCGCGATCAATCCCGTGCCTCAGCCAGAACGGGATCGTGCTCTCGAGCAGCCCGCGGCGATAGGTGTCCCGGAGCGATTGGAGGCGTTGGGGAGAGAGGTGCATGACGAACGATCCTTTTTAACCACGAATGGACACAAATGGGCACGAATAGACCGGAAAGCGGAAATTAACCACAGATGAACACGGATGGGCACAGATGGAAGGCACGGGAGCGCTTCCGGACGGTAGACCGCGAACATCACGGAGTCTGGTTCTTCCCTGATCTGTGTTCATCGAGTTCATCTGTGGTTTCAATGCCTTGGCTCGATTCCGGTCAATTCGTGCCCATTCGTGTCCATTCGTGGTTCCAAAACCACCTTCACTTCAGCCACCGCTCGAACCAGGAAAACGCCTCCGTCTGCATGGCGCGATTGAACTGGTGCGTGCCGGGGTACCACGAGGTGCGGAAACGTTCCGGTGCGCCGCTCGCGGCGAAGACCGCGGCTAGTTCGTCCGCGGCGCGCTCCATCTCGGGCACGGTGAAGAGCGGGTCCTCGCGCGTGTTCTGCACGAGGGTCGGCCGCGGGGCGCGGACGCCCAGGATCTCCGGGTAATCGAGGTCCTGCGGCAGGAGCGGCACGTAGCACATCCACGTGTGCGTCCAGCTCTTGTGCAACAGATAGTCGCGCCAAGTGGTCATCATGCCCACGCACACGGCGCAGGCCACGCGGTCGTCGAGGCCGGCGAGGAAGACGGTGCGCAGGCCGCCGCCGGAAAGCCCGCCCACGCCGATGCGGGCCGGGTCCACGTCGGACCGCGCGCAGAGGATGTCGAGCGCTATGCGGTCCTCGTTCCAGAACATGCCGGGCCAGGTCGTGCCGGCGCTGAAGAGCGACTTCGCCATGACGTGCTCGTGACCCAGCGTCCAGGTGTTGTAGGCCGCGATGCCCGCCGACGTGGCATCGTCGTCGTCAGCGAGACCGCCGCGGATCTCCGGCGGCAGGTCGGCCACACGCACGCGTCGGCTGCCGAACGCATACGCATCGTGGATGAGGACGACAAATCCGCGGCGCGCGATCTCGTTCGCCCAGGCGGCACCCTCGTAATGCACGCGGTGCTCGGCGATGGCGGGGTGCACGGCGGACGCGGTCTGCGCGATCTTCTCCTTGCCCCAGTACTTGAATCCCCCGTGGTCGTGCAGCGCGAGCACCGCGGGCAGCCGACCGGGCGCGCCGGCAGGCTTGAGCACCCAGGCCTCGGTGCGCGGACCGTAGGGCAGCTGCCACGAGAGCTCCTCAACGACGAGCCCGTCATGCTCCCACCGCCGCCGCACCTCGGGCGTCGCGATGGGGCCGAGTGTCGGCGGTGCCATGCATTCGAGGATGCGCGCCTTGGCCGCGGCCCGCCGAGCCGGGAAATCCGCCGGCGGACACCGCTGCAACGACAACGGCCCCGGCTTCGCTGGCAGGAGCGACGCGGCAAACTCACCGTAGGCACCGATCATGTTTTGCATGGCTAAACCTCTTTCCACACAACTTCCCGCACCGGCTCGCCGGTGAAGTGGAGCTCGATTCGGGTGCCTTCGGGGCTGGCTTGCAGCAGGCAGAAATCGGCCGGGGCGCCGATGGTGAGCGCGGACGGGAGGCCGACGAATTCGGCCGGTTGCGTGGAGAAATACGGCCACACGTCCACCGGTGCCACGCGCAGCATCGCCGCGGCGCGGCGGATGCCCTCGAGCGGGGCGAGGCTGGAACCGGCGTAGTTGGTCTTGCCGGGCTGGCGCACGATGCCGTCGGCGCCGACCTCGACGCGCATGCCCGCGAGGTCGTAGGTCCCGGGACCCGCGCCCGCGGCGGCCATGGCGTCGGTGGTGTAGCAGATGCGCGCCGGGCCGAGCACCTGGTGCATCAGGCGGAAGAGCACGGGCGAGATGTGGATGCGGTCCGCGATCAGGCTCGCGCGCAACCGCGGCTCGTCGAGGACGCGGAAGATGATGTTGTCGTGCCGGTGGATCTCGCCCGGGCAGCCGTTGCCGAGGTGCGTGTAGCCCTCCGCACCGGCGTCCACCGCCGCGGCGATCTGCTCCGCCGTCGCGTCGGTGTGGCCGAGCCAGACATGAAAGCCGAGCGAACGCGCGACCCGGATCGCGCCCGGGGCCTCGGGCCATTCGGGGGCCATCGTCAGGAGCGTGGGCTCGTCGCCGACGACGGCCTTGAGCTCATGCATCCGCGCCGCCGACGGCGGCTCCATGCACTCCGGCGGATGGGCGCCATGGAAACCCGGCTTCGGGCTCATGAACGGACCTTCGAGATGCCAGCCGGCGATGCGCTGGCGCAGCCGCGGCGAAGCCGCCCGCAGGGCCTGATAGTGCCGCAGCCGTGCGAGCATGACCTCCCAGCGGTTGGTGATCAGGGTGAGCAGGATGCGGCCGCAGCCCGCCGCCGCGAGGCCCGCGATGGCGCGCTCGAGCTCGGCCGCGGTGCAGTTGTCGCGCTGGAAATCCACGCCAGCGTAGCCGTTGACCTGGATATCCACGAGCGGCGGCAGCAATACCGGGAGACCCGCCGGTCCGCCGGCGACGGGCTCGAGCGCGGCGATCCGTCCGTCCGCGCAGGTCAGACGCACGGCGCGGCCGGTGCGGAAATCTACGGCGTTACGTTGCATGGGGCGATGGATGGTCTGGTCCGTGGGTAGGAGCGAGCTTGCTCGCGATCGCCTGGGCATACGCGCGAACCATCGCGAGCAAGCTCGCTCCTACGTCGAGGCCGATACCTTGCGAAGCCTGTGCGCATATCACTTCCGCAGCAGCGAGGCGGAATCCGGGTCGAGATACAGGGTGCAGTGCGCCTGCTGCCGGAGGTAGCTGCCGGGGCAGCTCGTTGCGATCGGCCCTTCCAGCGAACCCTGGACCGCCACCGCCTTCCGCTTCTCCGGCACGACGGCGATCATGCGGCCCACGCGGCAAAGCGCCGGGATCGTGAGCGTGATGGCATAGGAGGGCACGGCGTCGATATTCGGGAAATGCCCCTCGCCCACCTGCTGCAGGCGGCACTTCTCGTCGAGCTTCACGATCTTGATCGATTCGGGATCATTGAAGTCGGCGACGTCCGGATCGTTGAAAGCGATGTGGCCGTTCTCGCCGATGCCGAGGCAGCACAGGTCGACGGGCGCGGACGCCAGCGCCGCGGCGTAGGCACGGATCGCCTTGAGCGGCTCGAGGGCATCGCCCTCGAGGTAGTGGGCCTTGGCCGGGTTGACGCGGTCGAAGACGCGCTCCTTGAGGTATTTTCGGAACGAGGCCCGGTGCGTCATCGGCATGCCGAGGTATTCGTCCATGTGGAAGAGCTCGACCTTCTTCCAGTCGATGCCCGGGCGGCGGGTGAGCTGCTCGAGAAACAGGTCCTGCGAGTTGCCCGTCGCGATGATGGCGCGGGCGCGGCCGCGCTGGGCGATGGCGGAGGTCAGGACCTGCGCCGCGTCATCGGCCGCGGCGGCGGCGAGATCGGGGAGCGAGGCGAAGATGCGGACCGGCAGGCGGTCGGCGGTGTACGAACGGGCGGGAGCAGTGGACATGGGGGAGGGAGATGAGGAGCGGTTTGAAGAAGGCTCAGCTGCGCAGGAAACGGTCGTTGAGGCGGCGGTGCCAGCGCACGTCGCGCCAGTTGGCAAAGTGCGGCTGCACGTAGTTGTGCGGGGTCCAGCCCCACATGCCGGCGTCGATCGCGTCCTCGACGCTCCACTCGGCCCACTCGAGCAGCCAGCCCCAGTCAAAGTCCGGGGCATCGAAGGCGTACCAGGCCGCCCACGACTCGGTCGTGGTCAGCGGCATGCCGCGCTCGGCCGACCACTGGGCGAACCGCATGAGCTTGGCGCGCTGGCGCTGGCGCAGCATCGGGGCCATGGCCGCGGCGGTCTTGCGGGCGCGGTCGGAAAAGTCGGCATGCCAGTCGGTGCGCTTGTAGAAGTCCGCCATGTGTTCATGGAACTTCGTGCGCTGCACCCAGCGCGGGTCGGCGTCGGCGTAGAAATGCACGTCGAGGCAGTCGAGCTCCAGCGGCACGTCGAGCCAGCGCTGGTCGCCGTGGATCGAAACGGTGAAGCGCAGCTCCGGGAATTCCCGGCGCAACGCGGCCAGCGGCGGATTAAGCTCGGCCGCGATGGCCGCGGCCTGCGCCGGCGTGAACGCGGCGGCCGTGCCCCAGTCGAGGCCGGTCTCCTTTTTCAGGCGGTCGAGGAAACCGGGGAAAAAGTACGGCACCTCGTTCGCGAGGTCGAAATAGACCAGACGGTCGAAACCGAAGCGGCGCTTCCACTCGCGCAGCATGTCGGCCCACATCTCCGCGCCCTCGGCATGGTTGGCGGGTTTGCGCAGGGCGGGCGGACCCTTGAGCGAACCGCCCTCGGTCAGCCCGAACCACCACGCGCTGAGCGTGTAGTGGAGCGACGGACGCGCGAGGAGCTTTTCCATGAACTCGATCAGCCAGCGCCCCGCCGGCGCGGTGACGGCGGTGTTCCAGTCCCAGGGGAGATACGGGGCCTGCGGGTCGGGCCAGTGCAATTCGCGATCCGGATCCTTGAGGTCGATCCACTGCGGCATCGGGTCGAGCCGCACGGTGTTGTAGCCGCGCTCCACGGTTTCATCGAGCACGCGGTCCCAGTCGGCGAAGCTGCCGCCCGGGCCGTGGCGCAGGAGGAAGGCCTGATCCCACATCGCCATCGTCAGCCGCCGCGGGGTGAGGTGATCGCGGGGGTCAAAGCCGCCGACGGCGGACGCCGCAGGCGCAGTTCGGGTCGCAGAGGCAACTTGGGCGGGCATGTCCATGGGGAAACATCCAATGCCTAAAGCGGAGCCCGCAACGCGTCGAGCCGCGAGACCGAGCACTTCCTACCCGTAGGCGATTAATCAGCTCGGAACGGAGCCGTTTTGATTTTGCCCACCTTCCACCCGGCGCCAGACTCGTCCCCGCCATGCCCGCCCCCACGCGCCTCGTTGACTCGCACCAACACGTCCGCTGGCACCAGCGTGATGAACACGGCCTCGTCGCCGACATGGACGCCCACGGCATCGCCTACGCCTGGCTGCTCTCGTGGCAGCTCAGCCGCGAGGACCAGGCGCCGGAGTACAACCACGTGCTGAACCCCGCGCATTTCGCGCCCGACGGCACGCATCCCGGCATCCCGCTTTCCGACCTCCTCGACACGCGGAAGCAGTACCCGTCGCGCTTCATCGTCGGCTTCTGCCCCCACCCGCTCTGGGCCAACGCCCCCGGCATCCTCGAGGCCGCCTACCACGTCAACGGCGCGCGCGTCTGCGGCGAGTGGAAGTTCCGCGTGCCCTTCGACGACCCGCGGTGCATCGCGATCTTCCAGAAGGCCGGCCAGCTGAAGATGCCCGTCGTTCTGCACCTCGACGTGCCCTGGCTGCCCGACGCCAAGACCGGCCAGCCCGTGTTCCAACCCCTCTGGTACGGCGGCACCGTCGCCGCGCTCGAGCGCGCGCTGCAGGCCTGCCCCAACACGATCTTCATCGGCCACGCCCCCGGCTTCTGGCGCGAGATCTGCGGCGACGCCGACGCGAGCTCCTCGCCCTACCCCGTCGGCCCCGTCACCCCGGGCGGCCGGCTCTACCGGCTGTTCGACACGTACCCGAACCTCTGGGCCGACCTCTCCGCCGGCTCCGGCCGCCAAGCTCTCTCCCGCGACCCGGCGCACGCGCTCCAGTTCATCAACCGCTACGCCGACCGCCTGCTGTTCGGCCGCGACTACTACGGCACCGACCTGCACCAGTTCCTCCAGACCCTTCCGCTCAGCGCCGCCGTCGTCGAAAAGATCTACTGGCAAAACGCCGAACGCCTCGTCGCCGCCCCATGAAGAAACTCGTCATCCACGTCATCCCCAACGCCCATCTCGATCCCGTCTGGCTCTGGGATTTTCGCGAGGGGCTCAACGAGGGCGTCGCCACGTGCCGGACAGTGCTCGACCTGCTCGACGCCAACCCCGACCTGACGTTCATCCGCGGCGAGGCCGCGATCTACGAGCACATCCGGCGGACCGATCCCGCGACGTTTGCGCGCATCAGGCGCATGATCCGAGCCGGCCGCTGGGATGCCGTGGGCGGCTCGTGGATCCAGCCCGACACCAACCTGCTGGAGAGCGAGACCCTCTGCCGCCACTACGACGTCGGCCTGCGCTACTTCCGCGAGCAGCTCGGCGTGCGCGTGAAATGCGGTTGGCAGGCCGACTCGTTCGGCCACACCGCAGGGCTGCCCGACGTGCTCGCGGCGGGCGGCATCGAGAACTTCGCGTTCACGCGTCCGCCCCAGGAAGTGCTGCCGCTCAAGACCCCCGCCTTCTGGTGGCACGGCCGCGGCGGCGCGCGCATCCTCGCCTACCGGCCGCCCATCGGCTGGTACGGCTGCGAGCGCACCGAGGTCCTGCCGCGGTTCGACCAGCTCGTCCCGCTGGCCAAGCGCTCCCGGCTCCGGAACGTCGCGATGTTCATCGGCCTCGGCAACCACGGCGGCGGCCCGAGCCAGCGGCTCGTGGATGACGTGCGCGCGTGGACGAAGGCGCACCCCGAGTTCGAGGTGCGCTTCTCCGGCCTGCATGCGTTCTTCGCCGCCCTGCGCCGCGAATTGGCGGCGCCCGATGCACCACGGATCGACTCGGTCCGCGGCGAGCTCAACTACTGCATGCGCGGCTGCTACGCCTCCGTCGCCCGCTTCAAGTACGGCTACCGCCGCGCCGAGCATGAGCTGCTCCGCGCCGAGCGCACGACCGCACTGCTGCACGGCGCCGGCCTCGCGCCGGCCACCGATCTCACCGGCACCTGGGAATCGGTGCTCTTCAATTCCTTCCACGACATCCTGCCCGGCTCGAGCATCGAGCGCGCGTTCGACGAGCAGATCGACGAGGTCGGCGGCGTGCGCCACAAGGCGCGCACCACGGCCTTCCGTGCCCTCAACCACCTTGCCGGCCGTGTGCGGGTCAACCTGCCGCGCGTTGGCCCCGACCTCCCCAAGGCCGTGCCGTTCCTCCTGTGGAATCCGCACCTTCAGCCGGTGCAGACTTTCGTCGAGCTCGAGGCCTGCCTCGACCACCGGCCGATCTGGCAGTACCAGAACCGCGCGGCGGAGCTGCCCGTCGAGGTGCGCGTCGGCGGCCGTCCTGTCGCCCACCAGGTCGTCGCCACGGAGCATCTCAGCTTCCCGCAGCTCGCCTGGCGCAAGCGCGTGGTCGTGCCCGTCACGCTGCCCGCCGCCGGCTGGAATGTCGCCAGCCTCGGCTGGGTCGAAAAAGCCGCACGGCCGACCCTCGCCGCCACGGCGACCGGACGCGGTCAGACCATCCGCAATTCGTTCTACACGGTGAGCGCGCAGCCCGGTTTGGGTGGCATCCGCATCCGCCACCGCGGGAAGGACCTCTTTGGCCGGCGCGGCCTGCATCCCGTCACGGTCGCCGACAACTGGGGCTCGTGGGGTGCCATGGCCGAGGAGCCCGCGGGCGTCCGCCTCACGCAGGTGATCGGCCGTTGGAAGATCACCCGCGTCACCGTCATCGAGTCCGGACCGCTCCGCGCCACGCTCGCGGTGCAGTTCACCACCGCAAAGGCCCGCGTCGAGTTGCTCCTGCGCCTCACCGCCGGTACCGAGGAAATCGCGCTCGAGAGCCGGGTCTTCACCGACCTCGAGGCCGCGCGCATCAAGCTCGTGCTGCCCGGCGCCCGCCAGGTCGAGTGCGAGGTGCCGGCCGAGCGTGTCACCCGCAAGATCGAGGGCGAGATTCCCGTGCTGCGCTGGCTTCGCGCCCGCGACGAGCGCCGCGGCTTCGCCGTGGTCAGCGATGTCCTTGCCGCCTACGACCTCGAGGCCGGCGACCTGCGCGTCACGCTCGCGCGCGCCACGCGCTACGCCTGCGACGGACAACTTGATCAGATGAAGGAATGGTGGCGCCCCACTGTGGACCGCGGTGAGCTCCGTGCGCGTCTCACCCTGCTGCCCGCCAATGCCGCGGTCGAGCAGGCCGCCGCGCTGCTGACGCAACCCCCGCTGGCCACCCAGATCTGGGAGAACCGCGCCGGCGACCTTCCGATCACCGGTTCGCTCGCCCGGCTCACGCCTGAGACCGTGCAATTGCTCGCGCTCAAGGCCGGTTCGGCCGCCGGTACGCTGGAGGTGCGGGTGAAGAATCCGACGAATGGCGTGCTGCGCCCGGTGCTGACGCTGGGGGGCAAGCGGCTCAACCTCGGCCCGATCGAACCCGGCGCCGTGGCGACCTTTGTCGTCGGTCGGAGCGCGAAAGCACGCCGCGTGGCTTTAGGCGGCTGAGCCGCACGCCCTCTCAGGGAAAATGTAGGAGCCTGCTTGC
>CAZGJB010000077.1:0-12794 GCA_964526145.1 uncultured Opitutaceae bacterium
GGCAGACGGCCCGGCAATTGAGCTCTTTCCCGTCAACGCCGCCCCGTGGGTGATCGCCCCGCCCTGGCAGACGGAGCAGCGCGCGAAGCAAGGCCTGCCACCCTGCTTCGTGGCCGATGGCGCCTGGCCGTTCCGGATGCGGGACGGCGAATTTTGCCTGCTGTTCTCGAGTTGGACCGCCAACGGCTATGCGACGGGTATCGCCCGCTCGGCCTCCGGCTCCCTCGCCGGCCCCTGGCGCTTCGACCCCGAGCCTCTTTTCGACAAGGATGGCGGCCATGCGATGATGTTTCAGGGTTTCGACGGTCGCACCTATTTCACGCTGCACCAGCCCAACGACCCGCCGCCCGAACACCCGCGCATCTTCCCCGTCGAGGAATTCGCCGGCCGGCTGCAGCTCGGGCCCGCCCTCGATTGACCGGCTTGGTGGGTCGGCCGGCCTCTGCGAGATTGCGGCCCCGCGCCGGTCCTGTTTGCGTGCGAATCCCCGCATGCCGACTCCCACGCCGCCCAGCCCCGCCGACCTGCCCGCCACCGCGCGCGAACGGGTGTTCCACGTCCGGGGTCTCACCAAGACCTACGGCGAGGGAGAGGCTGCGGTTCACGCCCTCGAAGCCGTGGATCTCGACTGCCATGCGGGTGAGTTTGTCGTCGTCCTCGGCGCCTCAGGCAGCGGCAAGTCCACCCTGCTCAATCTTCTCGGCGGCCTCGACTCGGCCACGAGCGGCACCTTGCGCTACCGCGACCAGGACCTGGGCGCGGCCGACGAAAACGCCCTCACGCTTTACCGGCGCAACCGGGTCGGCTTCGTCTTCCAGTTCTACAACCTCATCCCCAGCCTCACCGCGCGCGAAAACGTCGCCCTGATCACCGAGCTCGCGCCGGATCCCATGGAGCCGGAGGAGGCGCTGCATCTCGTCGGGCTCAGCGCGCGCATGGATCACTTCCCCGCGCAGCTCTCCGGCGGCGAACAGCAGCGCGTCGCGATCGCCCGCGCCATCGCCAAGCGACCGTCCGTGCTGCTCTGCGACGAACCCACCGGTGCCCTCGACATTCGCACCGGCATGGTGGTGCTCGAGGCCATCGAACACATCAACCGCGAGCTCGGCACGCTGACGATGGTCATCACGCACAACGCCGTCATCGCCGACATGGCCGACCGCGTGCTCACGCTCTCCGACGGCCACATCACGCACGAGCGGCGCAACACCCAGCGCGCCTCCGTTTCCAGCCTCGCCTGGTAACCCCCGGCCATGAGCCTCCTCGACCGCAAGCTCCTGCGCGACCTCCGCTCCCTGAAGTCGCAGGCCTTCGCGGTCGCCCTCGTCATGGCCTGCGGGCTCGCGATGATGATCATGACGCGGAGCCTGATCCTCTCGCTGGAGAACACGCGCGACGAATACTACCACGCCCATCGCTTTGCCCAGGTGTTCGCCAAGCTGAAGCGCGCCCCGCAGGCGGTGGCCGGCGAACTCGCCGCCATCCCCGGCGTCGCCGCCGTGCAGACCGGCATCGCGCTCCAGGCCACGCTCGATCTGCCCGGAATGGACGAACCCGCGACCGGCCTGCTGCTTTCGCTGCCAGAGGACGGCGAACTCCAGCTCAACCGCCTCTACCTGCGCGCCGGCCGGATGCTCGTCGGCCGCGCCCCCGCCGGCGAGATCCTCGCCGGCGAGGCGTTCGCCGAGGCCAACAGCCTGAAGCCGGGCTCGGAACTGGCCGCCGTGCTCTACGGCCGACGCCAAACCTTTCGCATCGCCGGCATCGTGCTGTCGCCCGAATTCGTCTTCGAGGCGCCGCCCGGCGCCGCCCTCCCGAACAACAAGACCTACGGCGTCTTCTGGATGCCGTACAAGGAACTCGCCACCGCCAGCAACCTCGACGGCGCGTTCAACAATGTCGCGCTCACCCTCGCACCCGGCGCCGCGGAGGACGCGGTGATCGCCGCCGTGGATCGCGTGCTCAAGCCCTACGGTGGCCGCGGTGCCTACGGTCGCGAGTCCCACCCGTCGCACACGCGCGTGCGCGACGAGATCCGCGTGCTGCAGGGCCTCTCGGTCGGGTTTCCGCTGGTTTTCCTCAGCGTCGCCGCATTCATGACCAATGCCGTGATGAGTCGGCAGATCACGCTCCAGCGCGAACAGATCGCGATGCTGAAGGCCTGCGGTTTCTCCAACCGGCAGCTCAGCTGGCACTACCTCAAGTTCGCCCTCGTGATCGTGCTCGTCGGCATCACGCTCGGCGTGGCGGGCGGCGTCGCCCTCGGGCACCGGCTCGTGGACATGTACCACCTGTTCTTCCGCTTCCCCGAGCTGGAGTTTCAGCTCGCCCGCGGCGTGCTCGTCGCCGCCGCGATCGTCAGCGGCCTCGCCGCCGTCACCGGCGTCTGGGGCGCCGTGCGCCAGGCTGTCCGACTCGCGCCGGCGGAGGCGATGCGCCCGGAGCCGCCGGCTGATTATCGACCGGCCCTCATCGAGCGCCTCGGCCTCGGCCGCGCGTTCACGGCGACGTTCCGCATGGCGCTGCGCAACATCGAGCGCCGTCCCGCCCGCGCCTTCCTCACCAGCGTCGCCCTTGCGCTCGCCACCGGCATTCTCGTCGTGCCGAGTTCGTTCCGCGACGGCATCAACTACGTGCTCGATTACCAGTGGGACCTCATCCAGCGGCACACCGTCTTTGTCGCGCTGATCGAGCCGGGGCCCACCCGCGCGCTTGCCGACATCCGCGCCCTGCCCGGCGTCGTGCTGGCCGAGCCCATGCGCGCCGCGCCGGTGGAACTCGCGTCCGGCCCCCGCATGCGCCGGCTGAGCCTCGTGGGCGTCCCGGCCAATGCCACCCTCAACCGCGTGCTCGGCACCGACAACCGGCAGCTCATCCTGCCGCCGCACGGCGTCGTCCTCTCGGTGAAGCTTGCGGAAGTCCTGCACGTGCGACCCGGTGACCAGCTGCAAGTGCGCGTCCTCGACGGCAAGCGGCCCGTGCTCACCGTGCCGGTGGTCGCGCTCTCGGAGGATTTCGCGGGCACCGCGGCGTTCATGGAGATCGACGCGCTCAACCGCCTGCTCGGCGAGGGCGACCGCATCTCCGGCGCGTACCTCACGGTGCGCGCCGGCGCGTGGCGCGACTTCCTCCGCGCCACCAAGGAGGTCCCGCGCCTCGGCAACGTCGTCATCAAGGAGGCCATCCGCGAGGGCTTCCGCAAGACCACGGCCGAGAGCATCGGCCTGATCCAGAAAATCTACCTCAGCTTCGCGACCGTCGTCGCGTTCGGCATCGTCTACAACAGCGCGCGCATCTCGCTGTCGGAGCGCCAGCGCGAGCTGGCGACGCTGCGCGTGATCGGCTTCACGCAGGGCGAGGTCGGCGCGATTCTGATCAGCGAGCTCGTGCTGCTCACGCTCCTCGCCCTGCCCTTCGGCCTGCTCATCGGCTCCGGCCTCGCCGGGGCGATCATCCAGACGGTGAACACCGAGTTTGTGCGCCTGCCGCTCATCCTCACGCCTGGCAACTATGCGTTCGCGGTGCTCGTCATCGCGGTCGCCTCATTGCTTTCGGCCTATCTTGCGTGCCGCCGGCTCAACCGGCTTGATCTGGTCGGTGTCCTGAAGGCCCGCGACTGATTTTCCATGAATCCTCCCCCACCCACCTCTCGCCCCACCCCGCCGAATGGCGCCGGCGCCCGCCGCTGGACGCGTCGCCTGCCGTGGATCGGCGGCGGCCTGCTGTTCCTGCTGATCGTGGTCGGTCTCTGGCCGAAGGCCCAGCCGGTCGAAGTCGCCGCCGTGGCGCGCGGCCCGCTCGCGGTCACGGTCAACGAGGAGGGCATGACCCGCGTGAAGAACCAGTACATCGTGTCGAGCCCTGTCGCCGGCCTGCTGCAGCGCATCGACTGGAAGCCCGGCGCGGTCGTCGAGGCGGGGAAAACCGTGCTGGCAACACTCGACATGCGCGGTGCGGATATCCTCGACGCCCGCAGCGAAGCCCAGGCCCGCGCCCTGGTGCAGGCCGCGCACGCCCGGCGCGAGCTCGCGGCAGCGCAGAGCGCCAGCGCCCGCGCCGCGGCGACGCTGGCCGCCCAGGAGAGAGCGCGCATGGCCACGCTGCGCGCCTCCGGCTCGGCCTCGCAGCAGGAATTCGACATCGAGGAAACGCGGGCGGTCGTCGCCGACCAGGAGGCACGCGCCGCGGCGTTCGCGCTGCAGGTCGCCGAATTCGAGGTTGCCCAGGCCGAGGCCGTGCTCCTGCGCGGTTCGCCCGCTGGCGCCGCCGTGCGAGGCGAACCGCTCGTCATCACGTCGCCCGTCAGCGGCCGGGTGCTGCGGGTGTTTCAGGAAAGCGAGCGCACCGTGCCCGCGGGCTTTGCGCTGCTCGAGGTGGGTGACCCGACGGATCTCGAGGCGCGCATCGAGGTGCTCTCACGCGACGGTGTGGCCATCCGTCCCGGTGCGCGCGTTCAGCTCGAGAAATGGGGCGGCGGCGAACCGCTCGCCGGCCGCGTGCGGGTCGTCGAGCCCGCGGCGTTCACCAAGATCTCCGCCCTCGGCGTCGAGGAGCAGCGCGTGTACGTGATCATCGACCTCACCGATCCGCTCGCGCAGCGCCCCACCCTCGGCGACGCCTACCGCGTCGAGGCGCGCATCGTGACTTGGGAAAGCGCCGACGTGTTGAAAGTGCCGAGCGGCGCGCTCTTCCAGCGCGGCGACACGTGGCAGACCTACGTCATCGACGGCGGCAATGCGCGCAAGCGCACCGTGCAGGTCGGCCACACCAACGGTCTCGAGACCGAGGTGCTCGCGGGCCTGAAGGCCGGTGACCGGGTCGTCGTCTACCCCGGCGACAAGATCGCCGACGGCGTGCGGGTGCAGGCCATCACCGTCAACGATCGCTGAGGCGCCCCACTCCGCCGCCGGACTCCGGGCCGGCGGCTTTTATTTTGCCTTCGTGCGTCGGGCGCGTTGCCTGCGGGCATGGGGCAATTCTCCGACACCATCGCCGCGCTGGCGACACCGACGGGCACGTCGGCCTTGGCGGTGCTGCGCATCAGCGGTTCGGATACGGCCCGGCTGGCGACGGCCCTGACCGGGGTCCTGCCCCCGCCCCGGCAGGCCACGCGGGCCGATTACCGGGACCAAACGGGGCAGCTGGTGGACGACGTGCTTGTCACCTATTTCCGCGAACCAGCCTCCTACACCGGGGAGGACGTGCTGGAGATCTCGTGCCACGGGAATCCGTTCATCGCGCAGCGGATCCTCGAGGACCTGCTTGCGCGCGGCTGCCGGGCGGCCCAGCCCGGCGAGTTCACGCAGCGCGCCTTCGTCAACGGCCGACTGGACCTGAGCCAGGCCGAGGCGGTGATGGACCTGATCCACGCCCGCAGTGAACGGGCGCTGGCTGCAGCCAACCAGCAGTTGCGCGGGTCGCTCGGCAAATACTTGGGCGAACTCACGGAAGGCCTCCTCGGCGTGCTGGCCCGCGTCGAGGCGTACATCGACTTCCCGGACGAGGATCTCCCTCCCGAGGACAAGCAGCTGATGTTGAGTGAACTGGCCCGCCTGGGTGCCGGCACCAAGCGTCTCCTTGCCACCAGCCACTACGGCGAAGTCCTGCGCGAGGGTCTGAAGACGGTCATTGTCGGTCTTCCAAATTCTGGCAAGAGCCTTTTACTCAACAGATTATTAGGTAAAGACCGGGCCTTGGTGAGCGCAGAGCCGGGCACGACGCGCGATTACCTGGAAGAGCGGATCATCATTGGGCCGCATAGCCTGCGCCTCATCGACACAGCCGGGATCAATCCCACGCCGGCACCCTTGGAGAAGCAGGGCATGCAAAAGAGCCTCGAGCGCGCCCAGGAGGCCGACCTGATTTTGTGGGTCTATGATTCTGCCCTGCCGGCGCCATTGTTCCCCGTGGAACTACGATCGCTGCTTACCGGCCCGCGAACCTTGTTGGTGGCGAACAAATCGGACTTGCCTGCAAACGGTACCGCGCCGGCTGACTATGGTGCCTTCGAGTCGGTGCGGGTTTCCGCCCTGACCGGGTCCGGCATGGACGACCTGCAGGCGGCGATCGTGCGTCGCGCCGAGGCGCTGTCGGTCGCGTTTGGGTCCGAGATCATCGCCATCAACGCCCGCCATGCCGACGCCCTGGTTCGGGCGCAGGCGGGTTTCGATGCGGCCACCGCCCTCCTCCAATCCGAGCTGGCCTCAGAGCTCGTGGCGAGCGAGCTGCGCTCCGCCTTGGCCGCACTGGGTGAGATTGGCGGGAAGATCGATAACGAACGCGTACTCGATCATCTTTTCGCCACATTCTGCATTGGTAAGTAGTTATTATACAATTTTTTATGATACGGAATCGGGGAAACTGGAATCGATCAACGCGAAGGCCCTCCTCCGTTCCCGCGTTCCTGATTTCCACATTCGCCCATGATATTTAACCGCCATCCCTTCGACGTAATCGTCTGCGGCGCCGGCCATGCCGGCGTGGAGGCTTCGTTGGCTGCGGCGCGCATGGGGGCCTCCACCCTACTCCTCACAGGCAACATCGATACGATCGCCCAGATGAGTTGTAATCCAGCGATCGGCGGCCAGGCCAAGGGACAGATCGTACGCGAGATCGATGCACTGGGCGGCGAGATGGCGATCAACACCGACCTGACCGGGATTCAGTTTCGATTGCTCAATGAGTCGAAGGGTCCGGCCGTCCAATCCCCCCGCGCTCAGTGCGACAAGAAAGCCTACCAGTTCCGCCTTAAGCACACCCTCGAACTGCAGCCGAACCTGCAGGTGTTTCAGGCTACCGTGACCGGCCTCGTGTACGACCAGGATCATGTGACCGGCGTGCGCACCAACCTCGATATCGAGTTCGCCGGGCGGACGGTGGTCGTGACCACCGGGACCTTCCTGCGCGGCCTGATGCATATCGGTCAAAACAAGAACGAAGGCGGCCGATTGGGCGATTTTAGCGCCAAGACGCTTTCGACGAGCTTTCTCGAGGCCGGCATTGAGTTGCAGCGTCTCAAGACTGGCACGCCGCCACGGTTGCTTGGGCGCAGTCTGGATTTCAGCAAGATGCAGGAACAGAAAGGCGACCCAGAGCCGACCTTGTTCGCGTTTCATGACACGCGCGACGCCGAAGACATGTTCCACGTGGAACACACCGGCGAGCAGCGCCTGGGCTGGAAGCCAGGCGAAGCCCAGATTTCGTGCTGGATGACCCACACCACGGACGAAACCGCCCGGATCGTCCGCGAAAACCTGCACAAGTCCGCCATGTACAGCGGCGAGATTGCCGGGGTCGGTCCGCGGTATTGTCCAAGTATCGAGGACAAGTTTGTACGCTTCGCCGACAAACCCCGCCATCTGCTGTTTCTCGAGCCCGAGGGTCGCTCGACGAACGAGTACTATGTGAACGGGCTTTCAACGAGTCTGCCGTTCGACGTCCAGCTCGACATGGTCCACAGCGTGCCTGGACTCGAGCACGCGACGCTCCTGCGGCCGGCCTATGCCGTCGAATACGACTTCTCGCCGCCGACCCAGCTTTATCCGACCCTCGAATCCAAGCGGGTAGGGAACCTCTTTTTCGCCGGCCAGATCAACGGCACCTCTGGTTATGAGGAAGCTGCTTGTCAGGGCCTGGTTGCCGGCGTGAACGCCGTGTGCAAGGGCAGGGGAGAACCCCCGCTGATCATCCAGCGCCATGAGGGCTATATCGGCGTGCTGATCGACGATCTGGTGACCAAGGGAACGACCGAGCCGTACCGCATGTTCACCAGCCGCGCCGAGCATCGACTACTCTTCAATCATGGCAGCGCCGAGCTGCGACTCCTGCATCACTCCGAAAATCACAAGTTTCTTTCTGAAAGCAGGATAGCACGTATCCGGAGCAAGCGCGATCGCATCTTTCACTGGCTTCAGGTCCTCGAAAATCAACGCGTCGCCGGCAAGTCCTGGGGCGACCATTTGCGTCGCGGCGAACCCCCAATTCCGCTCCCAGATGACTTCACCCGCGAACCCGCCGCCATCCGCGACGAAGTGCTCTACCGCGTGCGTTACCAAGGCTATCTGGAGAGGGAACAACGGCAGATCGAAAAGATGGGACACATCGAAAAGATTCGCATCCCGGAATCTCTGGATTACCTGCAGATCAAAGGTTTGCGCAAAGAAAGTGCCCTCAAGCTCGCCGCCCTCAAGCCGTACACCCTCGGTCAGGCAAGTCGAGTCAGCGGAGTTAATCCAGCGGATATCAGCGTCTTAATGGTTCTCATCGAAGCACTCCACCGCGCGAAACCATGATGCACGAAAATGGAATGTGGGTAGGGCCCGGCGTCCCCGACGGGCCGGGAGCGATGTCCGCCGTCGGTAGACCAATCGTCCGTCCGGAGGCCGGACGCTACCCAAAGACCATAAGTTAGCCGGCCAGGGTTGTAACATTTGTGAAACGCGTCGGGATTTCACTAGTCCGTCACCCGTTCCATGGGTTAAGAACACCGTCGTCATGACCGAGCAACAGCCCAAGAAAATCCTCGTGGTGGATGACGAGCCCGACGTCACCGATCTTCTCGCGTACACGCTCAAGGCCAAGGGATTTGCCGTCGAAGCGGTGAACAATCCCAACGCCAGCATCGGCTTGGCGCGCTCCCTAGTCCCGGACCTGGTGATCCTCGACGTGATGATGCCCGAGCTCAATGGCATCCAGATCTGCCGCATGCTGCGCGCCGATCCCAAGCTGAAGCGCGTCCCCGTGATCTTCCTCACGGCCAAGGCAGAAGAGGCGGATCGCATCCAAGGTCTCGAAAGCGGCGCCGACGACTATATTTGCAAACCTTTTAGCACCAAAGAATTAGTGCTCCGCGTCCAATCCATCCTGCGCCGCACTTCAGAAGGTGCGGCCACGCCCGCGCAGATGCTGCAAGCGGGTGAAATCGTCCTCGATGTCGATCGCCACGCCATCACGGTGCACGGCAAGCCCGTGGAGCTCACCGCCACTGAGTTCAAGCTGCTGCACCTGCTCATGGAACGTCGCGGCCGCGTGCAGACCCGCGAACACCTGCTGCTGAATGTCTGGAACTACGAAACCGAGATCGAGACGCGGACGGTCGACACCCATGTCCGCCGCCTGCGCGAGAAACTCGGAAGCGAGGCCGACTGGATCGAGACCATCCGCGGCGTCGGCTACCGCATGGCCGAAACCCGCGTGCGCGCATGACCTGGGTCCTGGCCATCCTTCTGGCGGTCACCCTTACGGTGGCCTTCATCAAACTCCGCACACACCGCCGCGCGCTGCGCGAGCTGGAGCGCGCCATCGCGCAGCGGCAGCCCCTGTTGCGCGAGGAGCAGTCGGTGTATCTCGGCGCGGATTGGGACCGCCTCTGCGAGTCCGCCAACGCGCTGTGCCAGGAGGTCAACCGCCTGCAGCAATTCCGCGCCGGCCAGCTCGCGCAACTGGAGGCGACGCTCGGCAGCCTGCAGGAGGCGGTGCTGATCGTCGACGACACCAACCGCATCCTCCTCGCGAACCAGGCGCTGCAGCAGATCTTCCCCGCGGCAACCGACATCCTCGGCCGCCGCCTCGAGCTCGTGCTGCACAGCCGCGAGTTCCTCGACTACGTCGAGACCGTGCGCCATGGGCAGGCGAAGCCGCAGACCGCCTTCGAATTCGCGCGGGGCAGCGACTCGGTCTGGCTCGAGGTCACCGGCGCCCTCGTCCCGCCGCTCGAGGGCGACCGGACCCAGTGGACGCTGTTCGTGCTCCACGACATCACGCGCCAGCGAAAACTCGAGGGCATCCGGAAGGATTTTGTCGCGAATGTCTCCCACGAGCTGCGCACACCGCTGAGTGTCATCAAAGGCTGCGTCGAGACGCTCGTCGACGATCTCCACGGCATGTCCGTGGAGGACCGCGAGCGCTTCCTGCGCACGGTCCAACGCCACACCGAGCGGTTGAACTCCCTCCTCGAGGATCTCCTCGTGCTGTCGCGACTGGAATCAACCAACCCGGGCCTTGCGTTTGAGACGGTCGATTTCGCCCACCTCGTCGGCGAGATCGTGCGCGAATTCCAGGGCCGTCCGTCGGCGTCGGGCCGCAAGCTCATCTTCGTGCCCGACGAGCGGGTGGGGCAGCTGCGGGTCGATCCGCTGCGGATCACGCAGGTGATGGAAAACCTCCTCGAGAACGCGGTGAAATACACCCCGCAGAACGCCTATATCTCCATCGTGCTCGAACCCCGCGAGCGCGAGGTGCAGGTCTACGTACGCGACAACGGCCCGGGGATTCCCGCCGAGGACCTGCCGCATCTGTTCGAGCGTTTTTACCGCGTCGACAAGGGCCGCTCCCGCGAAAAGGGCGGGACCGGTCTCGGCCTCAGCATCGTGAAGCACATCGTGCAGTTGCACGGCGGAAAAGTCGGCGTGGAGAGCGTGTTGGGGCAGGGGACGGTCTTCCATTTCACGCTGCCGCGCCCGGCCGCGGCGTAAGCGCCACTCAGGCCGGGCTTGCGCCATCGGCGCGCAGGCCCTAGCCGCATCGCCCCAATGCCGCTCGATCAAGCCCACGCCATCCATGCCGCCCGCCGCGCTGAACTCACCGCGGCGTTCGCCGGGTTGTGGCCGGGCTGGCCGGAGGGAATCACGCTGGAGATTGGCTGCGGACACGGGCATTTCCTCACGGCCTATGCCCAGGCGCACCCGCAGGAACACTGCCTCGGCCTGGACCTGCTGGAGGATCGCATTCACCGGGCTCGGCGGAAGGCGCACCGGGCTGGAATCGCCAACCTGTTCTTCGTGCAAGCGGATGCCCGGCTGCTCCTTGAGGCCCTGCCGCCTGCGGTGCATTTCAACCGGATATTCATCCTATTTCCCGATCCCTGGCCCAAGCGACGTCACCACAAGCACCGGTTGATGCAGGCCGGCTTCCTCGAATTGCTGGCCAAGCGGGCAGGGAAGGGGGCCCGGCTGTGCTTCCGGACCGACTACGAGCCCTATTTCCGCGACGCCCTGGCCGACCTGAAGGCCGGCACCGATTGGCAAGTCGTCGAGGAGCCCTGGCCGTTCGAGTTCGAAACCGTATTCCAAAGCCGGGCGGAATCGCACCATTCGTGCATCGCCCGGCGCACTGCCCATCACGCATAAGCACGCGTCATTCTCCTCCGGCGGAGTATTCAAACGCGTCAAACCCATCCGCTTCCTTTTCAGTGGTTGACGGAGCGCAGGGCGTTTGACTACGTCAGACCTCTTCAAACCCTTTTTTCCTGTCCAGCGCACCATGTTACGGGTCCAAAAACTCGCGTCTTTTCTTCTGCTCCTTGCGGCCGTGTGCCTGCCCGCGTACGCCGCCGGCGGCGAGGGTGGGGGAGTCTCCCCAGCTGCGGCCAAGCTTGTCGACATGGGTCACGGCTGGACGATCACCAACAGCATGCTGACCGGTTGGGTGATCTCGGCGCTGATGGTTACCGTTGTGCTGCGCCTCATCGGCAAGCCACAGGTCATGCCGACCAAGGGTCAGGCAGTCTTCGAATCGCTGATCGAGGGGTTGCGCGAGCTGTTCGAACCGATCGTCGGCAAGAAGGCCTTCCCCTTGGCGTTCCCGTTGCTGATCACGTTTTTTGTCTTCATTCTCTTTCACAACTGGATGGGCCTGCTGCCCGGCGTCGGCACGATCGGCTGGGGGCATGAGGTCGACGGCGCGTTCCACATGTCGCGCCCGCTCATCCGGCCGTTCACGTCGGACTTCAACGGCACCATCGCGCTCGCGCTGATCTCCTTCGGCGCCTGGGCGATCATCGTCTTCAAGATCGCCGGGCCGAAGATGATCCTCTGGGATCTCTTCGGCAACAAGGCCGATAAAAAAGAGACCCCGGCCTGGCTCTACCCGATTCTCGCGCTGGTGTTCCTCCTCGTCGGCTTCATCGAGGTCTTCTCGATCGGGATTCGCCCGTTCACACTTTCAGTCCGTCTCTTCGGCAACGTCTTCGGCGGCGAGAACCTGCTCCACGGCACCGGCTTCTTCTTCGTGTTCTACTTCATGGAGCTGCTCGTCGGCCTCATCCAGGCCCTGGTCTTCACGCTCCTGAGCGCCGTGTACATCGGCCTCATCTGCAACCATGGCGACGATCATGACCACGACCATGATCACGCCCCCGCCGACAAGCCTGCGGCCGAAGCCTCGCATTGATCCCTTTCCCGCCGGGAGCGTGCCCCGCGTGCGCACGGCGGACAACCCACAACCCGCAATCGAAAACATCATGATCACCCTCATCGCTGAACTCTCCGGCAACATCGCCAGCGCGTTTGGTCTGCTCGGCGCCGCCATCGGCGTCGGTCTCATCGGCCAGAAGGCCGCCGAGGCCGTCGGTCGCAACCCCGGCGCTTCCGGCAAGATCCTCGTCCAGGCCATCATCGGTATGGCGCTCGCCGAAGGTCTCGGCATTCTCGCCCTCTTCCTCGCGAAGTAATCCGACCCCGTTCAACCGGCGGCGCGCCGTTCACCACGCCCGCGCCGCCAACCCTTTTCCGCCATGCTGACCCTCCTGCTCGCCACGGTAGAACCCGCCCACGCCACGGAAGCCGGCCCCATCGAGGGACTGCGCCAGACCTTCGTGCATTTCGGCGTCGAGCCGAAATACCTCGTGATGCAGGTCGTCAGCTTCCTGATCCTGTTCGGCGTCCTCTATGTGTTCGGCATCAAGCCCACCATCGCGACGATGGAGGAGCGCAACAAGAAGATCGCCGACGGCCTCAGGCACGCCGAGGAGATGCAGGCCAAGCTCGCCGCCTCCCACCAGGAGAGCGCCGCCCTCA
>CAZGJB010000078.1:0-12687 GCA_964526145.1 uncultured Opitutaceae bacterium
TCGGCCGGGCAGAACCGATCAACACGCTAAAAACCACCACCTACGCTCCATGAATTCATCCCGATCCCATCCGTGCCATCCGTGTAATCCGTGGTTAAAAGGCATCAGCGTCTGCGCGCTCGTCACCCTCCTCGCGGTCAATGCCCTGGCCACGCCGCCGCGCGTCACGCTCGATCTGCCCGACGGGGCTTTGCCGATTCCGGCCGGGCCGGTCGCACCCACGTGGGATTCCCTGCGCGCGCATTACGAGACGCCGGCGTGGCTGGTGGACGGCAAATTCGGCATCTTCATCCATTGGGGCGTCTACTCCGTCCCCGCCCGGGGCAGCGAATGGTACCCGCGCCACATGTACGCCACCAAGTCGCTGATTGCGTCGCACCGCGAAACCTTCGGGCCGCAGGACCAGTTCGGCTACAAGGACTTCATCCCGCGTTTCCGGGCCGAGCGCTATGATCCCGCCGCCTGGGCCGCGCTCTTCAAGCGGGCTGGCGCCCGCTACGTGATTCCCGTCGCCGAGCACCATGACGGCTTCGCCCTGTACGACAGCGCACTGACCAAGTGGGACGCCAAGGACATGGGGCCGCGCCGCGACCTGATCGGCGACCTCGCGGCCGCCGTGCGCCACGAGGGGCTGGTCTTCGGCCTCTCGCAGCACCGCATGGAGCATTGGAACTTCATGTGGCCGGCCGACGGACTCGCCACCGATCTCTTCGACCCCGCCTACGCCGACTTCTACGGCCCGCCCCAGCCGCCCGCCGAACACGCGCAACCCGGCGAGGTCTTCGAGGGCCGCGCGGCCCCGCAGAGCCCGGCGTTCCTGGAGGAATGGCTGCGCCGCAACCAGGAACTCGTGGACAAATACCGGCCGCAGCTCGTGTACTTCGACAACGGCGTGAACGCGCGGGCCCTCGACCCGATCAAGCTGCGCTTCGCCGCCTACCTCTACAACCGCGCCGCGGCCTGGGGCGTCGCCGCCACGGTCGCCACCAAGCGCGACGCCTACCTCGCCGGCAGCATTCGCGACTACGAGCGCGGCCGGCCCCCGGGCATCAGCGAGCGGTTCTGGCAGTGCGACACCTCCATCGGCCACAACAGCTGGGGCTACGTGGAAAACTTCTACTGCCGCAATGCCGGCGAGATGATCCGCGAACTCGCCGATTGCGTGTCCAAGAACGGCGCCTACCTGCTCAACATCGCCCCGCGATCCGACGGCACCATCCCCGAGGACCAGCAGCTCCGCCTGCTCCAGATCGGCGAGTGGCTGCGGATCAATGGCGAGGCCATCTACGGCTCGCGCCCGTGGCATCGCTTTGGCGAAGGCCCCACCCAGGAGACCGTCAACGAACGCACGCCCGAGCGCGGCATCACCAACGGCATGCTGAGCGTCTACACGCCGCAGGACATGCGCTTCACCACGCAACGGCAGGCGGACGGGACCTGCACCCTGTACGCCATCCTGTTCGCGTGGCCCGCCGACAACCAAGTCACCATCAACTCGCTGGCCGACCCGGAAATCGTCGGCGACGTCACCGCCGTCTCTCTCCTCGGCAGCCCGCAGCCGGTGAAATTCACCCGTGACGCCACCGGTCTCCACGTCACCCTTCCCCCATGGCGTCCCAGCGACCACGCCAACGTGCTCAAGATCTCCGGATTGCGCAGCCGCTGAAAAATCCACTTCGCCCCCGCCCATGACCCGACTCATCCCTGTGCTCTTTGCCTGCCTTGCGGTGAACCTACTCCCGGCCTCGATCCGCACCTTTGATCTCACGACCCTCTCCGCCGCGGATACCTATACCGACGAGCGTGGTTACGGCTTCGATCTGGGCACCGCGCCTGATGCTTCCGGGAAACCCTTTTATTTTTCCGTCGCGGTGCCCGAGGGCAACTGGCGCATCACCGTCACGCTCGGCGATCCCGCGGCGGCATCGGTCAACACTATCATGGCCGAGTCGCGCCGACTGATGCTTGAGCAGGTCGCGACTGCGCCGGGGGAATCCGTCACCCGCAGTTTTGTCGTCAACGTCCGCAACCGCTCCCTCTTCCCGCCGGAGAAGAACGCCCCGGGCGGCACGCACGTGCTGACCAACGACCGCGAGGAGGGTTCGTTCACCTGGGACGACAAGCTCACCCTCGAGTTCGCGCCCGGCACCCGGGTGCGCACGATCGCGCTGGAGCCGGCGGACGTGCCGACGGTTTACATCGCCGGCGACTCGACCGTCACCGACCAGCGCTGGGAAGACGGCGCGAGTTGGGGCCAGATGCTGACCCGGTTCTTCGGCCCCGACATCGCGATCGCGAACCACGCGGAATCCGGCGAGACCCTGAAGTCGTTCACGACCGGGCTGCGCCTGGCCAAGGTCCTCGAGCGGATGCGCCCGGGCGACTGGTTCCTGATCCAGTTCGGCCACAACGACCAGAAACAGCAATGGCCGCAGACTTACGTCGAGGCGAACACCACCTACAAGGCGTGGCTCCGCGCCTTCATCGCCGAGGCCCGCCGGCTCGGCGCCACGCCCGTGCTCGTGACGTCACCGCAGCGTCGGACCTTCGACGACCAGGGCCGGATCCGGAACACCCACGGCGACTACCCGGCGGCCGTACGCGCCGTCGCCGCCGAGGAGGGCCTGGCGCTCGTCGACCTCGAGGCCGCCAGCCGCGCGCTCTATGAGGCCCTCGGCCCAGCGCAGTCCCCTCGCTTCTTCGCCAACGGCGGCAAGGACGCGACGCACCACAACAACCTCGGCGCCTACTTCCTCGCGCAGGCCGTGGCCCAAGGTCTGCGCGACCAAGGTTGCCCTCTCGCCCAGCACCTCGTCGGCGACCTCCCGCCCTTCGACCCGGCCCACCCCGGCAACCCCGACGATTTCAAGCTCCCGCCCAGCCCCCAGCGCAGCAGCCTCGCACCGCGGGGGAACTGAGTCGGCGGCTTTGCCGGCATCTCAGTCAGTGCCGTGTTGTGCTACGCCTGCGGGCGTAATCTCTGCGCTCCCGGCGCAATGCGTTGGACGTCGTAAACACCGGCCACGCACATTTGGCGGATGAAGTATTCGCATCGAAATGAATCACTCCGACTTGACGCCATTAATAGTATCATCTTGATACCACTATGCCTCGCAAAGTCCGCGAGCTGATGGCTGACCTGGCTCGGGCCGGTTTCGTCAATCGCGGAGGCAAAGGCAGCCATCGCAATTACCACCATCCCAACGGCCAGCGCGTAACGCTTTCAGGAAAGCCGGGCGACGATGCGCTGCCCTACCAGGAGCGCCAAGTTCGCCAGTCAATCAAGGAGTCCGTCCCGTGAAGCCCACCGCGAATCAAATCCAGACAGAATCCCGTCGATACCTAAAGATCGTCGAATGGAGCGATGCCGATAAGTGCTACGTCGGCAGTGCACCGCCCATCGTCGGCCGCAGCTGCCATGGCAAGACCGAAGCCGATGTGCTGAAACAGCTGAACGTTATCGTCGAGGAGTGGGTCGAGATCCTGCTGCGCGACGGGAAGCCGCTGCCGCCCCCAACGGCAGGCAAGACCTACAGCGGCAAGTTTTTGGTACGTGTCCCGCCGGACCTGCATCAGAAGGCCGCGCTCAAGGCGATGGCCAGGGGAGAAAGCCTGAATCAATTCGTTGCCGAGGCCTTGTCCAAAGCCTGAGACCGATCGATCACTCGCTCACCACGACCAAACACCCCTGGTTCGCCGTGACCGGGATTGCCGCATCGGCCGCGTATGTCGCGGCCGCCTGCAAGCCCTCGATCGCGGGTACGACGAACCTGGCCTTGGCCGGATCGAGGCCGAGCGCCTTCCAGTCGATCTGCAGCTTGAGCGCGACGTCTTCTTTGCACCAACTGCCGAGGGCGATCACAGTCTGGCCCTTCTTCTTGTAGATGGTCGCGAGGATGTCCTCGCGGCCGGTCTTCACGGGATTCGTCGCGTCCCAGTAGCCGATCATGTCGGCTTCCTTGATGCCAAATTGGTCCCAAAAGCGCCACATCGAGCGCGGGTCGCACTCCGGACGCCAGCCGAGGCGGCTCGACATGCCGTAGAGCATGCCGCGCCACGGGTGGCCGCCACTCTGCAGCATCTCGCCGAAGAGGCCGTACGGCAGGCCGGTGATCTCGACCATGTAGTAATCCGGGCCCTCGCCGAAGTAATCGTAGTTCTCGCCCTGCCAGATGCTGTCCAGGTACGGGAAGAGCTCGAGGTACTGGTTGTTCGGGCTGCCGAGGCCGTAGGCCGGGAAGAAGTTGTTGCCCGAGTGGAAATCGATGAGCGCGTCCGGCTTGGCGCGCAGCAGGACCTTGCGCAGGCGCTTCATGATCTCGCGGTCGAAGCCGATGCCGTCGAGGTAGACGCCGTCGGTGTCGGTGTTGCGGATCATCCAATTGATGCCCTCGAGGTAATAGTTGTGCCAGCGCGAGAGGCTCGTCGTGGCGATGGCGGCGTCGTAGTGCCCGGGGCTGAGCGGGTCATGCCAGGCCGGGATGTAGTCGCCGCGCACGTGCTCGCGCAGCCAGGAGCTGCCGACCTGCGGACGCGTGTCGCCCTTGACCGTCGAGAAATGGTCCGCGAGTTGGAAGCCCGGGCCGTTGCGGAAAACCTCGGCGCCCAGGCTGCGCAGCGCCCAGAACTCCGTGGTGTAATTGGTCTGCTCGCGCACGGTGTAGTAGAACTTCACCTTCATCCCGGCCGCGTGCGCCTCGCGCGTGTACGCCGCGATCTCGTCGGCGAAGAGGAACGGGTAGTTGATGTGCCGGTTGATGATGTCGCTCTGGTGGATGGTGACGATCGACGCCCCGGCGGCCTTCGCCTCGGGCACGGAGAGGTGCGAATGCTCGCTGTGCGAATGGCGCCAGTCCCAGTGGTTCTTGTCGAGCGTGCGGAACGGCGTGACGAGCAGGCCGAAGTTGAAGTGCAGCGTCTCGCCGGCCGCCAGCTTGCGCGCGCCGGTGTAGGCGCGGATCAGGACGCGGTCGCCGTCCTCGCGGATGGTGCAGCCGCCCTTGCCGTCGTTGCTCCAGTCGCGGTACATCCCCGTCTCCTTCATGTTGTAGAGGTCCCACGTGTCGGTGACGTGCTTGAGCTTGAGGCTGAGGCCCGCGTCGATGTCGCCGATCCAGATCTGGCCGTTGGCGCGGTTGATGTCCCAGTTCCAGGTCCAATCGCCGCGCCGGTAGCCGCCCTTGTGCCCCATGCCCATGAGGTAGGTGGCGACGTCGCGGCGCACCGGGACCTCGAGCGCGATGTCGGTGAGGTCGGTTGCCTGGTCCGCCCGGAGCGTGAGGCGGTAGTTGAGGTAGCCGTCGCTCTCGAGCTTGACCGTCGTGTCGAGCGTCAGCGGGCCCGACGTGCTGCGGCCCGCGAGCGCCAGCGCGGCAGGCGCGCGGCCCGCGACCGCGGTGCCGCCGGTCCACGTGGCGCCGTCGACGACAAAGCGCACGGGGCCGGCCAAAATCTCCCGCGGCGGGGCGTCGATCCGGTCGACGTTGCGCGAGAAGGTGCTCGTGATGCTCTCCGGGAAACCGAGCGCGTCGAAGCGCACCGCGCGGCCCAGCACGCCGGCCGTGCGGCCGTCGAAGGTGACCGGCGTGAACGGCGGGATGACCTCGTCGTCGAGGCCGATGGTGGAATCGAGCCAGCGCAGGCGCGCATGGCGCCAGAGGTCGCGGTCGCCGGCGTCGGCGAGCACCTGATCGGTGACGGTAAGTCGGAGCGTCACGGTCGTCGCCGGCGCATTGCCCGGACGAAGCGTGACCGCGCCGGTGTATTCGCCCGGGCGGGCGGCGCCGGGGACCTGCACGCCGCACCACAGCGGCTGCACGGCACCGGGGCCGACGTTCACCCGCTTGCGGAAGGGCCGGCCGAGCCAGTCGGTGCCGCCGAGGTTCGTGCACCGCAGCGCCGCCGCGGGGATGACGTCGCCCGCGGCGGTGCGCAGGTCGGTGAAATCCATGGCGACATCGTCGACTTGCTGCGCCACGGCGTAGAGGCCGAGCTGAAACGCGTAGTATTCGCCGCGCGCGGCCTCGCCGCGGAAGGTGTCGGCCGGTCCGGAGCGCGCCCAGTGGCGCGGCAGCTCGTCGAGCATGCGGATCGGACGCGTCCGGTCCTCGGGGAAGAGAAGATACGGCCGGCCGGCGTGCGCCGCGAGGAGCGCCTTCATCTCGGCGGACGTGGCGACGACCTCCATCGGATCGAAGCGGTGAAATTCATTGATGGCCTCGAATTGCACGGGGCGCGCGGCGGTCAGCCCGGCGGTCTCGCCCGCCCGGATGCGCGCGGCGAGCGGCGCGCAGGCTTCACCCCATGCGGCGTCGGCCGGCGGCGCGGGCGGCGTGTAGACGGCCGTCGGCGAATTCTTCCAACCCTCGTAGCGGTGCGGGAGGTAATAGACGAAATAGTCCCCGGGCGCGGTGGCCGGCTGGAAGAGGATGTCGCCAAACTCGCGGTTGACCGTGACCGCGAGGACGTTGCCGACCCGCTGGCCGGTGGCGGCGTCGACGACGATGACGGCCTTCTTCGCCGGCTCGAGGTCGCGCCGGCGCCACGGCAGGTGCACCCAGACCGCGTCGGCCTTGGCCTCGACCCGCACGAGCGCCCGGTGGTTGCCGAGGGTTTCATCCCAAGGCTCAGACGCGGCGGCATAGGGGATATCCTCGGCGAACAGGGTCATGGCAGGCAGGAGGCACGCGACGAGACGCAGGAACGAACGGATATGCAGCATGATAGGGGGTTGAGGGTTTCGCGGGCGATTAAGAGTAAGCGCCCTCGGGTTCGACAAGCGCGGAGCGCGTGAACATTCGGAAGGGGACCCTGATCGACGCCGAGCTGCGCATTGCCAAAGCCCCAATCCGACTTAACCGCAAAGAACGCAGAGAGCGCAAAGAACCTGAACCGGGATCCGTCTGGGTTTTTGCGTTCTTTGCGTTCTTTGCGGTTAACTCGCCTTGGTCGGCATCGGCATAGAACAACGTTCCTGTCATCACCTCCATTGCTTTCGCCGGCTGAGAGGGATAGACTCTGGGAGTAGCTCCCGTTTGTCATGAAAACCATCGTTCGTCTGCGTCGCTTGTTCGCGTGGATCGGGCTGGTTGCCCTGCTCCCGCTTTCGCTTTCCGCCGCGGAGATCATTCCGCCGGTCGTCATCCAGACCGATGAAGTCCGTTTCCCGCCGAGCCTCGCCAATTCGACCATCACCACCGGCAAGGTGCTGGTCCTGATCAGCGTGACGGCCGAGGGCACCCTGTCGGACCTGCTGGTGGCGGCCTACGACCACGAGGCCTTTGTGCCCGAGGTCGAGGCGGCCCTGCGCCAGTGGCGCTTCGAGCCGGGCAAGATCGACGGCCAGCCGGCGCCCATGCGCGTGTTGCTGCAGTTCGAGATCGGCGCCCGCAAACGCGTCGTCGCCCTCGATGCCAACACCACCTTTGCCGCCCTCTCGCGCGAACCCAGCCTGAATCAGGGCGTGAACCTGCTGGCCAAACCCACCGCCCTCGACCGCGAGATCGCCATCGAGCGTACGGTCACGCCGACGCATCCCGGCAAGGCGCTGGGACTGAACGCCGGCAAGGTGACGCTCGACTTCTACGTGGACCAGGCCGGCTACGCCCGCTTGCCGGTGGTCCGTGCAGCCACGCACCCCGCCTTCGCCGCCGCCGCGATTCGCGCGCTCGACGGTTGGAAGTTCAACCCACCCCGCCGCCAAGGCCGCCCGGTGATCGTGCACCTCCAGCAGGACTTCGTCTTCGCGTGCGAAGAGTAGGCGCCCGTGTTTTGAACCACAGATGGACACAGATGCTCACAGATGAAGATTCGGGCCTAGCCACGAAAAGGAATCTATTCTGATTGGATAGGGAACCCTGAGCGGACCGAGTTTGGGCCGCAGACCAACGCGCTAGTCCGCGACGAATAGGGTTTGGGATCCGTGTTCATCTGTGCCCATCTGTGGTTAACCCTCCGGCTCAGACCGTCCGCCTTGATCCCCGGTTGCCCTCGCCGTCAGCGCATGCCTGACTGCGCGGCATCCCCATGAGCAAGCATCGCTTCGCGTTTGTCGGCACCGGCGGCCGGGCCGTGAGTTTCATCGAGCCGCTCGTCACGACGTACCGCGAGCACAATGAGCTCGTCGGCCTGTGCGACCTGAGCCCGGCGCGCATGGCGTACTACAACGCGATGCTCGCCGGCGAGCTCGGCTACCATGCCGTGCCGGCGTACCCGGCCGACCGCTTCGACGCGATGCTGCGCGAGACGCGGCCGCACACCGTGTTCGTCTGCTCGAAGGACAGCACGCACCACGACTACATCATCCGCGCGCTGCACGCCGGCTGCGACGTGATCACGGAGAAGCCCCTCACGATCGACGCCGCCAAGTGCCGCGCCATCCTCGACGCGCAGCGCGCCACCGGCCGCCGCGTGCGCGTGGCCTTCAACTACCGCTGGGCGCCCTTCCGCACCAAGGTGAAGGAGCTCGTCGCCGCCGGCACGATCGGCCGCATTCGCTCGGTCAATCTCGAATACCTGCTCGATACGAACCACGGCGCCGACTACTTCCGCCGCTGGCACGCGCACGCCGCCGAGTCCGGCACGCTGCTTGTGCACAAGAGCACGCACCACTTCGACCTCGTGAACTGGTGGATCGATGCCATCCCCCAGCAGGTCTTCGCCTACGGCGACCTCGTGTTCTACGGCCGCGCCAACGCCGAGGCCCGCGGCGACGGTCACCTCGCGAGGTACCCGCGCTACACCGGGCACCCTGAGGCGAAGGACGACCCGTTCCGCCTCGACCTCGACGAGAGCGCGGCCTTCCGCGGACTCTACCGCGCCGGCGAGGCCGACTCCGGCTACATCCGCGACCGGAATGTCTTCCGCGACGATATCGACATCTACGACCAGATGTCGCTCAACGTCCGCTACCGCACCGGCGTGGTGCTCACCTACTCGCTCACCTGTTACTCGCCCCGCGAGGGCATGCGCGTGTGCCTCAACGGCGAACGCGGCCGCATCGAATACCAAGAGTTCATCGGCTCGCACATGAACCGCGCCGTGCGCCCCGGCGATTTCCAGATCGAGACCCGCCCCGGCGCCGAAGCCGAGGGCGAGTGGATCCGCGTCTATCCGCATTTCCGGTCGAGCTACCTCGTACCCATGCCGCCCGCCAAGGGCGCCCACGGCGGCGCCGACGACATTCTCAGCCGCTCCTTCTACGACCCCGCCCACACCGGCTCCGATCCCTGGAACCGTTTCGCCGGTCACGAGCAGGGCGCCGCATCGATCCTCGTCGGCATCGCCGGCGTGGAGTCGATCAAGCGCAACGCCCCGGTGAACCTCCTCGACCTCGTACCCCTCAAGCCGGAGGCGACGAAGCTCAGCGAGCTGGTGTAGCGCTAGGCGCTGCGCAACCCGCCGCGCGGTACATCGCGATGATCTTTTCCGGCGGGATCTCGGCGAGGAGGTTGTGGATGTTGGCGAAGACGTAACCGCTGTCCTGCGCGAGGACCGGGACGGTGCGCGCGACCTCGCGCTCAACCTCAGCCACGGTGCCGAGCGGGAGCGTGTGCTGCGAATCCACCCCGCCACCCCAGAGTGCCATGCGGCCGCGGACCTTGTCCTTCCACTCGCGCGGGGTGTGACCGCCGGCGGGCCATTGCACCGGATTCAGGATGTCGACGCCGGTCTCCATGATGAGGTCGAGGAGGCTGTAGAGCGCGCCGCAGGAGTGGAGGAACGTCTTGCAGCGCGGCGCGAGCCGGTGGATCTCGGCGATCTGCTGGCGGCGGTACGGGAGGAAGAGTTCGCGGAAGGTCGCCGGCGAGGCCATGAGCGACTGCTGGTTGCCCCAGTCGTCGGCATCGGTGCCGATGATGTCCACGTAATCGCGGATCGCCGGCAAGATGCTGCGGGCCTGGCGCAATGCGTACTCGAGGTGCAGCGCGTGCAGCTCGTGGACGAAAGCGGGATCCTCGAGGCACAACATGGGAAACACGGCCAGGCCACCGTAGCCGTGAATGCAGAGGCCGGAACAGAGTTCGCCCCAGTAGAACACCGCCCGGTCGCTGCTCTCGCGCACGCGGCGGCACGTCGTGCGGAGCGTCTCGATCTGTGCGTCGGTCAGCAAGGCGGCCTCGAGGCGGCGGCGCACTTCCTTGAGATCCGGCCGCGGCAGTTCGCCATCGAGGATCAAGTGCTGGCCGGCGTGCTCCTCATTGAAGACATGGGCCCCAGGCGGCATGAGCGCCGCTGCGCCCGACTGGATCGTGCCGTCGGGCAGCAGACGGTAGCGCGACGGGTCCCGCACCTGGGCCCCCGGGATGCGGCCGAAGAAATCGAAGTCGTGCCACAGCTCGGGCTGCTCGAAGGCGTTGGTGAGATTGTCGCCCTCGATGATGACCACGTCGCAGCCGAGCGCGTCGAGCACGTCGGGATGCGGCAACGCCAGCATCTGCCCGATGTCGTGCACCCGCGTCGGCTTGAACGGCAGCCCCAGCGCGCGGCGCAGCGCCTGGTAGGCGAAGGCCGAGATGCCGGTGGAGCGCATGCCGGCGAGGTCTTTGGGCAGCCGGTCGACCGGCTGGAAATTGAGGGCGGCCAGGACGCGTTCGCGGGAGTTCATTTTGACCACGGATTTCACGGATACCACGGATCGAATCCGAATACCATCCGGGCGTACTAGAAGAAGAAGCCGCTGATCTTCGCCAATAAACGCTGATAGTTCATGGTCCGTTCCAAACTAGCAATGCTCTGCCTGAACGAGACCGAAACCACAGATGAACGCAGATGCACACAGATGGTGAATGCCGTCACCATTCGGTATCTGTGTCTATCTGTGTGCATCTGTGGTTTTCCCTAATTCTGATGGTGGCTTGACCCTCGAACTGCCGACAGGAAGGCTCGGCGGGCTTACCCAAACCTCAGCCCCCTCTGCCCATGACTGGCTTGGACTGGTTCATCATCGCGGCGTATTTCCTGTTGCTCGTCGGCATCGTCTGGTGGTCCTCGCGACACCAGGACACGACGACCGACTACTTCCTCGCCGGGCGCAACCTGAGCTGGTTCGTCGTCGGCTGCTCGCTCCTCGCGTCGAACATCGGCTCCGAGCACATCGTCGGCCTCGCCGGCAACGGCGCCACGAGCGGCATGGCGATGGCGCACTGGGAGCTGCACGCGTGGATCATGCTGATGCTCGGCTGGGTGTTCGTGCCGTTCTATTACCGCTCGGGCGTGTTCACGATGCCGGAGTTCCTCGAGCGCCGCTTCGACAGCCGCTCGCGGTGGACGCTGTCGGTCGTCTCCCTCGTCGCGTACGTCTTCACCAAGGTATCCGTCACCGTCTACGCGGGGGCGGTGGTGTTCATGACGCTGCTGCCCGACACCTTCGGCTCGCCCGAAAACGCGTTCTGGGTCGGGGCGCTCACGACGGTGGTGCTCACCGGCATCTACACGGTCCTCGGCGGGCTGCGCGCCGTGGCCTACACCGAGGTCGCACAGACCGGGCTCCTGCTTTTCGGGTCGGCGATGATCACGATCTTCGGCCTCCAGCAGCTCGGCGGCTGGGGCGAGCTCAAGGCGATCCTTGGCACCGACCCGGCCCGCGTGGCCCTGTGGCGGCCGCTGTCGGACCCCGACTTCCCCTGGCTCGGCATCATGATCGCCTCGCCCGTGGTGGGCATCTGGTACTGGTGCACCGACCAGTACATCGTGCAGCGCACGCTCGCGGCGCGGTCGCTCAAGGACGCGCGGCGCGGCGCGATTTTCGGCGGCTTCCTGAAGGTGCTGCCGGTGTTCATCTTCCTCGTGCCCGGCATGATCGGCTACGCGCTGCACGCGAAGGGCGTGATCGCGATTCCGGCCAAGGCCGACGGCTCGGTGAACGGCGACATGGTGTTCCCGACGATGGTGGCGTCGCTCCTCCCCGCGGGCCTGCGCGGCATCGTGGTGGCAGGGCTCCTCTCGGCGCTGATGAGCTCGCTCGCCTCGCTGTTCAACAGCTGCGCGACGCTGTTCACCGTGGACATCTACCGCAAGCTGCGGCCGGACCGCTCCGAGGCCGAGCTCGTGCGCGTCGGCCGGATCGCCACGGGTTTCGTCGTGGTGCTCGGCATCATCTGGATCCCCGTGATGAAACTCGTCTCGGGCGGCGGCCTCTACCAGTACCTGCAGAGCGTGCAGGGTTACCTCGCGCCGCCGATCACGGCGACCTTCCTGCTCGGGCTGTTCTTCCGCCGCGTCAATGCCCGCGGTGCCTTCGCCGGGCTCACGATCGGCTTCGCCGCCGGCATGCTGAAGCTGACCCTGCAGGCCCTCGACGGCGGCGGCGCGTTCGGCGACACCGGGTTGCTGCATGCGATCGGCTCGTACAATTTCCTCTACGCCTCCGGCTGGTTGATGCTGCTGAGCGTGGTGGTCGTGGTCGGTGTCTCGCTGACCGCCCCGCCACCCGACGCGAAGCAGATCGAGGGCCTGACCTACAGTTCGATCACGCCGCAGCAAGCCGCCGAAAACCGCGCCAGCTGGGGCACCGCCGAGGTCGTCGGCACCGCCGCCGTCCTGGCGCTGGTGCTGGGGATCTACGTGTACTTCAGCTTCTGGCTGTGAGGCGGGGAGGGTTTGGTCTCTCGCGGAGGCGCGGAGGCCGCGGAGCAGAGGGAACCACGAACGAACACGAAGAGACACGAATAGGTAAACAGGGAGCAA
>CAZGJB010000079.1:0-12687 GCA_964526145.1 uncultured Opitutaceae bacterium
TCGAAATTCAAGCTGAAGCCCAAAGCGCCGGCGGCCCCTGTCTCCGCGACCGCCGCCCCGTCGGCTCCGCCACCCCCGGTTGCTGCGCCCAAGCCGGCCACGCGCCCGCCCATGGTGCCAGCCGTCCCACCTGTCGTGGGCGCCACCCCGCCGCCGGTCGCGCCGCCGCCCGTGGCGCCACCGCCTGTGCCCAAGCCGGCCACGCCTCCGGCCGCCGAACCGCCGGCGCTAGCCGCCGAGGCCCCGGCGCCGGATGCCGCGCCCGCCGTCCCGGAAGCGGATCACGGCAAGAGAAAGAAAGTGCTCGTGCTGTTGATCGGCGCCGCGGCCGTGGTCGCGCTCGCGGCCGGTGCGTACATTGTGTGGGCCTTCTTCCTCGCGACTCCGGCGCCCGCACCTGAGCCGGCCACGCCGGTCGCCAAAGCCGAGGCTCCGGCGGCGAAGCCGGCGGCCGTCACCCCGTCGGAAACGCTGAACCAGATCGCCGCGGCCCCGAAGCAGATGATCGACAAGGCCCAGGACGTCGTCACCGCGCGCCGGGGATTGGAACAGGACCGCGTCGACGCCGTCCTCGAGGGCAAGGAACCGCCGGACAAACGCTTCCTCGACACGCCGCTGCCCGGCCACCTCGGTGGCAAGCCGGCGCCTGCGCCCACGCAGACGGTCGTAAAGACCGAGTCCCAACTCGCCCCCGGCATCAAGGTCACCACCTCCGACCTCACCGCCAGTGCACCGGTCAGCGAGGAATTCCGCGCCTTCGTCTCGGCTGCGCGCATCAACGGTGTCTTTCAGGGCAACCCGCCCCGCGCGCTGATCAACGGCCGCACCATCCGGGCCGGGGAGTCCGCCGACACCGTGCTGGGCATCGTCTTCGAGAGCGTCGATCCCGAAAAGAAAACCATCACCTTCAAGGACCGCTCCGGCGCCACGATCACGCGGAAGTATTGATGTGGGGCTTGACCGTCCACCGGTTCCGCCCGGTCACCTTCGCCGGCTTCACCCCGGGCAGGAGCACCTCGGCGGCCACACCCCGCGGTAGCTGCAGTTCGACCTCGACGTTGGCTCCAGTCCGCCGCCAATCCGAAACGATCAGGCCCTGCGGGGTCGGAATCGTGGCACCGCCGTTGTCCCCCACAAATTCGGGAGCGAAGCGCACCTGCTTCCAGCCGGGCGCGGTCTGCCGTACACCCCCGATGATCTGCATGAGCTGGTAGAGCGGGTGCGCGGACCACGCGTGCGAGCGGCTGATGGCGAACAGCGCCTTGTCGCCGAAGATCTCGAAGGTCGAGCCGTAGGCGATCATCGGCTCCCAGCGCGGCCGGATGTGGGCGACGACTTCCGCGCCGTGACCGCGAGCCGCGAGGACCGAGTAAACGTAGTTGATCCAGTAGGCGCTCGGCTTCGCGGTGTGCCCGGACTCATCGGCGAGGTAAGCGAGTAGGAATTTTTCCATCGCGGGTTCAGCCTCCGGCGCCAGGCCGGCCATAAGCGCCAGGGTCTGTGCATGGGGCGACGTGCTGCGCAGGACGCGGCCCTTGGCGTCGAGCCCGTCGCCCAGCAGGCCGCGGCGAGTGATCCAGGTGCGCAGCTTTGCGCGCAGGCGCTTGGCCCAACGCTCGCAACGCAGCGCGGCGTCCGCGTCTCGCGTCAGGCGGTGCATCGCAGCCACGCGCTCGAGCGCGAGGACGAGCCAGAGATTGTAGATGCTGGACGCGCCGTCCTTGGGCAGCTCAGTCCAGTCGAGGAAGAGCCAGTAGCGCGGATCGTAGGTCACGAGGCCGTCGCGGCCCGTGTGCGCCTCGAAATAGGCCAGCGCGCGCTCGATGCCGGCGCGCTGGTCCTTGAACGGCTGCAGGTCGCCGGTCTGCCAATAGTAATCCCACTGCGTGAGCATCCAGACCAAGGTGAAGTCCGGCAGCACGCAGTTGTGGGCCATGGTCGGGGCGTGGCCGTAGGTCAGGCCGTCGGCCGTGTGCTGCGCGCCGATCTGGTAGATGCCACGGCGGAAAAGCCGGGCGTCCCCGCTGAGGTGAAACGTGTTCCACGCCTGCACGCGGGCGTCGCCCCACCACTGCGCCTGCTCGCGCCAGGGGGTGTCCACGTAGGCATCGAGCATGCAGTTCTGCTGCGACCAGGCGCAGGTCTCCCAGATTTTTTCGAGCAACGGCTCGGAGCTGCGGAAGGCGCCGCGGCGCTCGACCGGATAACCGGTGCGCCGCAGGCAGAGCGACACGTGCAGCGGACCGGTGGAGTTGCGCACGGTGACCGTGACATGGCGGAAACCGTACGGATGGTAGAACATGTACTCCGTGCGTCCGCTCCGGCAGATCACGCGTCCGCTGAACGCCACGCTGCTGCCGTCGGGGAAGCGCAGCTCGGGCTTGAGCGTCGCGGGGTCGACGCCCTCGGTGTAGGCGAAGTCGACGACCTCGCCCCCGCGGCCGCCGCTGACGATCACCGTGAAACTGCCGACCACGGGCCGGCCCACGTCGATGAGGTGGCTGCGGAAGCGGTTGGCGCCGGTCGCGGGAACCTCGAAGCCCGCCGCGAAGAGACCGACGGGCGCGCTCGGGTCGGCCGACTTTTCACCCAGGCCGACGTCGACCGGTCGGTGCGAGTGATCCTCGGTTTGCCGCAGGAGATACAGGTTGCGGGACTGCTCCCAACCCGGCGCGCACTCACCCTCGCCCATACCGATGATGCGGCCGGGGCGCTCGGCGACCTCGAGCATCTGGGGAATACCGCGCGGTTCGAGATCGGCCCACGGCAGGACATGCAGGGCCTGGCTGTTGGGTGTGCCCCAGGCGCTGTCGTCGAAGTCACTGTTCATCCAGTCCGTCGGACACGCCCGCGCGTCGAAATTCTCCTGCGGAAAAAGCTGCAGGCTGGCGTGGACCATGTCGCGGCGGATGCCGGGCTGGGGCAGGCATTTCCAAGTGCGGTCGGTGCGCAGGCGTCCACCGCCCCAGGTCGCGGCGATGAGGAGGCCGGCGTAGCCCTGGTGGACGTACTGGAAATTGCTGGCACCGGGATTGAAGGCGCGCACGGCGAGCACGTTGCGGCCGGGCACCAGCCAGCGCGCGACGTCGATCTCGTCGTAGGGCCAGCGCGACTGGAAGCCCCGCGCCGGACCGCGGCCGACGAAGGCGCCGTTGATGTAGAGGTGGTACGACTGGTCGGCGGTGATGAACAACGGCGCGCGCCGCGGCAACCGGTCGAGCGTGAAGTCGCGCCGGAACAGCGCGTAGGCGTTGTGCAGATCCCAGCGCAGGTCATAGGGCCAGATCCATTGGGAACGGCCAAAAATGCGGTCAGTGGCGGAAGCGGAGGCGGGCTTCATGAGAAGGGCGATCAGGATTGGCTGAGCGTGTCGCGGATGCTGCGGAGCAGGACCGGGTCGGTGGCGATGCCGAGCACGCCGTTGACGACAAACTGGATGCCGATGCAGAGGATCAGGAAACCCATGACCTTGGTCAGGGCGTTCATGCCGGTGAGGCCGATCACCTGCACGATGCGGCTCGAGACGCGCAGGGTGCTGTAGATGATCGCGGCGACCACCAAGATGCCGAGGATGATGGCGACGTAGTCGGTCCAGTCGGTGGCGAGCGAGGTGAAGCCCAGCGTCACGGCGATGGCGCCCGGGCCGCTGAGCATGGGCATCGCGAGCGGGGAGAAGGCGATGTCGCGCTTGGCCCGGGCCGCCTCGTTCTCGCGGCTCTGCTGCGCCGGGTCGCGCGGCGGGGCCACGAGCATGCCCGAGCCGATGCCGGCGACGAGCAGGCCGCCCGCTATGCGCAGGCCCGGGATCGAGATGCCGAAGAACCCCATGATGAAGGTGCCGCCGATGAGGAAGCTCACGAGGATCGTGACCATGTAGATGCACGCCATGCGCAGCTGCTGGTGCCGGCGCTCGGCCGTGAGCCCTTCGGTGATGGCAAGGAAGGTCGGGGCGGCGGCAAGCGGGTTGATCAACGGCAGCAGCGCGATGATGGTGCCGAGGATCAGTTCCCAGAAATGGCTCACGGTGGTCATGGGTAAAATGTGGAAATCAGGAAATCAGGGAACGGACCCAAAACCGATTAAATCTGGAACTCAGGAACGCTGGGAAAAAGCCCTGAGCTCCAGACTCAATTTCCGAGGGGTTATTTTCCACCTTTCCTGATTTCCACATAAACTAGGTTCCGCCATTACCATCACCACACATCCACCGGGCCCTTCGGCACCGGGATGGCGGTGCGCTCGGCCGGGTCGAGGTCGTCGCGCATGAACGACGCCACCATCGGCGCCGGGGCGAAGCGGGGCAGGAGTTCGCCGCGCTCGTCGCAGAACTGGGCGCGCCAGGCCACATACTCCGCGATCGCGGCCTCGAAATCGGCCGCGGAGCAGATCTTGGTGATGCGCTGCTTGAAGGGCTTGGCCGGGCCGAAGCGCTTCGCATACCACGGTGCCACGCGGCGGAACAGCCGGGCGCCGTGCTCCTCGCCGTAGAACTGCACGTACCGCTCGAAATGCCGCCGCAGCACCCGCAGGCGCTCGTTGAAGTCCGGCTCCGGCGGCAGATCACCGGTCGCAAGATACTGGGCGGTGCGGCGGAAGATCCACGGATCGTAAAACGCCCCGCGGCCGATGCTCACGCCGGCGCAACCGGTCTCGGCGAGCATGTGTTTCGCCGCCTCGGGCGTGGTCACGTCGCCATTGCCGATGACGGGAATGTTTTTCACGGCCTGCACGACGGCGCGGATGCCGGCGAGGTTGACCGTCCCCCCGAATCCTTGGGCGCGGGTGCGGCCATGCACGAAGATGGCGGCGATGCCGGCGTCCTCGAGCACGCGCGCGAGGTCCGGGGCCGTCAGGTTGTCGTCGTCCCAGCCGAGCCGCATCTTGGCGGTGACCGGAATCTTCACGGCTGCGATCATCCCGCGGACCAGGGCTGCGGTCTTGTCGAGCTCGGTCATCATGGCCGAACCGCCGCCGATCTTGACGACCTTCTTCACCGGGCAGCCCATGTTGATGTCCACGGACTGGACCCCGAGTTCCTGGCACATCACGGCGGCATCGCGCATCTCCTCGGGGACGCTGCCGAAGAGCTGGATGGCGAGCGGGCGATCCTCCGGGGACGTCGCGGTGAGCTGCAGCGCGGTGCGGTTGCGTTCGAGGAGCGAGCGGGCGTTGACGAGATCGGTGGTGGCCCAGGCGAGCCCGCCGAGCTCGCGCAGGGTCACGCGGAAGGGCAGGTTGGTGTAACCCGCCAGCGGCGAGAGAAACAAATTGGTCGGAAGCTCGTACGGTCCGATCCGCATGGGCAGGACCCGCGGCTTCAGCGCCGGGGCAGGGCGGCCTTCATCCGCCGGAGCGCCTCGGCGAGGGTCGCACGGGGGCAGCCGAAATTCAGGCGCACATGGGTGCCCTTGGTCGCGCCGAAAAATGCGCCGTCGCTCAAGCCCACGCCGTGGGCCTCGAAATGCGCGATGGGATCGGGCAGCTGGAGGGCGGAGACGTTGAGCCACGCGAGGTAGGTGGCCTCGATCGGGGCCTCGACCTTCACGCCGGGCAGTTCGCGGGCGATGAAATCGAGCAGGAAATCACGGTTGCCCCGCAGGTAGGCCAGCAGGGCCTGGCGCCAGGGCTCGCTGTCGCGGTAGGCCGCCTCGCAGGCGGTGAAGCCCAGCGCGGTGACCTCGGCCACCACGCCGGCGGTGGCGCGGACAAACCGGGCGCGCAGGGCGGCATCGGGGATGATCGCCAGCGACGTGCCGAGGCCCGGCACGTTGTAGGTCTTGCTCGGGGCCATCAGCGTCACGGTGCGCTTGGCGATCTCGGCGCCGAGCGTGCCGGTGGGAATATGGGGCAGGGCGGGGTCGAGGATGAGGTCGCAGTGGATCTCGTCGCTGCAGAGGATGAGATCGTGGCGCACGCAGAACTCGCCCAGCCGCGCGAGTTCTTCGCGCCGCCAGACCCGGGCGAGCGGATTGTGCGGGTTGCAGAGATAGAAAAGCTTGGTGCGCGGCGTCACGGCCCGCTCCAGCCCCTCCCAGTCGATCTCCCAGCGCCCGGCGCGCAGGGCGAACGGCACGGTCACGGAGGTGCGGGCGCTGTTCTTCGGCGCGCTCATGAACGGCGGATAGACCGGGGTCAGCGTCAGGACCTCGTCCCCGGCAGTCGCAAAGGCCTGGGCCGTGATGTTCAGGCCGACCACCAAGCCGGGCAGCCAGACCAGCCAGGCCGGGTCGATCGTCCAGTTGTAACGCTGCTGGAGGGCGTTCACGATCGCCTCAACCGTCGACGGAACCGGCCGGGCATAGCCGAAGATGCCATGGTCCACCCTGCGGTGCAGCGCCTCGATCACCGCCGGGGGCGACTTGAAGTCCATGTCGGCCACCCAAAGCGGCAGGATGTCGCGGCCGGCGTACTTCTGCCACTTCTGCGAATCAGTGCCGAGACGTTCGGGAACGGTGTCGAAATCAAAGGTCATGCGGCCCCCTAATCTGCGGCGGGGGCTCCGACCCGCAACACAAACTCCGGGACCGCTCCTGCAGGCGGCGCCGATCTTGGGCTGCAGCAGCGATATATTCCGGAATTGGATGATCAAGGCGCGGATAGTCCGGGCGGGCCTTGGTGATGCCCTGGCGGCATAACCGATAGAGGCAGGAAGTATTGGGGATTCGCGCGGCGAATTGATATCATGGGGCGTGAGTCCCTCAGCTCGGATGCGCGAAAAACGGAAAGGCCGGTCATGATCCCGGCCGGCACGCTGGTCCTGCGGACGCTGCTGAACGTGGCCCGCCAACGCACCGGGCTGGATGAGGCCGGTTGCCGCCTGGTGCTCGATTACCTGGCGGCGGCCCAAAGCGTCGAGGGCGTGCTCCAGCGTCGGCTGGCGGCCATCGGCTTCAGCGAACATCAGTTTGGCGTGCTCGTGGCGCTCTTCGCGCTCGACCCGGCGGCGTCTACGCCGGCGGACCTGGCGCATCACGCCGGGACGACCCGCTCGGCCATGACCGCCCTGCTGGACAATCTCGAAACCCGCGACCTGCTCTCGCGCCGGCGCGACACGCGCGATCGCCGGCTGGTTTACGTCCAGCTCACGCCCGCCGGGCAGACGGCGGCCAATGCCGCGCTGATGGATTACCTCCGCGCCGCGAATGAGCTCGCCGGCCTGGTCGCGCCGGCCGATCAGGCGGCACTCCTCCAGGCCAGCACCCGGTTCCAGGCTGCCGCCAACCGCATTTCATCCGCCAACGTCTCCGCCACCGTCCCATGAAAATCCGCATTCTCCCCACCCTGATCATCGCCGTCGTCGTCTTCGGCTCGATCTTCGGCTACAAGTACCTGACCATCCGTCGCGGCATGGCCGCCCAAGCCGCCCAGGTCCGGCCGCCCACCACCGTCAGCACCGCACCGGCCCAGGAGGAGACCTGGCCGAACTCGCTCAACGCCGTGGGCTCGTTTGCCAGCTACCGCGGCATCATGGTGAAAAACGAGGTTGAGGGTGCCGTGCGCCGCATCGCCTTCGAGTCGGGCGCCACCGTCGAGGCCGGCGACCTGCTCGTGGACCTCGATGATTCGATCGAGGCCGCCAGCCTCCCGGGCCTGGAAGCCCAGGCCAAGCTGGCCCTGACCAACCTCACCCGCGCCCGCGACCTGCGGGCCGCCGACACCAACGCCCGTGCCGACCTCGAGGCCGCCGAGGCCGTCGCCGCCTCCACGCAGTCGGCCGTGGCCACCCTTCGCGCCACGCTGGCGAAGAAGCACATCACCGCCCCCTTTGCCGGCCGGCTCGGCATCGCGCAGATCTATCCCGGGCAGTTCCTCGGCAAGGCCGAAGCCATCGTGCAGCTCGAGACCCTCGACCCGGTGTATGTGGATTTCACGCTCCCCCAGCAGGCCATCGCGCGGGTCGCGGTCGGCCAGCCGGTGCACGTGCGGGTGGATGCCTTCCCGGAGCGCGTGTTCGAGGGCACCATCGCCGCCATCTCGCCGCGCGTGAACGACAGCACCCGCAGCCTCAGCCTGCGGGCCGCCGTGCCGAATCGCGATGAGGTGCTGCGCCCCGGCATGTTCGGCCAGGTGCAGGTCGTGCTGCCCGGGACGGAACGCGCCGTCGTGCTGCCGACCACGGCCGTCGTCTTCAACCCCTACGGCAATTTCGTCTACGTGGTGGTGCAGGGCGTCGCCCAGCAGCGCTTCATCCAGACCGGACCGCAGCGCGGCAACGTGATCTCCGTCCTCTCCGGCCTGAAGCCCGGCGAGGAGGTCGTGACCTCCGGCCAGATCAAGCTGCGCAACGGCAGCCCGGTGCGCGTCGACAACAGCGTCGTGCCCTCCGCCAACCCCGCGCCCACGCCGGAGGAGGGCTGAACCGGAGAACTCCGCCATGCGCTTCACTGACATCTTCATCAAGCGACCGGTCCTCGCGACCGTCGTGAACATCTTTCTCCTGCTGGCGGGCTGGCTCGCCCTCAAGGAGATGAACGTCCGCCAGTACCCGGAGACCAAGAACTCGATCATCACCGTGACGACGACCTATCCGGGCGCGAGCGCCGACCTCGTGCGCGGCTTCGTCACGACGCCGCTGGAGCGCGAGATCGCCTCGGCCGACGGCATCGACTACGTCGAGTCCGTCAGCGCCCCCAACTTCTCGGTCGTGCGCTCGCAGCTGCGCCTCAATTACGACCCGAACGACGCGCTCACGCAGATCACCTCCAAGGTCAACCGCGTGCGCAGCGAGCTCCCGGCGGGCGCCGAGGACCCGGTCTTCGAGATCCAGGTCGGCGAGACCACGGCCTCGATGTACATCAGCTTCGCGAGCGCGACCCTGCAGGCCAACCAGATCACCGACTACCTCGTCCGCGTCGTGCAGCCCAAGCTCTCCACCATCGAGGGCGTGCAGAAGGCCGAGGTGCTGGGCGCCCGCACCTTTGCGATGCGCATCTGGCTGAATCCCGCCCGCATGGCCGCCTTCGGCATCAGCTCGACCGAGGTCTGGTCCGCCCTCGCCGCGCAGAACTACCTCTCCGCGGTCGGCAAGACCAAGGGCGAGATGACGATCGTCAACCTCACCGCCCGGACGGATGTGCGCTCCGCCGAGGCCTTCCGCGACCTCGTGATCCGCGAGCGCAACGGCGCGGTGGTCCGCGTCGGCGACATCGCCGAGGTCGAGCTCGGCGCCGACGACTACGAGGTCAAGGTCCAGCTCCGCGGCAAGGACACCACCATGATCTCGATCTCGGTGCTGCCGACCGCCAATTCACTCGACGTGGTCAAGCGCGTGCGCGCCGTCTGGCCCGACATCGCCGCCCAGCTCCCCGCCAGCATCGAGGGCAACATCGTCTACGACGCCACGGAGTTCATCAACGATTCCATCGACGAGGTGACCACGACTCTCCTGGAGGCCATGGCCATCGTGATCATCGTCATCTACCTGTTCATTGGTTCGTTCCGCTCGGTCGTCATCCCCATCGTCGCGATCCCGCTCTCCCTGCTCGGCGGCATGGTGTTCATGCTCGCCCTGGGTTTCTCCATCAACCTGCTCACCCTGCTCGCCCTGGTGCTGGCGATCGGCATCGTGGTCGACGATGCGATCGTCGTCGTCGAGAACATCCACCGCCACATCGAGGAGGGGCTGACGCCGCTGGCCGCGGCGCTCAAGGGCGCCCACGAGCTGGTCGGCCCCGTCGTGGCGATGACCATCACCCTGGTGGCCGTGTACGCGCCGCTTGGCCTCCAGGGCGGCGTGACCGGGGCGCTGTTCCGCGAGTTCGCGTTCACCCTGGCCGGCGCGGTGGTCATCTCCGGCTTCGTCGCGCTCACGCTTTCGCCCATGCTCTCCTCGCGGCTGTTGCGCCACAATCCGAACCCCCGCGGCATCGAGCATTTCCTCGACCGGACCTTTGACCGGCTGCGCGGCTTCTACGAACGCCAGCTCGACCAGGTGCTCAACAACCGGATCGCGGTCTACCTGGTGGCGGTCCTGATCATCGTGGCGATCGTACCCTTCTTCCTCATGACCAAGAAGGAACTGGCGCCGGCGGAGGACCGCGGCTTCGTGGTCGCCATCGCCCAGGGCGCGCCCAACGCCTCGCTCGAGCAGGCGCTGCTGTCCGTCGACCAGCTCAGCGGCATCGTCGCCTCCTTTCCCGAGACCAGCAACTTCTTCACCGTGGCCGGCGTCGACATGGGCTCGCACCTGCCTTCACCGAGTTCCAGCCTCATCGGCTGGCAGCTCAAGCCCTGGAGCCAGCGCGAACGTGGCTCCGGATTGCTGAGCCAGATACTCACCGGCCGCGCGATGGGCATCGCGGGCGTGAGCGCCGCCGCCTTCCTGCCGCCCTCGCTGCCCGGCGCCGGCTTCGGCCTGCCGGTGCAGTACGTCGTGTGCTCGACCGACAATCACGAGCGCGTCGTCGAGGTGGCCAACGAGCTGCTCCAGCGCGCGCTGATGAGCGGCAAATTCGTCTATGGCGACAACGACCTGAAGTTCGACCAGCCGCAGATGGACCTCGAACTCGACCGCGACAAGTCGGCCGCGGTCGGCCTCTCCATGCAGCAGTTCGGCGCCGACGTCGGCACCATGCTCGGCGGCGGCTACGTCAACCGCTTCGCCATCCAAGGCCGCGCCTACAAGGTCATCCCGCAGGTGGCGCGCAGCTTCCGGCTGACGCCGGACCAGCTCGGCGACTACTACGTATCGTCGTCCAAGGGCGGGCTCGTGCCGCTGTCCAGCGTGGCCACCCTCGCGCCCTCCGTGCAGCCGCGCGACCTGCGGCGCATGCAGCAGCTCAACGCCGCCACGCTCTCCCTCCTGCCGGCGCCCGGCGTGTCGATGGGCGAGGCCTACGACTGGCTCAACGCCGAGGCCAAGACGGCGTTTCCCTCGGGTTATTCCGCCGAGTTCAAGGGTGAGCTCCGCCAGTTCGTGCAGGAGGGCAGCTCGCTGCTCGCGACCTTCGTGCTCGCGATCATCGTGATCTTCCTCGTCCTCGCGGCCCAGTACGAGAGCTGGCGCGATCCGTTCATCATCATGATGGCGGTCCCGCTCTCGCTCGCCGGCGCCATGGTGTTCCTCTTCCTCGGCGCGGCCACGCTCAACATCTACACGCAGGTCGGCCTGATCACGCTGGTCGGCCTCATCACCAAGCACGGCATCCTCATGGTGGACTTCGCGAACCGCATGCAGGAGGAAGGCCACGATGTCCGCACCGCCATCGAGAAGGCGGCCGGCATCCGCCTGCGCCCGATCCTCATGACGACCGCCGCCATGGTCTTTGGCGTTATGCCGCTGGTCTTCGCGAGCGGCGCCGGCGCCGAGGCCCGGTTCAGCATGGGCTTGGTCATCGCCACCGGCATGGCCATCGGCACTTCCTTCACGCTCTTCGTCGTGCCGTCATTCTACGTCCTCGTCGCCGCCGACCGCCGGCCGAAGACGGGCTGAAGCCAAAACACCAGACGGGATTTAACCGCAAAGAACGCATAGAACGCAGAGAAAATACCTCAGAAACCACTGATACACACTGATGGGGACGGAAATGATCGGAATCAGGAATTCCGGATATTTCAGTGCCGACAAGATGTGCATGAGTGATTCGCCGGTTTATGGGTTCGATCCTTTGCGTTCTCTGCGTTCCTTGCGGTTAACCTCGTTTTGGTCTGCTGGCGGCCATTAAGTCCGCGACTGTCGCGGGATGGGTCTTGGTCCGCAGTTGCGCGGATTGCCGCGGGCCGGTAGGACCATGGCTCCGATGGAATTGCGTCATTTGCGCTACTTCAAGGCCGTGGCTGAGCGCCTGAGCTTCAGCCGCGCTGCGGAGGAGTTGCGAGTGGCCCAGCCGGCGTTGAGCCGCCAGGTCAAGGCGCTGGAGGACGAGTTGGGGGTCCGGCTCCTCGACCGCAACCGGGTGCGCGTGGAGCTGACCGATTCCGGCCGCACCCTCTACGCCCACGCCTGCAAGGTGCTGGCCCAAGTGGACATGGCCGCCGCCGCCACCAAGGAGACGGCCGCCGGCACCGGCGGCGAGCTCATCATCTGCAACGACTGGCGTCTTTCCAACCAGATCGTGCTCGGGGCCATCGCCGAGTACCGCCAACGGTATCCGCGCATCGAGGTCTCGCTCCGCGACCTGCTCATCCACGAGCAGCTCACCGCCCTGCGCAGCCGGCGGGCCCACCTCGGTTTCGTGGCCGCCCAGGAGTTCGCGCCGCACGATGAGCTCCAGTCGATGCACCTTCTCGATGCCGAGTTGCTCGTCCTCGTCGGCGCCCAGCACCCGCTGGCCGGCGCCGAGCGCATCCGCATCGCCGACCTCGCCGGCGACACCTGGGTCATCACCGGGGCCAAGGAAACCCCCGGCCTGCGCGAGTTCATCGTCCAGACCTGCCGGCTGAGCGGCTTCCAGCCCAATTTCGCCCAACCCGTGCACACGATCGAGAGCGTCCTCGCCCGCGTGGCCACCGGTTACGGGGTATGCGTCTGGCCGGAGTTTCTGGCCGCCTCCTTCCCGACCAACCCGCTGGTGCGTTACCTCCATTCCGACTGCCCCCCGATCGAGCTCCGGGCCGTCTGGCCCCGCCGCGAGGAGTCGCCGCTCCTGCAGCAGTTCCTCGAGATCCTCCGCCGCCGGGTGGCGGAGGCGACGCCGTCTGCGGCGCAGTAGGATTCCTGGGAAAAATTTACCAGGTGCGCGGCACAAG
>CAZGJB010000080.1:0-12506 GCA_964526145.1 uncultured Opitutaceae bacterium
CATCGTCATGCCCCAGGCCGACGGCACGGTGGCCGCGGAAACCGCCAACCGCCTGTGCAAACTCATCCGCGCCGAGCCGGTGCCAGCCGGCGGCGACCTGCTGCTGCCGCTCACGCTTAGTCTGGGTGTGGCGGTGTTTCCGGCCGATGCCTCCAAGGGTGAGGAGATCGTCACCGCAGCCGACAAGGCTCTCTACGCGGCGAAAGCCGGTGGGCGCAATCGCGTCGTGCGGTTCAGCGATTTGTAGGCCGCGAACAAGCGGCCTACCTCACCGGCGCCACGATGCGCAGGCTTTGCGGACGAACGCTGACCTCAATCGTCGCGCCGGCCTCGTGCGGTTCGCCATCGGTGTGGATGAGCCCGGGCGCGGAACGCTCGATGGTGAACTGTGCGGACTGCAGGCGATGGATGTGCGGGCAGCCGTCGAGCTTGCCGGCAAACAGGCGCCGCGCGAGTGGCAGGGCCTGCCAGAAGCTCACGGGCTTGACCACCGTCAGGTCCAGCCGGCCATCGTCCACGCGGGCGCCGGGGGCGATGTAGCAATCGTTGCCGTACTGGTTGGAGTTGGCCACGGCGACCATGAGTGCATCGGCCGCGAGCGTGGATTCGGCGGAGCGGATGTTCACCTTGACCGGCACGAAGGTGCGCCAGGCATTCAGGGTGGTCTTGACGTAGGCTTGGAATCCGCGGCGGGGAAGGCGGGCGAAGCGGGCGCTGATGTCGGCGTCAAAGCCGAGGCCCATGACATTGAAAAAGGGGTGTCCGTCCGCGATGCCGCTGTCGATCAGGCGCGGCTGGCCATCGCGCAGGACGTCGAACGGGTCCCGCCCGCGGCCGACGATGCCGAGGTAGCGGCCGAGCCCGTTGCCCGACCCGCAGGGGATCAGGCCGAGTGCGGCGGGGGTGCCGACCAGTGCCTGGGCGATCTCATTCATCGTGCCGTCGCCGCCCACGGCCACGACCACCGTGCAGCCTTCGGCAATGGCCTGGCGGGCGAGGTGCGTGGCATGGCCGGGGTGGGCGGTCACGACGAGCGTGGCGTCGAGCCGGTGGGTCGCGATGAAGTCGAGCGTGCGCCGCAGGGTGCGCGGGCTGCGGGCGTTGTGGCCGGAGAAGGGGTTGTAGATGAACCGGTATTTCAGAGCCGCGAGCATGGAACGCCGGGCCGCGATCGGCGAGTCCGGAAAGGAGCCCGCCGGGCGAAATCACTGGCTTGTAACAAGGGCCGGCCGGGGCTGGAGTCCTGCCGATGTCCGCCCGACCCGTCCTGCATGTCCTCACCGGTTGCACCGCGAGCGGGAAGACCGAGCTCGCCCTGCGCTGGGCGGCGGCCCACGGGGCGGAGATCGTGTCGTGCGACTCGCTGCTGTTCTATCGCGGCATGGACATCGGCACGGCCAAGCCGACGCCGGCCGAGCTGGCCTGTGTGCCGCATCACCTCATCGACATCTGCAGTGTGCGCGAGCGCATGGATATCGTCCGTTATGTGGAACTCGCCCGGTCCGCCGTGGCGGGCATCCACGCGCGCGGCCGGTCGGTCCTGATCACCGGGGGCAGCGGCTTTTATCTGAAGGCCTTCTTTGCCCCGGTGGCCGACGCCGTGGCGGTACCGGATGAGATCCGGCGGCGGGTGCAGGGATTGGATTTGACGGCGGCCCTGGCCGAGTTGCGGCAACTGAACCCCGACGGGCTGGGCAATCTCGACACCGCGAATCCGCGCCGCGTGACGCGCGCCTTGGAGCGGTGCCTGGCCTCCGGTCGCAGCCTGCGCGTGTTGCAGGAGGAATTTGCCCGGCAGCCCGCGCCATTTGCGGATTGCGCGGTGCGCTTGATCCGCATCGCGCGACCGCCGGAGGAGATGCGTCGCCGCATCGAGCTGCGGGTGGCGGCGATGTTGGGCGCGGGCCTCGTCGACGAGGTGCGGCGGTTGGCGAACGACGGCCTGCGCGACAATCCCAGCGCGGCGAGCGCCATCGGCTACCGGGAGGTGTTGGCGATGCTGGACGGTGAATTGACCGAGGCGGAGTTGCCGGCGGCGATCATCCGCAACACGCACGCGGTGGTGAAGAAGCAGGAGACTTGGTTCCGCACGCAGTTGCCGGCGCATCCGGCGGTGGCGGCCGAAGAAGCGACGATCGAGGGATTGTTCGCCTGAAAAACGCGGCGGCGGTCAGGCGGCGCGCTCGCGATTGAGGCGGATGAAGATGACCACGTGGGTGGCGATGATCAGGGGCACCAGCAAAGTGGGCAGCAGGCTGAGGGGGAGGTGCATGAACTCGCGCATGCCGTCCGGGGCGGTGAGGGCGAGGCGCCCGGCGTTGGCGACCACGTACAGGATGTCCACGAGGCCGATCACATTCCAGATCGTGATCGCGCGGAGGCGAACCGCGGGTGTCAGCGGAGCCAGGATCACGCCGAGCGCGAGCACGGCGACCACGACGTCGCCGACGCCGGCCTCGAAAAACACCGGCGGCACGCGGTTGTGCGATTCCAGATAGAGGAAATAGAGGCCCACGAAGCGGGTCAGGTGCAGGGCGACCAGGGCCCGGAGGTCGAGGCCGTCGACCCAAGGGCGGAGCTGGTCCGAGGTCCGGTAGGCGAGCAGCAGGAGGCCCGAGAGACCCAGGACGATCGCGGGGATGACCGGGGTGGGGACTTGGGCGAGCAGCTGCAGCTTGCCCACGGCGAGGGCGCAGAACAGCCAGAGGAGACCCAGTGCGCGCAGGGCGACCGGGAAAGGGGCGGGCTTCGGCGGCATGCCGTCAGTTCGCCGCGGCGACAACGCCGCCGGCAGGGATGCCGTAGCGGCCGAGCGAGCTGCCTTCGAGGCGGTGCAGTTCGGCGAGGGCGGTGCGGAGGTTGACCCGTGATTGCAGCTCGTTCACGCGGGCCTGCTCGAGCAGTTCCTGCGCCTCGAGGACGAGGCGGCTGGTGGAGAGGCCGGCGTCGAAGCGGGCCTTTTCGAGTTCGTACTGCTTCTCGCTCAGCACGGTGGCCTTGGCGGCGATCTGGACGCTTTCCAGATTGGTCTCGACGGCGCGAACGGCGGCCCGGACGTCGACCATGAGGTTCTGCTCAAGCTGCTGGAGGCGGGACTGCTCGCGGAGGAGGTTGTTCTTGGCGGTGCGGTACTGGGCCTTTTCGGAGCGCATGCCCCAGGGCACGCTGAGGGAGAGGTCGAGCTGCCAGGCATAACCGTCGCCTTCGGGGACGCGGTCGAGGGCGCGGCTGGAGGAGCGGTCCTTGGCATTGTAGCCCACGGAGCCACCGAGGTCGAGGGAGGGCAGGGCGGCGCTCTTGGAGGTCGTGACGTCGATCTCGAGCTGCTGGATGGCGGCCTTGCTGGAGAGGTAGTCCGGCTGCTGGTCGCGGGCGAGGTCGAAGGACTTCTGGAAATCCGGGACGACGACCTCGGCGGTGGGCAGGGCGACTTCGCCGAGGGTCTGGCTGAATTCGAATTGGCCGATCAGGTTGAGGAGGCCGTCCTGGCGGTCGCGGACGGATTTCTCCGCCTCGATGACGCCGCGGCGGGCGTTGGCGACGCCGACCTCGGCCTGGAGGACATCGAGATCGGTGGCGACGCCGGTGTTCTTCCGGGTGAGGTTTTCCTGATAGAGGCGTTCGGCGAGGGAGAGGCTGCTGTTGCGCACCTTCAGCTGCTCACGCGCGAAGACGAGGTTGTAGTAGGCGTTCTCGGTGTCGCGCACGACCTGGAGCAGGCGGGCCTGGTAATTGAGGCTGGCGCGCGTGACGCCGATCTCGGCGCGGTTGATGTTCGCGCGATTGACGGTGGTGCCGGCGTTCTTGAGGAGGGGCTGCTTGACCGAGAGCGAGACGTCGGCGGTGTAGGCCGGATTGAGGGTGCTGAAGGTGTTGTTGGTCTCGCTGCGGTCGAGGCTGCCGCTGAGGTTGACGGTGGCGCCGGTGACGACCTTCTGGGCGACGCCGAGGCGCGTGTCGGTCAACTCACTGCGGGTGCCGACAAGCGTGGTGGCGGCGACGTCGGCCTGGGAGACGGACTTGCTGGTGGTGGCCGTGAAGGTGGGATCGAAACCGGCGCGCGAGATGGTGAGCGACTCCTTGGCGTTGGCCGTGTCGTAGGCCTGGATCTGGAGGTCGAAATTCTGCTTCATCGCACGGGCGATGCACTCCTCGAGGGTGAGGGCCGCGGTGTCGGCCGGGGCAGGCGTCTGGGCGACGGCCGTCGCGGCGAGCGCGGCGGCGAAGGCGAGGCATTTGAGGCGGGTCAGCGGGCGGAGATCCGGGAGCGGCATGGCGGGAAATGGATTGGGCTGGGTGGTGAAGGCGAGAACACGCCCGGTGACAAAAAGTTACCGATTTATTCCGATCGTGCCCGTCCGCGCCTTGAGACGCGCAGGAAAGGGCAAGGTTGCGGAAAGTTCATCGGGCGCCGGGATCATCGGCGGTTCCGGGGGCACGCCGAGCCCTTTTGGGGCGAACGGTCAGGTCCGGGGATGAGTGGTTGCGCTCGAACGTGCCTCGCCGGGCGGCGAAGCGCGGGTCACTCGGCCTTGGGCTCGGTGCGCTTGATCTCAGCCGCCACGAGGTCGTTGATCAGGACATTGGCGCCGAGGCGGGCTGTGAGGGAGGCGAGCTGGGTCCGGGCGACGGCGTATTGCGGATTGGCCGGGGTCAAATCCGGCAGCTGACGGCCGGCGGCGTAAACCAGCAGGCCCTTGTCGGCGTTGACCACCATGTCGGAGACCTGGCCCTGCTCGAGGCGGTCGAGCACGCCGAGGATCGAGTAATCGATGTCCTTGGCGGGTTCGCGCAGGGAGAAAGCGGGGAGGTTGCTGACCGTCAGGCTGACCGAGTGCGCGCGGCCGGCGGCGGCTGCGGCCTGCTCGAACGAGTCGCCGGCCTTGAGGCGGGTCTCGATCAGGGTCTTGAGGGCGCGACCGAGGTCGACGAAGCGCTTGCGGCGCTCGCTCTCGGTGTAGTCGGAGGTGACCTGGGCGCTGACCTCGCTGAAGAGCGGCTTGCGGGCGGGTTCGGTCTCGTGCCAGAAGAGCACGGCGGCGCCGCCAAGGTGCGGCACGGCGTCGGAGAAATGGCGGGCGGAGCCGAGTTTGAAGGCGGCGGCGGCGATGTCGGGCGACTGGCCAAACTCGGCCGGGCCGGTGTTGGCGCCGAAGGGGGCGAGGCGCTGCGCCTTGAGGTTGCGGGCGGCGAGGAAGGCCTCGACGGCGGCGGAATCGTGGCTCACGCGCTTCTCGAAGAGGGCGTAGGAGAGGTCGGAGGCGGCCTTGATGGCGAGGCGGTGGGCGCGCTCGGACTTGAGCGTCGCCTCGACATCGGCGCGTACGAGCGCGAAGTCGCCGGCCTCGGCGGGCTTGACGGCCTTGGGATCCTTCGGGTCATTGGCCGGCTTCGAGAAGCTGGACGGAGCGGCGTCGAAGCGGGCCTTGACCTCGGCCTCGGTGACCGTGACGCCACCGAGGAAGTCGGTGATCGGGAAGTTCACGGCGCTGACGACGACGCGCGGGCCGACCTCGTAGCGGAAGGAATTGTCCTCGAAAAACTTGGTGAGCTCGGCGGTGCCGGGATTCAGGGCAGGGGCGTAGGACTTGTAGTCGGCGGTGGCGACGTTGAGCGTCCACTTGGTGTCGGCGCGGCTGAGCTGGGTGCGGACATCCTCGTCGAGGACGTAACCGGGGCCGCCGACGAGAAGCTGGGCCTTGCCGATGCGGACGTCGTCAGCAAGCACGCGGGCGATGTCGGCTTCGGTGACGCGGCCGGTCTTGAGGTTGTCGCGGAAGGTGGCGTAGCGGACCGGGTCGAACTCGCCGTTGTCACCGGCGAAGGCGGCCAGGGTCTTGATGTGGTCGGCGACCTCGGTCTTGGCCGTCGCCGGGAGGTGGAACTGATCGGCCAGGTGCAGGGCGGCGGCGCGCTGGAACGCGTATTGCTGGAGCTGCTCGGAGCTGAAGCCCGCGTAGCCGAGCTGGAGGGTGGCGCTCAGGTTGGCGTCGCCGAAGATGCGGGCCTGGCCGTCCTCGGAGCCGAGATTGTGGCCGAAGAACTCGCGCGTCAGCGTCTGGCGGTCGGCGCGGCCGAGACCGGAGGAGGCGTTCGTGACAAAGACGAAGGAGACGATGGTGAGGCCCAGCAGCACGCCGAAGATGAGCTTAAAGTGCTGCTGAAGATTGCGCTGAATCCAGGAGATCATGGGCGGAAAACCGCCTAAGGTAGGTGGCCCCCGGGGCGAGGCAAGGGCGAATTGAATGCCCGGCGCCGATGGCGCGTATCAGGTGCGGGCAGCGCGCCGGGAAAGGCCGAAGGCGAAGGGCGGGCGGGAGGCGTCGATCGGGAAGTCGCGCAGCAGGGCTTCGATGTCCTTCCGGAAAAACTCCCCCTCGGTGAGCGTTGCGGTCTCGGTGTTGTAGCGCTCGAGAATGGGATCGATGTTGGCCAGCACGGGGCCGGTGGGGTCCTCGCCGAAGTCGTCGTCGAGGGTCTTGAAGTCGGCCAGGGTGATGCGGTTGAGCGGCCGGGCCGGCTGGTAGCGGAAGTCGGAGGAGGCATCGCCGGGTTGCGGCGGGATGGGGGTGACGAGGTCCATGCGGCTGAGCCGGTTGATGCACTCGTTCAGGAGCTGGGTCGGAACGTTGAGCATCTGGCCGAGCTGGGTCGCGGTGCAGGGCGGCAGGCACTCGTGGAAGCGCCGGCAGATCGTCAGGAGCACCACCAGCGAGAGGCGCTCGCGCATGGATTCGGCGAGGCTGTTCCACACGACCTGGGAGTTGTGGTGGCGCGCGTTCTGCACGGCGTAGCTCACCTGGCCGCCGAGGAGGACGAAGAGCCAGAAGACGTAGAGGCCGAACATCAGGATCGGCAGGATGCCCAGGGAGCCGTAGAGGCTCTTCGAGAGGATCACGCGGCGGAAATAGAGGAAGGCGAGGAAGTTGTTCAGGACCAGCAGGAGCGCGACGATGACGGCGCCGATGAAAGCCGCGCGCCAGTACACGTGGGTGTTCGGGATGTGCCGGTAGAACAGGGTCAGCACCACGATCAGCATGAAGATCGAGAGCGAGGGAATGGCCAGCTGGAGGACGTGGAGCAGCTCGCGGCCCAGCGGGATGTTCTCCGCAAAGGCGGTGAGAAAGGCGCCGGCGGAGAGGCCGGTGACGGCGGCGAAGAACAGCACCGCGCCGAGGGTCAGGATCGTCCAGTAGAAGACGATGCGCATCAGCCAGGACCGGCCCCGATGCACGCCCCAGATTTCGTTGAAGGCGTTCTCGATGGAGGTGAACAGCTGCAGGACGATGATGATGAGGGTGATGGCGCCGAGCGCGCCGGCGGCGCCGTTGCGGGAACCGGCGACGAACCCGTCGATCAGCTCGACCAGCTCGGGATTGACGGCGACTTCGCCCTCCGGCGTGGCCGCGATGGCTGTCTCCATCCCGGCCGGAGGTGGCGGCGTGTTGAGGCGGGTGGCCGTGACGACGTCGCTCTTGGTCGCGGGCGGGGTGGTGTCACGGCTGATCTGTTCGTACTGGGCGATCTGCGGGGCGACGAACTTGATCAGGCGATTGAGCGAGTTGGCCGCGAGGTGCGGGTCGTTCTGGTCGAGCACGAAGCCCGCGACAAGGACCGCGATGGCGACCAGGGGGCCAAGCCCGAGCAGGGAGCTGAAACTCAGGGCGGCGGCGCGGCTGAAGGCCTTGTTATCCTCGATCCCGGAGAGGGTGATCGAGACGACGCGCAGGAACGCGTAGAAGCGGCCGCGCAGCGAATTGTCCTTCAGGTGGTCCGGATGCCAGATGTCCTTGGTGCAGAGGCGGACCAGCCGCTTCCAGCGTTCAGCCAAGCCGGACATGGGCACGGGCCGTCAGCGCGTGAGCAGCGCGTAGGTCGCGCCGGCCATGCCAGCGAGACCAACGACGCCGGCGGCAATCACCGGGATCAGGCTGACCGTGACGGTGCAGAGGTAGAGACCCGCCGAACCGGCGACCACGGCCAGGAGCGGCATCCCGAGTCCCTGCGTGTAGAAGACAAAGCCCATGAAGCCGAGCCCGAGCGCCGCGCGGAAACGCACGAACGGATAGAGCGTCACCATGCCGAGCATGAGCATCAGCGCGAGGAAGAGATCGATCACGCCGAGGATCAACAGGGGGTGCTGGAGCAGCAGGGCGGGATCGAAGGCCAGAATGAAGTCGATCGAGGGCAGGGCCTCACCGGCGCAGGCGATGAGCAGCATGCCGATGGCGCTCCACGTGCCGATCGCGGCGGCACGGGCCATGGCGATGGCGGGGTCGAGCTTACCCTCGGTTTCCTTGGTCCGGCCCTCGGCGGCGGCGAGCATGTCGTCCACGGTGATGGGTGGGCGGCTGTCACTGGCGGTGTTGAGGGTCTTGAGATTCTCCTTCGCCTTGACCACGAGCTTCTTCTTTTCGGGAAAAAGGGCGGCCTTGAGCTCGGTGCTCGTGCCGATGGCGGTCCACTGCTCGGTGCTGGCCTCGTAGTAGAGGGATTCGAGCGAGAGCTGGCCGGACTCCATCAGGGAAGTGAGCTGTTCGACGTTGAAAGGCCCGCGGGCCTCGGTCTCGTTCTCGTTGCGGATGTAGTATTCCTGCGTGGCCATGTGGGGATGCGAGGAGGGTGGCCCCGGGTGGCCGGAGCGGCAAGAGTATTGTCGGGGCGCGACCAGCGGCCCGACCGCGTCACATCCGCGTCAGCGTGCGCAGACCGAGCAGCTGCAGGCCGGTCTCGAGGACGAGAAGCGTCCGGGCGCAAAGCAGCAGGCGCCGGGCCTTCACCGGGGCATCATCCACGATCACTTTGTTGGCGACGTAGAAGGTGCTGAATTCCCCGGCCAGCTCGTAGAGATAGGTGCACAGGAAATGAGGCCGGAGCTGCGCGGTGGTGAGGTTGAGCACGGTGGCGAAGCCGGCGAGCTTGCGGGCGAGGGCCAGTTCCTCGGGCGTCTCGGGCGGGGTCGCGCCGGCCGTGGCGGCGGCGTCGGTGGGATCGAGCCCAGCCTTGCGGAAGATGGAGTGGATGCGGGTCACCGCGTAGAGGAGGTACGGTGCGGTGTTGCCCTCGAAGGCGAGGATCTTCTCCCACGAGAAGATGTAGTCGCTGCTGCGGTTCTGCGCGAGGTCGGCGTAGCGGACCGCGCCGACGCCGACGGCATTGGCGATGTCGCGGCGCTCGGGTTCGGGGAGGTCGGGGGACTTTTCGGTGACGAGGGCGAAGGCGCGTTCCTCGGCTTCCGCGAGGAGGGCCTGCAACTTGATCGGGTCACCGGAGCGGGTCTTGATGGCCTTGCCGTCCTCCCCGAGGATCGAGCCGAAGGACACGTGCTCGAAGCGCGGCAGGCGGCGGCCAGTGTGTGCGAACCACTTTTGCGTGGTGAGCCAAAGCTGTTCGAAATGATCCGATTGGCGCGCGTCGGTCAGGACGGCGATTGCGTCGGCCTGGAAATGCTCCGTGCGGTAGAGCATCGTGGCCAGGTCGGTCGAGGCGTAGTTGGCGGCGCCGTCGGACTTGCGGATGATGAACGGCTGGGTCTTGAAGCGCGGGTGTTCGGGGTGGAATACGACGAGGGCGCCCTGCGACTCGACGGCGAGGCCGGCGGCGGTGAGCTCCGCGTAGACCTGCGGGACCTTGTCGTTGTAGAAGCTCTCGCCGAGCTGGTGGTCGAAATGGATGCCGAGCTGCCGATAGATCGAGGTGAAGGCGCCGGCGCTGAGCGCGTTGATGCGATCCCAGAGGGCGCGGTTCTCGGGGTTGCCGGACTGGAGCAGCACGAGCTCGGCGCGGACGGCGTCGAGGACGGCGGGGTCGGCCTTGGCGGCGGCATCGGCGGCCTTGTAGATGCGCTCGAGTTCTTCGAGGGGGTCGGAAGCGAGGGCGTCGTCGTTGCGGAGCTGCTTGTAGCCCCAGATGAGTTTGCCGAACTGCGTGCCCCAGTCACCGATGTGGTTGTCGCGGATCACGGAGGCGCCGCAGAAGGCGAGCAGGCGGCAGATGGCTTCGCCGATGACCATGCCGCGGATGTGGCCGACGTGAAGCTGCTTGGCGGTGTTGGGCGAACTGAAGTCCACGACGTAGCGCTGGCCGTGGTAGAACGCGGCGGCGCCGGACTTGAGGTGATCGAGCGAGTCGTACGTGCAGAGCCAGGCGAGGAGGGTGGCGGGCTTGAGCCGGAAATTGATGAACCCGGGGCCGGCGATGCCGACGTCGAATACCTCGCGCAGGCTGGCGGGCAGGGCGGCGACGACCTGTTCGGCGACGGCCCGGGGGTTGAGCTTGCGGGCCTTGGCGTAGCCCAGCACGCCGTTGGCCTGGAAGTCGCCGTGGCGCGGATCGGCGGCGCGCATCTCCGGATTGAATGCGCCGGCCTCCAGCCCGGCGGCTTGCGCGGCGGACATGACGGCGGCCTCGAGGTCCGAGGCGATGTTGAAAGACACGTGCATCCTGCCAATCAACGGTTTGCTGCCGCCATCGCGCAAGCGTGGAGTGAGGCCCCCGCGAAACGGCCCAAAAACACGGTGCCGCCGCCCCCGGACTGGGGCGTTTTGGCTCGACAAATCCAAGGGATGATGTTCAATCGCAAACTTTTCCGCCCTGCGGCGATGCCGCAGTTATTCACCATCAACTCACATGAGCAGCAAACGCACCATACCCGCCCGCCGATTCATCAAGCCCACCTTTAATTTTCTGATCGAGAAGAAGCGCGACGGAGGCGAGTTCACGCAAGAGGAAATCCGTTATATCATTGACAGCACGTTGGATGGCGAGATGCCGCAGCATCAGTTGGCGGCGCTGGCCATGGCGATTTACTTCTCCGGCATGTCGGCCCAGGAAACGGCCGATCTGACCGAGGAGATGATGCTTTCCGGCGAGGTGATCGACCTTTCGCACATCGCCAAACCCAAGATCGACAAGTACTCCACGGGCGGCGTGGGCGACAAGACCTCCCTGGTGCTCGTGCCCCTCGCGATGGCCTCCGGCGTGGTGGTCCCGATGATGTGTGGCGTCGAACACGACTACATCATCAGCCCGCTCGACAAACTGGGCTGCTTCCCGGGCTTCAAGGGCAAGCTCTCGATCGAGGGTTTCACCTCCCAGCTCGCCCGCATCGGCGGCGCGATCGTCGCGCAGGACGAGAAGCTCGCCCCGGCCGACGCCAAGTTCTACGAACTCCGCAAGGAGACCGGCACCATCCCAAGCCTCCCGCTCATCACCGGTTCGGTGCTCTCACGCAAGCTGGCCGAGGGCTCCGAGGGCCTCGTGATCGACGTGAAGTGGGGCAACGGCTCCTTCATCCGCGACCTCGAGCAGGCGAAGCAGCTGGCCCGTTCGATGACGCGCGTCGGTCGCTCGATGAAGCGCCGCTGCGTCGCGCTGGTCACCGACATGAACCAGCCGCTCGGCGACACGGTCGGCACGTCGCTCGAGATCAAGGAGGCGATCCAGCTCCTCAAGGGCGAGGGTCCGGAGGACATGAAGGAACTCGTCCTCAAGCTCGGCATGGAGATCGTCCGCCTCGCCGGCGTCGCGGGCTCGACCCTTTCGGCCAAGCAGACCGTGCAGCGCCATCTCACCGACGGCTCGGCACTCCAGAAATTCCGCGACCTCGTCAAGGCGCAGGGCGGCGACACCCATTTCATCGACCACCCGGAGAAATTCCCGGCGGCCCGCCACATCCGCAAGCTCCCCGCCCCGAAGCGCGGCTACGTGCACACGATCAACGCCGCGTTCATCGCGCAGGGCGTCTCGATCCTCGGCGCGGGCAAGGACTCGCACGGTCGCGTGGACCACGCGGTGGGCGTCTCCGAGATCAAGAAGGTCGGCACGCAGGTGAAGCAGGGCGAGCCGCTCATGATGATCCATTACAACGACGAGGCGAAGCTCGAGCAGGCGCTCAACCTGTTCAAGGACGCGTACCGCCTCGCGCCGAAGCGCCCGACCCCGCCGCCGCTCATCGTCGAGCGGGTGGCGTAAGGCCCTCCTCGGATCAAGGTTTTCAAGCCCCGGTTTTTCCCGGGGCTTTTTTGTGGGCGACGCCGATCGCGCCGGTCAGCTCGCCTGCGTGCGCCGCTGCCAGGCCTCGACGATCTGGCGGATCGTTTCCTCCAGCGACTGCGTGATGTCCCATGAAGGATAGTGGGCGCGCATCTTGCGGAGGTCGGAGTAATAGCAGATGTGGTCGCCGGCCCGGTTCTGGTCGACGTAGGTGTGGACCTGCGCCTTGCCGGTGAACTTTTCCGTGATCTTGAAAGCCTCGAGGATGGAGGTGCTGTTGGCCTTGCCGCCGCCGAGGTTGTAGACCTCGCCCGCGCGGGGGGCCTCGACGAACGCCGCCATGAAGCGCGCGACGTCGAGCGAGTGGATGTTGTCGCGCACCTGCTTCCCCTTGTAGCCGAACACGCGGTATTCCTTCCCCTCGAGGTTGCACTTCACGAGGTAGGAGAGGAAGCCGTGCAGCTCGACGCCGCTGTGGTTCGGGCCGGTGAGGCAGCCGCCGCGCAGCGCGC
>CAZGJB010000081.1:0-4157 GCA_964526145.1 uncultured Opitutaceae bacterium
CAGCTCCCAGTTCATCAACCCAGCCTGACTTGGCAGCCGCCAGCACGAGATCCGCGTCGGAACCATTGCCGGGCAACTCCCGTCCGTCCCACGCCAAGTCCTCCAGCGGATACGGCATCGCCTGCGCCGCCGCCAATGCGTGGGCCGGACGGCGTTGCGCCGGTTCGCACACGGGCGCCGCCGCGAATTTGGTGAGCACCAGATGTCCCGGCAGCGCCACCCGACACGGTCCGTGCAGCCTCTCCCGCGCCACGACCGCCGTCACAGCCTCCGCGACCTGCCCGATCCAGCGTGCCTCGGTTCCGGGCTCGGCCGCGTGAACCTCCACCGCCAAGGCTGCCAGGCCGAGCCGGCCCGCGCGATCACAGGTGAACCGGGCGACAGCCACGTGGGCGGCGCCGCAATCGACAACCAAGGTGCGCGGGGTGATACGCATGTGCGGGCGCGAAGCCGGCAAAGTCGGCGCCGACCGGCAAGGCGAATCCCGCGTTAAACAGCTTGCACAAGCGTTTTACGCCACCTGCCGTATGCGGGCCGGTCGTTTGTTCAACGATTCGTGTCGCCCGGAAAAACATTGTCGCGCCCGGCCCGGACCACACGCTGGACCCTCCACCGCACCACCGCGCCCGATGACACCCGCCCTCGACTACAAGATCGCCGTCCTCGTTTTCCTCGAAAACACCGCCGGCGAGCACCTCCTGCTCCTGCGGGCCAAGGCGCCGAACCGCGGCGTGTGGAGCCCCATCGGCGGCAAGCTTGAGACCGGCCACGGCGAGTCCCCCTTCGAGTGCGCCGTGCGCGAGACCCGCGAGGAAACCGGTTTCACCATCACCACCGCCGACCTGCATCTCTTCGCGATGATCGCCGAGAAGGCCTACGAGGGCGAATCACACTGGCTGATGTTCTTGTTCCGCTGCCGCAAGCCGATCGCGGCTCTGCCGTCGGCGATCTCCGAGGGTCGGTTCGGATTTTTCTCGCGCGAGGCCGTGGCGCAATTGCCCATCCCGGAGACCGACCGCAACGCCCTCTGGCCCGTCTATGATCGCTACCGCGATCGATTCGTCGCCCTTCGCGCCGATTGCGCCCCCGGCAAACCCGTCGTTGTCGAGGTCGAGGAGATCACTCCGCCGGCCGAATCCTAATCCACACTTGATTTATCGGCCTTCCGACAAACACTTTGCCCCTTTAACCACCTGAATCCTTCGCCTGTGAGCAAAACACCGAGTGCCAAATCCGCCAACCCGGCAGCCGCTCCCGTCCTGCCGCCCAACGACCCGCACCTCGCGCCGGTCAACCTGAAGCTCAAGACGGAAGAGCGCATCGAGCTGTTCCGCACGATGATGCGCATCCGCCGCTTCGAGGAACGCGCCCTGCGCGCCTACCAAGCCAAGAAGATCGGCGGCTTCCTCCACCTCTACATCGGCCAGGAGTCAGTCGCCGTCGGTTGCTGCTCGCTCATGGGCAAGCACGACCACGTCATCACCGCGTACCGCGACCACGGCCACGCCATCGCTGTCGGCATGGGCATGAACGAACTCATGGCCGAGCTCTACGGCAAGGCCACCGGCTGCTCCAAGGGCAAGGGCGGCTCCATGCACTACTTCGCCCCCGATCGTAATTTCTGGGGCGGCCACGGCATCGTCGGCGGCCAGGTTCCCCTCGGCACCGGCCTCGCCTACGCCCTCAAGTACCAGGGTCTCAAGGGCGCCGCCATGGCCTTCATGGGCGACGGCGCCGTCAACCAGGGCGCCGTCCACGAGGCCTACAACCTCGCGGCCCTCTGGGACCTCCCCGTCATCTTTGTCATCGAAAACAACGGCTACTCGATGGGCACCAGCCAGGAGCGCTCGTCCGCCGGCGAGCTCCCCAAGCGCGCCGCCGGTTACGACATGGCCTGGGGCCAGTGCGACGGCAGCAACGTCTATGAAGTGCGCGCGATGATGGGCAAGTTCCTCACCCGCGCCCGCGAGGAGTCGAAGCCCGCCGTCGTCGAGATCGACACCTACCGCTACCGCGGCCACTCGGTCGCCGATCCCGACAACACCTACCGCGCCAAGGCCGAGATCGAGGAATACCGCCGCACCAAGGATCCGATCCAGGTCGTGCAGAACATGCTCATCGCCGACGGCGTGCTCACCCCCGAAGGCGTCGAAAAGATCGACCAAGCCGCGCGCGCCGAGTCCGATGCCGCCGCCGCGTTCGCCGAGGCGAGCCCCTACCCGACCGTTGAGGACATCCAGAAGGACGTTTACTGGGAAGCCGACCATCCCGCCCAACGCGCGTCGAAGGGACGCCTGTTCTTCGACTGATCCGCCGCCCGCACACCAACCCATCCCTTTCCGCAGATGCCACAGATCACTTACCGCGAAGCCATCCGCCACGCCCTGGCCGAGGAGCTCGAACGCGATCCCAACGTCGTCGTCATGGGCGAGGAAGTCGCCCAGTTCAACGGCGCCTACAAGGTCACCGAGGGCCTCCTCGCCAAGTTCGGGCCGAAGCGCATCGTCGACACGCCCATCTCCGAGGCCGGCTTCATCGGCCTCGGCGTCGGCGCCTCCATGCTCGGCATCCGTCCGGTGATGGAGCTCATGTTCTGGAGCTTCTACTCCGTCGCCTTCGACCAGATCCTCAACAACGCCGCCAATGTCCGCTACATGTCCGGCGGCCTGATCAATTGCCCGATCGTGATCCGCGGCCCGGCCAACGGCGGCACCAACGTCGGCGCCACCCATTCGCACACGCCGGAGAACGTCCTCGCCAACCATCCCGGCGTGAAGGTCGTCGTTCCCGCCACCGCCTACGACGCCAAGGGCCTCCTCAAGTCCGCGATCCGCGACAACGACCCGGTGATGTTCCTCGAGAACACCATCCTCTACGGCGACAAGGGCGAGGTTCCGACCGAGGAGTACCTCATCCCGCTCGGCCTCGCCGACGTGAAACGCAAGGGCACCGATCTCTCGATCGTCACCTACGGCCGCTCGGTCATCCACTCCCTCGCCGCCGCCGAGGTCCTGCACAAGGAGCACGGCATCAGCGCCGAGGTCGTCGACCTGCGCACGATCCGCCCGCTCGACATCGACACCGTCCTCCAATCCGTGGCCCGGACCCACCGCGTGCTCATCGTCGAGGAGCAGAAGCCCTTCGCCAGCGTGGGCTCGCAGCTCAGTTACATGATCCAACGCGAGGCCTTCGACGAACTCGACGCCCCCATCCATCGCGTCACCACCGTCGACGCCCCCGCCATCTACAGCCCGCCGGTCGAAGTCGAACAGCTCCCGAACCCCAACCGCGTCCTCAAGGCCGCATTGGAACTCCTCGCCTAAATCTCCATTTCCCCGTCTCCCATGGCCCAAATCATCGAAATGCCCAAACTCAGCGACACCATGACGGTGGGCACGCTGGTCAAATGGCTGAAGAAGGAAGGCGATGTCGTGAAGTCCGGCGACATGCTCGCCGAGGTCGAGACCGACAAGGCCACCATGGAGCTGGAGTCGTTCTTCGACGGCACGCTGCTGAAGCAATTCGCCGCCGCTGGCGCCCAGGTCGCCATCGGTGACGCCCTCTGCGTCATCGGCAAGCCCGGCGAGAAGGTCGAAGCGCCGGCGCCGAAGGCGGCCCCGGCACCCGCGGCCAAGTCTGTTCCGGCCCCGGCCCCCGCGCCCGCGCCCGTCGCGGCAGCGCCTGCCCCGGCACCCGTTGTCGCGCCGACTCCGATCGCACCGAGCCCGGCTCCCGCCGCGCCCGGCGGCCGCGTCCGCATCTCCCCTCTCGCCCGCAAGCTCGCGGAGGAAAAGAAGATCGACGTCACCCGCGTCAAGGGCACCGGTCCCGGCGGTCGCATCGTCCGCGCTGACATCCTCGCCGCGGAAAAAAATCCCCCCGCACCCGCCCCGGCGCCTGGCACCGGCAAAGCCGCAGCCAAGGCCGTCGACGTCTGGCCCTGGCGCGCAGTCACCGACAAATCGGCCATTCAGCCCGAGTCGTTCGTCGCCCCGACGAACATGCGCGCGACCATCGCGCGCCGCCTGCTCGAGGCGAAGACCACGATTCCGCACGTCTATCTCGAGATCGAGGTCGACGCCGCCCCGCTCATGGCGCTGCGCGAGCAGCTCAACACCGGCCTCTCCGCCCAAGGCGTGAAGCTCTCCGTCAACGAC
>CAZGJB010000081.1:4167-12482 GCA_964526145.1 uncultured Opitutaceae bacterium
GCCCGCGCCGACGACGCCCCCCCCGCGTCGGACGCGCCGCCGCCCTCCGCGCCGTGCCCGCGGTCAACACCTCGTGGGAAGCCACCGGCATCAAGGCCCACGGCAACGTGCACGTCTCCTTCGCCGTCGCCATCGACGAGGGCCTGATCACGCCCGTCATTCGCGACACCGACCAGAAGAGCCTCGTGCAGATCAACGCCGAGGTCCGCGACCTGGCCAAGAAAGCCAAGGACCGGAAGCTCACGCCCGCCGAATTTACCGGCGGCACGTTCTGCGTCTCCAACCTCGGCATGATGGGCATCGAGCGTTTCAGCGCCATCATCAACCCGCCCAACGCCGCGATCCTCGCAGTCGGCACCACGGTGAAGAAGCCCGTGGTCGTCGACGACGAGATCGTCATCGGCCACCGCATGGCCCTCACCCTCTCCTGCGACCACCGTATTGTTGACGGCGCCGTTGGCGCGAAATTCCTCAACGCCCTCCGCGACCACCTGCAGAATCCCGCATTGCTGCTGCTCTGAGCCGCACGCGGTCAACCTTGCCCTGCGCATTGCGGGGCCATGGCGATATCGAGACCAGACGCTTCGGACGCGCGTAGGCCGGCAGGTTCGGCAACGGCGGCAGTCGCAGGGCGCGACCACGCCCGGCCGGATGACAGGCCACCACGATCTCGCCCCATTCGCGGTCGGGCACACCGATGACCGCGACATCCGCAAATCTTCCGGTCGCCCGCAACGCCGCCTCCACGCGGACCGGATGCACTTTCTTGCCTCCCGTGATGATCACGGCATCGCGCCGGCCGAGAATCTGCAACCCACACTTCGCATCAAAGGCTCCCAGATCGCCCGTGGCAAAATCACCGCGATGCGTTACCCCGCCCGCGTAGCCGCGGAAGAGCGACTTTCCACCCACCCGCACCACGCCGCCCCGGCCGATGCGCACGCGCGCATGCGGCAGCGGACGCCCTGAACTCCGGTCGCCGGCGAGAAACTCCCGCGGACGCAACGCTGCGATCATGGCAGCGGTTTCCGTCATCCCATAGCTCAGCGAAATGTTCAGCTCCGCCCGCGCCGCGGCCTCCGCCAGTTCCGGCCAGACCGGACCGCCGCCCAGGAACACGACCTCAAAACGGCGCAGCCACCGCACGGCAGCCCGGCTCCGCAACAGCCGCTGCAATTGTGTCGGCACAAGGGAGATCACCCACGGCCCGCCACTCAGCTCGGGGCGTCGCCCGCCCTCGAGCGCCTTCCACGACCAATCGACGCAGGTGCCGCCTGTGGCCGCGCATCGCACCCGCGCCATCAATCCGCTTACATGATGGGCTGGGAGCACGCCGACCGCATTGACCCGACGCAGGTCGAAGTGCCGGCAAAACCCCTTCACCGCTGCGCTCAGCGTCAGCTCATCGTGCCGCGCAAATTTCACGACTCCGCTTGTCCCACCCGTCGGCAGGCCCAGCCAACCCTGCCGCACGCTTGGTTTCGTCGCCGCCAGCGTCGCCAGCAGTCGCCGCACGCGATTCCGCACTGCGGCCGGCCAAGTCGGATCCATCAAGAACACCCACTCGCCGCGCGCCTCCGCGCAGCCGGTGGCGAGCACCCAGGCCCTCAGCTCAGCGCGTTCCATACGGCCTCCGGGTCTATCCGCACCACGTCCTCCCGACGCAGGAACGGCGCCAGCGCCGGCCCATCGAACCGCGCGTCCTCGAAAAGGGGCCACACGCCAAACCCGATTGCCCGCACCGACCCGCTCCACCAGAAGGCCCAAGCCAGAGCCGCCCGCGCCCCCAGTGCCGTCTCCAACGCGCTCGAAAACACCACTGAAGCCTTCGCCTTCGCCAGCCGTGCCAGCACCGCGCCCGCATCCGCGCACAACGCCGGCTTGATGACAAAAACGCCGGGCCATCCCGCGCCCAACCAGCGCTCCACATCGCCATCGCCCACCAGCGATTCATCCAGCGCCAACGGCGTGGGAAAATCCCCCGCCAACCCCAGCAACAGATCCTCCGTCCGCCGGAGGAGGGCCGTGCCCGCCGAAGCCTCGGCGAAGGCAGGCTGTTCGACGTATTCCACCGGCCGCTCCGCGGTGCGCTCCAGCCAACGCTCGGCTTGCCGCCGGTTCCAAGCCCCGTTGGCATCGAGCCGCAGGCGCGCGCCGTCGGGCAGCCGCGCGCAAACGTCATCAAGCAGCGCCAGTTCGTCGGCGAGATCACCCACGCCCACTTTCCATTTGAAGGTACGAAACCCTGCCTCGCCGAGCGGACCAATGCGCTCGAGCGCCGCCCTCCCGGCCGGGAGCAGGGCCGCGACGGGCAGCGGCTTGGACTCGGGCAGGTCCTCCCCCGCCAGCATCGCCTGCGCGGACGCCACTGCATTCCGCAGGCATCCGCCCGTGACCGGCAATCGGAGCAGATCCTCATCCCGGGGCTCAGGCCCCAGCGTGCGCACCAGATCCTCGGCGACGTCGACCGATTCGGTCCCGAACCACGGCAGGGTGGCCGCCTCGCCGTAACCCACCCGCCCGCGCTCGTCCTGCAGGCGCACAATCAGCCCATCCCGCGCCTCGAAAACGCCATGGGCCGTGCGCAGCGGCGCGCGGAACGGCAGGCGGTAACGGCGATGACTGAGCAGGTAACGCACGCGTGCATCGTCAACCCGCCCGCGCAGCGGTGCAACCCGACTTTCTATTTGCACTTTGCCGGATCGGGCTTAATCCGTTCACGGCAACTCATGACTAAGGTTGCCACGTCCTCCGCCTCCTCATCCGACTCCGCCGAAGCCGCTCACGTGCGCACCGATGCGGAATTTTATCTCCCGGCCGACGCCTTCTTCCGCGCCAACCTGCCGACGGCGCTGACCTTCGACGACGTCTCCCTCGCCACGCTTTACTCGGAGATTCTGCCCAAGGATGCCGACACCGCGACTGCCCTCTCCGAGTCGCTGCGGCTGCAGATCCCCATCATCTCGTCCGACATGGACACCGTCACCGAGTCGCGCATGGCCATCGCCATGGCCCTCAATGGCGGCCTCGGGCTCATCCACTACAACATGCTGCCCAAGGACCAGGTGAAGGAAGTCGCCCGCGTGAAGCGACATATCCACGGCCTGATCCAGGACCCCATCAGCGTGACGCCCGACCAACTCATCGGCGATGTGCTCGCCATGATCGAGCAGCGCAAGTTCTCGTTCAGCACCTTCCCGGTCGTCGACGCCGCCGGCCGCCTCGAGGGCCTGCTTTCCGGCAACGTCGTCAAGGATCGCTACAAAACCAAGAAGGTCGCCGACGTGATGACACCGCGGGCCCAGCTCATTACCGAGAGCGAGGAGGCGATCGCCCAGGATCCGATCAAGGCGGCCGACCGGTTCTTCACCGCGCACGTGGGCATCAACAAGATGCTCGTGGTCGACAAGGCCGGCAACCTCCGCGGCCTGGTCACCAGCACCGACGTCGAGAAGATCACCGGCGAGGCCAAGTCCCGCCGCAAGCCGGCGCGCGACGCGCAATTCCGCCTGGTCGTCGGCGCCGCCATCGCCCCGGTGCGCAAGCCCAACGGCGAACTCGATCGCGACAAGATCGTCACCCACGTCGGCCACCTCGTCGAGGAGCACATCGATGCCGTCGCCATCTCCACCGCCCATGGCCACACGGCCGGCGTCGGCGAGATGGTCAAGCTCGTGCGCGCGGCGTTTCCGCAGCTCACGATCATCGCGGGCAACGTCACCAGCGCCTCCGGCGTGGATTACCTGGCCGCCAGCGGTGCCGACACGATCAAGGTCGGCCAGGGTCCCGGTTCCATCTGCACCACCCGCGTCGTCGCCGGCGTCGGCATCCCGCAGCTCACCGCCCTCTACGTCGCCAACATCGCCGCCCGCCAGCGGGGCGTGCGGATCCTCGCCGACGGCGGCATCACCAAGTCAGGCGACATCGTGAAGGCTCTCACCCTCGCCGACGCCGTGATCTGCGGCGGCGTGCTCGCCGGCTGCCGCGAGGCGCCGGGCGAGATCATCGAGATCAGCGGCAAGGTCTACAAGCAGTACCGCGGCATGGGCTCGCTCGCCGCCATGAAGGCCGGCAGCGCCGCCCGTTACGGCCACGACAAGAACGACTCCGGCCGCAAGATCACCGCCGAGGGCATCGAGGCGCTCAAGGAAGTCAGCGGCTACGCCGACGACGTCCTAGCCAACCTCATCGGCGGCCTGCAAAGCGGCATGGGCTACCTCGGCGCCCGCACGCTTTCCGAACTGCGCTCCAAGGCCCGTTTCACCCGAGTGAGCCCGGCGGGCCAGAAGGAAGCCGCCCCGCACGACGTGATCGAGGTCTCGACGCGAAAGAACTGAGGCGGAAATCCGCAGACAGAATCTCATCCCTCCTTCGCCGCGCTGCGATGGGCCGCGCCCTCCGTAGCCTTGGCGAAGGAGGGTTTTTTGTTTGCCCTCGCTGGCCACCTCGCGTTTTCCCTTGTTGGCAACAGGGGTTTCCAAACGGACTGCTTCGGTTGCCGCGCCAACCATGTCCCTCAACCCATTCACCAGTCAGCTCATCGCCGATGTGGGCATCTCGCTCGGCGACGAAGGCAAGGGTCGTCTCATTCCCGAGGTCGCGGACGAGCTTCGCGGCACGGCCTCACCGGTCTCCGTCGTGATCAAGATCAACGGCGGCGCCAACTCCGGCCACACCGCGGGCGGCATCAAGCTGAACCTGCTCCCGGCCGGCGTGGTGGTCCGTGATGCCGCCCACCTCTGCATCGGCAGCGGCGTCGTGGCCGACCCGCGCAAGATCTGGTGGGAGGCCACCCCGCTCGAGCAAAAGGGCTACGCCGTGCTCGCGCGCCTGCTCATCGACGAACGGACCATGGTCTCCGATCTCACGCACCGTCTGCTCGACCTCGCGTGGGAGGACTACCGCGCCAATGTCCTCAAGGAGGAGCCGCGCGGCTCCACCGGCCGCGGCATCACGCCGGCCTACCTTGACGAGGTCGGCCAGCAGCAGATCACGTACGCCGATTTTCTCGCGGGCCCCAATTACTTCGCCCGCAAGCTGGCCCAGCGCGCCGACCGCGCCGTGCGCACGATCCAGCACGTCTGCTGCGTCAGCGAGGCGGCGTGGCACGGCTTCTTCGACAAGCTCACCGCCGCCGAGACCCGCGCCAATGACGAGGCGATCAAGGCCGGCCTCTTCCCCACCGCCGAGTTCGACTTCCACCAGTTCCGGGGCGTGCAGCCCTTCACCCTCAACCTCGAGCGGCTGACCGCCGTGTACTGGGACGCCGGCACACGCCTGGCCAAGAACATCGGCGAGGTGCGCGAGCTTATCCTGCGCGAGGTCGCCGCCGGTCGCACGATCATCGGCGAGTTCGGCCAGGCCTACTGGCTCGACAAGCGGCAGGGCTTTTCGCCCAACGTCACCGCCTCCCACACCTTCACCCCGGAGTTTTTCCAGAGCGCCGGCATCCCGGTGCAGCGCATCCACACCATTGGCGTGGCCAAGGCCTACGACACCAAGGTCGGCACCCACACGTTCCTGACGCAGATGGACGACGCCCATCCGCTGGCCGTGAAGCTGAAGAAGCTGGAGTTCGGCACGAGCACCGGTCGCCAGCGCATGGTCGGCTGGTACGACGCCGTCGAGAAGGGCGACGCCCTACGCTACGGCGGCTATCAGGACGTGATGCTCAACAAGCTCGACGCCCTCACGTATGCCGGGGATTGGCGCGGCGACCTGCAGATCTGCATCGCCTACGAGGACGCCGCCGGTCGCCGCTACCCGCACGTACCGCGCAACGAGGCGATCCGCCGCACGCTGCGTCCCATCTTCACCCGGCATCCCGGCTGGGCTGAGGACATCTCCCAAGTCCGCACCTTCGCTGGCCTCCCGCGCAACGCCCAGCGCTATGTCGCGGCGATGATGCGAAGCCTGCTGGACGTGGCATACGCCGGCAGCCCGCGACCGACCGATGACAAGCTCCCGAACCTGCGCTACCTGGGCGTCGGTCCCGAGCCGTCGCAGATCATCAAGGACATCCCGGCCACCGCCGAGCTCGTGCGATTGGTCTGACCCGGGCGCCGCGCTTCACCGCGGTGCCGCGACCGATACCGTCTCGCCCCGGCTTTGCACCGGGAGGACCAGCTTGCACCGGAACATCGTGCTCACCACCACCGGGAGCACAAACACGCCGGCCTGGATCGTGATCGCGGTCAGGGAGCCGCCGAGCAGATAACCGAACGCTACGGTCACGATCGCACCGCCAAGGAAGACGGCGGACAGCTCCCGCAAGGCCATCAGGCCCACGATGCCCAGCACCGCCACGGGCAGGGCCGCGGCCAACGGCAGCAGCACGAACAGCGCAGCAAAGACGTAGCCGAGCGGCGCGAACATGGTCGCCGCCTTGCGCCACGTCAGCAACTGCGGCAGGACGCCGACCAGCAGCAGGCCGCCCAGAAGCCCGACCGGCTTGGCGGCTGCGCTGGCCCCGATGGGCGTGAGCGCGTAATTGACCAGCCAGATCGCCACCTCGCACCGGAGGGCATCAGCCCAAAGCGCCGGCTGCCACAGCCACCATCGGTGCCGATGCGGGTGGGCCGGATCACTCAACTGTCCATAGGTTCGCAGCCGCAGATGCTGGGGAAAAATCCGGTCGGCCGGATAGAACAACAGGACGATCGCCGGAAGCAAGATGCCCCACTCGATGATCATGATCGATGATGTCGTAACGCACCCGACCACCTCATCCAAGAGTAATTTCGCCCTGACCGGGCCAAGCCCTGGCTAGAAGTCCTGCAGGCGGCCCTCGCCGCCGCCGCGCTGCGGCGCCAACCGCGCCATCACTTCGCCGAGCAGGTAGATCGAACCGGTGACCACCAGCACATCATCGGGACCGCCTGCGGCACAACCGCCGGTCGCCGGAAACAGCTGCGCCACCTCCGCCCGGCGGCAAGGTCCCGAAAAATCGGCTGGCACCATCGCCAGCAGTTCGTCGTGCGAACACGCCCGTGCCTGCTGCGGCACGACGAAGTGCACCTCGCGCGCGAATCGGCAGACCGTCTCGATCAGGGGACGCGCCCGCGCGGCGCCGAGCACGCCGGTGATGACCACCGGGCGCCGGCCGGTCTCGGCATAGAGATGCTGCATGTTCACCGCGAGCACCGCGGCGCCCTCCGGGTTGTGGGACGCATCGAGGATCAGGAGGCGACCGTCGAGCCGTACGCGCTGCCAGCGGCCGGGCCAGTCCACATGATGCAGCCCCGCGGCGATGACCTCCGGCGTGATGCGCCAGCGCGCCCGGAGCGTCCGCGCCGCCAGCGCCGCGGTGGCGGCGTTCCACCGTTGGTAATCGCCCTCGAGATTCGTGTGCGGATAACGGTCCAGGTCGTCGCCGAACTCCGTCGCCACCGCATGCAGGGGCGCTCCCACCGCGTCAGCGCGTGCGCGGATGACCTGCTCCGCCCGGGGCGGCACGCGACCCATGATCACCGGCCGGCCCGGCTTGATGATGCCGGCCTTTTCCCCGGCGATCTGTTCCAGCGTGTCGCCCAGGAACTCGCAGTGATCCATGCTGATCGAGGTGATGATGCTCAGTTCCGGCGTGATGATGTTCGTCGCGTCGAGCCGCCCGCCCATGCCCACCTCGATGACCCCGATCTCGCAGCCGCGGCGCGCGAACTGCAGGAAAGCCATCGCCGTCATGAACTCGAAGAAGCTCGGCCGATCGTCGGGATGTCCCGCCCCGATGCGCTCCGCCATCGGCCCGAGTTCGCGCACGTAGGCACAGATCTCCTCCTCGGTCAGCTTGCGCCGCTCCACCTGGACGCGTTCGCCGAGTTTTACCAGGTGCGGCGAGGTGTAGAGCCCCGTGCGCCAGCCGGCCGCGTGCAGGATCGCGTCGAGCATCGCGGAGACCGAGCCCTTGCCGTTGGTGCCGGCAACGTGGATCAGCGGCAGGGCGCGCTCAGGGTGGCCCAGCTCGGCCGCGAGCATTTCCATGCGATCGATGCCAAAGCGCGGGCCGTGTGCCTTGAGCCCGTAGAGGTACTCGCACACCGCTGCGTAATCCGCGGGATCGCAGGTGGCCATGGGCAGGGCCGCTTCAGGAGGCCTTGGCCGGAGCAGGCTTCTGTTTGACGTGGAGCGCGAGCAGGATCTCCCGCAGGCGGTCGCGCAGTTCGAGGCGGCTGACGATCTGGTCGATCAGGCCGTGTTTGAGCAGGAATTCGGAGGTCTGGAAACCCGCCGGCAGCGTCTGCTTGGTCGTGTCCTTGATGACGCGCGGACCCGCAAAGCCGATGAGGGCGCCCGGTTCGGCCAGAATCACGTCGCCG
>CAZGJB010000082.1:0-12447 GCA_964526145.1 uncultured Opitutaceae bacterium
CGACTCTCCCCGCGCCCCGTGCGGGTCACCGTCGTGCCGGAGTCCGACCTCGCCGCCCAGCCCGGCGCCATCGAGAACCTCGTCGAGGTCGCACCCGAGGATCCTAGCGCGCTGTGGACGGAGTTCAACGCCTTCATCGACGGCATCCGTCACGACGAGCTGCGCCTGACCGTGCGGGCCGTTTTCGAGGAAATCGGTGACGCCTTCCGCTGGTCGCCCGCCGCCGTCGCCATGCACCACGCGTACCGGCACGGCCTGCTCGAGCACACGGTGCACATGGCCCGCGCGTGCAAGGCGCTCGCCCCGCTGTACCCCGAGGTCGACGCCGATCTCGCCATGGCCGGCATTCTCCTGCACGACACGGGCAAGACCATCGAGTACGAGGGCACCCTCGCCACGCGCCGCAGCCGCAAGGGCATCCTGCAGGGCCACGTCGTCCTCGGCTACCAGCTCGCCCGCAAGGCCGGCCTCAAGGCCCGCCTCGACGCCGACCGCCTCGAACGCCTCGAGCACATTGTCCTCAGCCACCAAGGCGAACCCGAATGGGGCGCCGCTGTCTACGCCGCCACGCCCGAGGCCGTGTTTGTCAGCATGATCGACAACCTCGACGCCAAGATGGGCATGGTCCAGCGCGCCCTGCGTCAGACTCCCGAGGATAACGAATTTTCCGAGCGCCTCCCCGGCCTGAACACGACGCTGCTGACGAAACCCGTCTCCCAGCCAGGCCCGGATAGATAGACCCCGACAGTCGAGACGGGACGCGAGGATTTCGATCTCATCGCCAGCTCAGCCGAGGAGCTGCACGATGCGCACGATCGGCAGAAACAGCGCGATCACGAGCGTGCCGACCACCCCCGCCATCACAACGATGAGCAACGGCTCGACCAGCGCCGTCATGGTCCCGACCGCGCGGTCGACCTCCTCGTCATAGCCATCAGCCACCCGCGTCAACGTTTCGGCGAGGTCGCCCGTTTCCTCGCCGACCGCAATCATGCTCGGAACCAACTCGGGAAACACCCCGGTGGCCCGCAGCGGCCCGGCCAGGCCCTCACCCGCCCGTGCCCTCTCCTCGACCTGGACCAGCGCCGCGGCGAGGTGACGATTGCCGCACGTTTCGCGCGCCACGGCCAGCGCCTGCAAGATCGGCACGCCCCCGCCCAGCAGCGTGCCGCAGGTGCGGGCAAAGCGCGCCACCGCCGCCTTGACCGTCACTTCGCCGAATACGGGCAATGCGAGCCGCCACCGGTCCAGCCACGCCGCCCCGCGGTGCGTGCGCGCCACGGCGATGCCGGCCGCCACGACGACAATCCCGCCGCCGAGCAGCAGCCCGAGATGATCGCGCACGAGACCTGCCGCCGTCAGCACGGCCTGAGTGAGCCCCGGCAGCGGCTGGCCCTTCAGCATCCCAGCAAAGATCTGCTCGAACTTCGGCACCACAAACACCAGCAGCGCCGAGACGATGCCCACCGCCACCGCGAGGATGATCGCCGGATAGGCCATCGCCGCCCGGAGCCGACCCCGCAGCCGCACCGCGCGCTCCTGAAATTGCGCGACGCGCTCGAGCACGACGTCGAGCACGCCACCCGCCTCGCCCGCCTTCACCATGCTCACATAAAGGCGGTCGAACACCGCCGGATGCCGTCGGAGTCCGTCGGACAAGCTCCCGCCGGCGCGGATCCGGTCAGCCAGTTCGCCCAGCACCGCCCGCAACCGCGGATTCCGCTCCTGCCGCCCCAGCGCCTCGATCGCGCGCACCAGCGGCAACCGCGCGCGCAACAACATCGCCAACCGACGCGTGCACGTCGCCAACTGCACCGCGGAGATCCCTCGCCCGAAACTGAACGCGCCACGCCCCTGCAAACCAGCCGGCAAGCGGGCGCGGCGGACTTCGGCCGCGACGGTCACGGCCTTGGGCGCCAGCCCGCGCGCCCGCAGGAGCAGCGTGGCGGACTCGACCGAGGTGGATTCAACCGTGCCGCGGCGCTCGCGACGGGTCCCGGACTCGATGGCGGTATAGGCGAACCGGGGCATGATTCAGGTGTGGCGCAGGACTTCCGCCAGCGACGTCTCGCCGGCCAGCAGCTTTTCCCGGGCGTGCTCCCGCAAGGTCCGCAAACCCTGCGCGACCGCATGCTCCTGCAACTGCCACGCTGGCGCTTCCTGCACGATCAGCGCACGCACGGACTCGGTGCAGCGCAGCCACTCGAACACCCCGGTGCGCCCCTGGTAACCGGAGTGCCCGCATTGCGGACACCCGCGCGGCCGATAGAACAATCGCCCATCCAACTCCGAATCCGCGAATCCGGCGTCGCGCTGCTCGGCCACCGTCGGCACATAAGCCTCGCGGCAATGGGAACACAGGCGGCGAACCAGCCGTTGCGCGAGGACTCCCGTCAGCGTCGACGCCAGCAAGTACGGCTCGATGCCCATGTCGCGCAATCGCGTCACCGTGCTCACGGCATCGTTGGTGTGCAGGGTTGAAAGCACGAGGTGCCCCGTCAGGGCCGCCTGCATCGCCACCTGCGCCGTCTCGGCATCGCGGATCTCGCCGACCAGGATGACATCCGGGTCCTGCCGCAAAAAGGCCCGCAGCGCGTGCGCAAAAGTGAGGCCGATCGCCGGCTGGATCGGCAGCTGCATGACGCCGTCGATCTCGTACTCAACCGGATCCTCCGCCGTCAGGATCTTCACGCCCGGCGCATGGATCGCCTGCAGGGCCCCGTAAAGAGTTGTCGTCTTGCCCGAGCCGGTGGGCCCGGTGACGAGGACCATGCCGTGAGGTTGGCCGATCGCCGCGTCAAAACCGGAGCGGATAACCGCGGGCATGCCCAGGCGATCGAGGTCGAGACCCGCCGCCTCGCGATCAAGCACGCGCAGGACCACGCTTTCACCGAACTGCGTCGGCAGGGTCGACACGCGGAGGTCAACGGCCCGACCGGCCAGCGTGGCCCGGATGCGTCCGTCCTGCGGCACGCGGCGCTCGGCGATGTTCAGCCCGGCCAGGACCTTGAGGCGCGAGATGACCGCGCCGGCCAGTTCCTTGGCCGGTGGGGCAAGTTCGCGCAACGTCCCATCCACCCGACCGCGCACCTTGAAGTCATGTTCGAACGGCTCGAAGTGCAGGTCCGAGGCGCGGTCATGCACGGCCTGCGCGAGCACATTATCCACATACCGCACCACCGGCGCCTGGCTCGACCACGCGGACGCATCGTCGGCCTCGGGCCGGGAGCCAGCCGCGACCATGGCCGCGAGGAGCGGCTCGCGCGCGACGAAGCCGAGCGCGAGCGCGGACGCGGCGAGCGAACGCCCGGTGGCATGATGATCCTCGGTGGCCGCGGTGAGCTCGGTCGCGGTCAGGCCGGCGTGGGTGAGGACTTCCCGCCACGCCGGGTCGTGCCTGGCAAACATGCAGTGCCGGGCCGGGTCAGAGTTCCTTCAGCTTCGCGCCCATGCCGATCAGCTTCTCGCGCATGACGTTCGAGTCCTGGGCCTTCTCCACACACTCGTCCGCCGTGATGAGCTCGCGGTTGTAGAGGCTCATCAGGTGGGTATCCATGGTGATCATGCCGAGGGCGGCGCCGGTCTGGATATCGGAGGGAATACGGAAGGTCTTGTTCTCGCGGATGAGCGAGGCGATCGAGGTCGTGGTCACCATGATCTCGTAGCCGGCGATGCGGCCGCCGCCGATCTTCTTGCAGAGCACCTGGGAGATGACGGCCTGCACGGAGGACGCGAGCTGGGTGCGGATCATGTCCTTCATGTTCGCCGGGAAGGCGTCGACGATACGGTCGATGGTCTTGGCGGCGCTGTTGGTGTGCAGCGTGCCGAACACCAAGTGGCCGGTCTCGGCCGCGCTGATGGCCGCCTCGATGGTCTCGAGATCGCGCATTTCACCGACGAGGATGATGTCGGGGTCCTGGCGGAGGGCGCGCCGGATGGCCTCGGCAAAGCTCGGCACGTCGGAGCCGATCTCGCGCTGGGTGACGACACAGCGCTTGTGGTTGTGGTAATACTCGATCGGGTCCTCGATGGTGATGATGTGGCCGTCGCGGTTCTCGTTCACGTAGTTGATCATCGAGGCCAGCGTGGTGGACTTGCCGGAGCCGGTCGGGCCGGTGACGAGGATCAGGCCACGCGGACGGTAGAGGAGCTCGCGGATCTTGTCGGGCAGGCCGATGTCGCGCAGGCCGAACATCTTGTAGGGAATCTGGCGCAGGACCATGCCGTAGTTGCCCTTCGCCTTGAGCACGCTCACGCGGAAACGCGCCTTTTCGCCGAACGCGAAACCGAAGTCGGCGCCGCCGTTGAGCTTCACATTGCTTATGTGGCTGTCGGGCGTGATCGAGAGCATGAGCTTCTCGGTGTCGGCCGGGGTGAGATTCGGTCCCTCGATCGGCGTCATGCTGCCACTGAGGCGGAGCGTCGGGGGCTGGCCCACCTGGATGTGGAGGTCGGACGCGTTTTGCTCGACGACCAGATCGAGCAGTTCATTCATTTCATAGCTCATAGGGAGATTGGGGTTAATCCGTGTCGCCGTAGATGATGGAAGCGATTTCTTCGACCGTGGTCAAACCAGCGCTGACTTTTCTGAGGCCATCCGCCCGGAGGCTCCCCAGCCCGGCAGCCGCGGCCGCCTGCCGCACCTGCGCCGGACCGGCCCCGGCATGGATCAACGCACGGAGCGCCTCGTTCACCTCGAGGATTTCGAACACGCCGATGCGTCCGCGATATCCGGTGCCCTGGCAGTCCGGGCACCCCGGCCCGCGCGCAAACATTACGCCGGTTGGCCGATCCGCGTCGCCAGCAAGTTGGCGCCACTCCGCCGCGCTGGGCGCATAGGTTTCCCGGCAGGAGCCGCACACGCGACGGACAAGACGCTGCGCCACGACGCCGCGCAGCCCGGCGGCGACGAGGTAAGGTTTGGCGCCAAGATCGCCGAGCCGGGTCACGGCACCGACCGCGTCGTTGGTGTGCAGCGAGGAGCAGACCAGGTGCCCGGTGAGGGCAGCCTGCAACGCGATCTCGGCGGTCTCGCGGTCGCGGATTTCGCCCACCATGACGACATTCGGCGCCTGGCGGAGCATCGCCCGCAGGGCCGCGGCAAACGTGAGGCCCACGGTCGGCCGCACCGGGACCTGGTTGACGCCGCCCAGTTGGCTCTCGATCGGATCCTCGACGGTGAGGATCTTGCGGTCAGTTTGGTTCAACTGTTGGAGGCACGCGTAAAGGGTCGTCGTTTTCCCTGCCCCGGTCGGCCCCGTGACCAATACCATGCCGTCGGGCCGGCTCAAGAGGCGCTCGAGTGCCACTCGATCCGCGTCGGCCAAGCCAAGGTCGTCCACGCCCGGTCGCACCGCATCGTCGTCGAGGAGACGCAGCACCATGCTCTCTCCATGCACGGTGGGAATGGTCGCAACGCGCAGGTCGAGCGCCCGGCCGGCGACCGTGGTGCGGATTCGTCCGTCCTGCGGCAGGCGACGCTCGGCGATGCTGAGGCCGCCCATGATCTTGAGCCGCGAGATGACCGCGGGATGGAGCCGCTTGGACGGACCCTCGGCCTCATGCAGCACGCCGTCGATGCGGAGGCGCACGCGGAACTGGGCCGCGAGCGGCTCGAGGTGGATGTCCGAGGCACGCCGCTGCAGCGCGGTGCCGATGAGCTGGTGGACGAGCCGGATCACCGGGGCGTCGTCGGCCAACTCGGTCGCGTCGGACTGATCGGTCGCGACGGTCTCATTTGTCAGATCAGGTGTGGCGGTCGGTTCCACCGCCTCGGCCAAACCGTAGAGGCGCTCGATGGCCCGGCGCAGCTCGGTCGCGTCCGCGCCGACGGGTTCGATATCGAGTCCGAGGACATGCGCCAGCAGATCGGTGCCTTCGCAGGCGCACGGATCGGCGACGGCGACCTCCAGCCCGAAACGGGTGCGACGCAGCGGCAGCAACTGGTGCCGCACGGCGAGGTCGCGCGGCACGAGCCGGAGCACGTCGGTGGGGATCCGCGTCCGCGCCAGTTCGCCGGACGACAGGACGGCGGCGGCCGGTGCGAGCATCGGACGTGGCAACCGGCCGGAAACGGTCAGCGCAGGCTGACGAGGAACTCCGCGTTGGACTTCGTCTTCTTGAGCCGCGTGATGAGCATCTCCATCGACTCGATCGGACCAAGACCCTGCATGGCGCGCCGCAGGCCGTAGATGCGCTGCAGTTCGTCGGGGTGGTAGATCAGCTCCTCCTTGCGGGTGCCGGAGCGGTCGATGTTGATCGCGGGGAAGATGCGGCGCTCGACGAGGCCGCGGTCGAGGTGGAGCTCGCAGTTGCCGGTGCCCTTGAACTCCTCGAAGATGATCTCGTCCATGCGGCTGCCGGTGTCGATCAGCGCGCTGGCGATGATCGTGAGGCTGCCACCGCCCTCGATGTTGCGGGCGGAGCCGAAGAAGCGCTTGGGCTTCTGGAGGGCGTTGGACTCGAGGCCGCCCGACATGGTCTTGCCCTGGTTGCCGGTGAGGGCGTTGTAGGCGCGGGCCAGGCGGGTGATGGAGTCGAGGAGGATGACGACATGCTCACCCTGCTCCACGAGGCGGCGGGCCTTTTCGATCACCATCTCGGCGCAGTGCACGTGGCTCTCGGGGGATTCGTCGAAGGTCGACGAGACGACCTCGCCCTTGGTGTGGCGGCGGAAGTCGGTGACCTCCTCGGGGCGCTCGTCGATGAGGAGAAGGATGAGCTTCGCCTGCGGGGAATTCGCCGTGATGGAATTGGCGATGTTCTGCAGGAGCACGGTCTTGCCGGTGCGCGGCGGCGCGACGATGAGGGCGCGCTGGCCGAAGCCGATGGGCGTGAGGATGTCGACGGCGCGCATCGACACGTCCTTCTGCACCTCCTCGGATTCGAGCAGGATGCGCTGCAGCGGGTAATACGGGATGAGCTCCTCGAAGGGGACCACGCGGGCAATCGCCTCGGGGGCGCCGCCCATGACGGAGTCGATCCGCACGACGGACGGGCAACGCTCGCCGGGCTGCGGCGGCTGGAGGAGCACCTCGACGTGGTGGCCGCGCTTCAAGCCGAAGCGCTGAATGAGGCTCTCGGGCAGGTACGGATCCTCGGGATAGAGGCGGTAGTTCACGTGCGTGTGCACGATGAACGCGCCGCGGTCGGTGACGTCGATGTAGCCGCGGTCGCGCAGCGGTGTCTTGGCCGTGCCGATGGCGGCGAGGACCTGGGGCAGCAGTTGGCGGCGGCCCGGGGCACCCTCGATGTTGACGCCGAGCTTGCGCGCCTGGGCGGTGAGATCGGCGAGGTTGAGCGCGTAGAGTTCGTTGAGCCAGACAGCGTCGCCCGGGCCGGCCGAGATCTCGGCCGCGAGGGTGTCGAGGGCTGCGAGGTCGGCGAAGCGGGAAGGATTCGGCAGGTCGCCATAGACCGGCGCGTTGCTCGGCGGGGGCGGCTGCGGCGGATGCTGCTCGCGGGGGAATCCTCCCCCGCCGCCACCACCACCGCCCGGCTGCCAGCCGTGGCGTCCGCGCTTGCCGCGCTTGTTGCGCTTCCAGAAACCTCGTTCCTGAAAGCCACCGCCCTGGCCGCCGCCGCCTCCACCGCCGTACTGGTTGCCCTCGTTTTGCTGGCCGCCGCCGTCACCGCCGTTGCCGGCACCACCCTCGGCAGGGGCGGGCGCGCCGGAATCGGGTGCATTGGCCGCCGGCGCGGATTCGGTCCGCTCGACGGGAGCGGCGCTTGGCGTGGGCTCGGGCCGGGGGGCAGGCTTGAATTCGGGACGGGGCGCCGGTGCTTCCACGACCGGGGGTGGCGGCGGGGCCTCGACGGGCGCGGGCGCGGCGGAGACTTCGACCGCCTCCTTGGCGGCCTTCGCGGCCTTGGGCTTGGTCGTACGGGGGCGGCGGCGCACGGTCTTCTTGGCGGACGGGGCTGCGTCGTCGTCGGATTTCGGGGGAATGGACATTGTGGAGATAGGAAAATAGCCGGCAGGACGGGCCGGACCGGCAGCTGAGCCCGCCCTCAGGCGGTCTTCGGCAGGGCGTCGATCAGGCTGTCCACCTGCGCCCGCAGGAATTCGGTGGAACCATCGTTCCACAGGACAAAATCAGAGTGCTCAGTTTTATGCGCCAAAGGCAGTTGCTTGGAGATTCGTTGCTCGGCGAGCGGTCCTGGCAGACCTTTTTGCTCCAGCCGGGCGAGTTGCTGGGCAGGAGAACAGGCGACGCATACGATGAAATCAAACCAATTCTCCAACTGCTTCTCGAACAACAGCGGGACCTCGATAACCCAGTTGGCCTTCGGTGCCGCCTCCAACTGCCCCCGCCAATAGTCGAACACGCGGGGATGGGTCATCTCCTCGAGCCAGAGCCGGTCGGCCTCGCTCGCAAACACCCGCTCCGCCAGCAGGCTGCGGTCAATCGTCCCGTCGCGGTTGAATACATCCGGACCAAACTTCGCCCGCACCGCGGCACAGACATCCGGGTTCGTCAGCACATGGTTTTTCACCAATGCATCCGAATCGATGCGCAAAAAAACCGCCTCGGCCAGCATACCGGCCACGGTTGATTTCCCGCACCCCATCCCGCCTGTGACTCCCAATATCATTAAGTGGAATACCCTAGATTAGGCTTGGCTCTGCAAAGGCGCAAATGCCTAATAGGTGCAGTTTCACGGCTTTCATCCGTACAACTCAATCCGAAATACCGGAGCATGAACCCGCCCGTTGATACCACGAACAGCCAAGCCGTGGCGGATTATGTCCAAAGGAAGTTCGCGCTGTTCTTCGGGGGCGCCAAGTCGCCGTGGCTCGACCGCGTGTTCACCGACGTCACCGCGCTGTTCGCGGGCGAACACCCCGACTTCGCGCCGATCGACCTGCGCTACCACAACTACGAGCACACGCTCCAGGCGACCGTCTGCCTCGTCGACATTCTGGTCGGCCGGCAGCGCACCGGCACCCTCCCCGCCCTGACCCCGCGCAACTACGAGTTGGCCGTCGCCGCCGTCCTCCTGCACGACAGCGGCTACCTCAAGCTGCGCTCCGACCGCGCCGGCACCGGCGCCAAGTACACCTTCATCCACGAGCTCCGCAGCTCCGCCTATGCGGCGTCCTACCTGCCCAGCGTCGGCGCCCACATCAAGGAGGTCGACGACGTGGTCAGCGCGATCAGCTGCACCGGCCCCAACAGCCAGATCGACCGCGTGGGTTTTCATGATTCACTGGGCCGCCTGATCGGCTGCGTCGTCGCCACGGCCGACTACCTCGCCCAGATGGCCGCCCCGGACTACATCGAGAAGCTCGACGCGCTGTATCTCGAATTCGAGGAGTCCCACGATTTCTTCGGCACGCCGCCCGCGGGCCGCCTCTTCAAGTCCGCCCAGCAGCTGCTCGACAACACCCCGCGTTTCTGGAGCGAGATGGTCCTGCCAAAACTCGAGGCCGAGTTCGCCGGCGTCTTCCGCTACCTCGACAATCTGGACGGCACCGGCCGCAACCCTTACCTCGCCGCCATCGAAGCCAACCTCGCGCGAATCCCGCGGCGGTGAGGCGTCGCGAACTTTACGCCACAAGTTGTAGGTGCCTGCCGGCCTAGCCGATTGACCGCGCCGGGGGCGGTCCAATCCCATGGCCGATGCTCGCAACACTCACGTCGGCCGCCCTGCAGGGAATCCACGCCGAGACGGTCCAGGTCGAAGTCAACGCCGGCGAAATCGGCGAACCGCGCTGGTTCTTCGTCGGGCTGCCCGACACCGCCGTGAAGGAGGCGGGCGACCGGGTCCAGGCCGCGCTCAATAACAGCGGCTTCCGCTCCCCCAGCACGCGCACGACGATCAACCTCGCGCCCGGCGACCTGCGCAAGGAAGGCCCCTGCTACGACCTGCCCATTGCCCTCGGCATCCTCGCCGCCACGGGCCAGTTGAAGTCGGAGCTGCTCGGCGAGTGCCTCATCGCCGGCGAACTCAGCCTCTCCGGCGCCACGCGTCCGGTCAAAGGCGCCCTCGCCATCGCCCGCCTCGCCCGCCGCCTCGGCCGAAGGATCCTGCTGCTCCCGGCGCGCTCCGCAGAGGAGGCCGCGCTGGTCGACGGCATCGAGGTCAAGCGCGTGGATTCACTCGATGCCGCCTTTCGTTTCCTCACCGGCGAACACGAATTGCCCACCCTCACCTCCACCGAGGCCCGGCGAAAGCTCGCGGCCCGCAGCAGCGACGGCGCGGCCGACTTCGCCGAGATCAAGGGTCAGCACGCGCTGCGTCGCGCGGTCGAGGTGGCCGTGGCCGGAAATCACAACCTGCTTACGTTGGGAGGGCCGTCTGCGCAGTCTACAACTCGGGCCCAAGCGTGATTCCGGGGGCGTCAAGCGGAACTCGCTGGTTCGGTGCCCAAATCAACCCCACCCTACCCTGGCCTTTGCGTTTTAGAGATTATGCCATAATCGCCCGGGCCTAAATTGGCGCTCTGCTCGCCTAGCACAGTGATCGGCCGAACTCGGGAAACAACCATGGGAGAACGCGCCAACACCACCGCCAAATCCTCACGCGCCCACTCAAACTGACGGGTACCGTTTGCCGGCCGTGCGCGCTCGATTAGGGTCGAATTGTCCTGGGTGCGCATGGCGGTCCGAGAAGCGCACAACCTGCGCACGAGAGCACCATCAACCAGGCGTACCGAAAATCCCGGGTCACGTGGAGGAGCATGGCGGATTCACGATCTTGAGCACCTCCGCGAGCGTTGGGATCGCAGTCTGAACTCCCTCAAACAGGGTGGAGAGCCCGGCAGCTACGTTGGCCTGCCATAAAGCCGCTTGCCAATCCATGCCATGTGCCAGACAGACCGCCAGAGATCCGGCAAAGGTATCGCCCGCGCCCACGGTGTTCTTTGGGACCACACGATGGGTCGGGACGGAGTGAACCTCGTTCGCGGATACGTGCAGCGTGGGCTCGCTGCCTTGGGTGATCACCAAGTTTTGGATCTGGTGACGCGCAAGGAGTTCGATCCGCCTTTCGGGCTGCATCTGCATCAGGCTGACGGCAAGCACGCCGAAGAAGTCCTCCAACTCGTGCTCATTCACAATTACCGTGTCAACGGGCACCCTCCATGTGAACTGTGCGTGGAACGGCGAGGCATTGAGGACCGACCGCACTCCTTTCGCGTGGGCCATCTGGAGCGCAGCCTCCACCGCAGCGATGGGGCTTTCCAATTGAGCCACCAGGGCGTCCGCACCATCTAGGCAACCGGCCAATGATCCAAAGACTTGGTTGTGGTCGAGACGTTCATTCGCGCCTCCGCTCACCACGATCATGTTCTCGCCTCGACTATCCACATAGATGTGCGCGGCACCCGTTGCCACGCCAGTGATTCGCCGAATCTCTGCCGTCTGTACCCCAATATTCTTGAGGTACCGGCAATAGCTTTCCCCATCCGCATCGTCGCCAACGCAGCCGATGAAGAAAACCTCAGCCCCATGCCGCGTCGCTGCGACCGCTTGGTTCGCCCCCTTGCCGCCGAACTCAGTTCGCCCTTCCTGCGCCAACACGGTTTGCCCGGCTCGGGGCAATTCCAGGACATTCCAGATGTAGTCGACGTTAAGGCTGCCCACGACGGCGACTCGCGGGCGCCGCCCGCCTTTGTATGAGTCGGGATTCATGACCGTTCGAATACGCGCACCGGTAGAGACCGAGTTAGGCCTGGGATCTTTGGAGACGATTTTTTCATCGGCTAATTGCTCGGGCGATTCAGCCATCGCGCCATCCAGCGGGTACGCGCTGCCTCGGCCGCCACGGCGCAGATGATCACCGCTCCGGTCACGACGCGTTTGATCGGTTCCGAAGCCCCAAGGTGGGCAAGACCGGCCTCAAGCGTCGCGATGATCAGCACCCCAACAAAGGTTGCGAGCATCGAACCGCGTCCCCCGAGTAAACTCGTCCCGCCGATGACCGCGGCAGCTATGGCGGAGAGTTCAAGCCCAGCCCCGGCATTGGGATCCGCCGCGCCCAAGCGCGACACCTGGCAGAGGCCAGCCGCAGCCGCGACCAACCCCGACAGTACGAAAACAGCCATGCGCACCTTCCCGGGCGATAGGCCGACAAGCCGAGCCGCTTCCTCGTTCGTGCCGACGCCAACGACATGGCGACCGAACACGGTGCGGGTGATGACAAAATGCGCCGCCAGGACGCCGCCCACCGCAATCAGAAAAGCGACCGAGAGACCGAACCCGGGCAATGTTACCTGAAGCACGCCGAGGCGATCTCCCAGATATTTCGTCTGCGAATCCGTGGCGAGGTACGCGAGGCCACGGGCACCCTCCAGGAGGCCAAGCGTGACGATAAACGAAGGCATCTTGAGCCAATTCACCAGGGTTCCGTTGACCGAACCGCAAACGGCGCCGGCACCCAAAGCGGCCAAAGCCGCCAGCGGCACCGGCACTCTGCGATCCACGACGAGCCATCCGAAAACGG
>CAZGJB010000083.1:0-12257 GCA_964526145.1 uncultured Opitutaceae bacterium
CCAGCCGCGGCCGAGGTGCATCGCCGGGCCGCTGTGCGGGACCATGGGATCATCGGGCTTCGGCTCCCACTTGGCGCCGCCGCCCTTTTCGCCGGTCGGGTTCTCGGCGTTGATCATGCGGGTGACCGTGCCGACCTGGAACGGCAGCACCCCGAGGAGATTCTGCATTGGATTGGGAGTCATGGATTCAGGCGTTGAAGATGAGCTGGGTTCGCGCCGCCTTCGCGGCGGCTTCAGGGAGATCGATCAGGGCTGGCAGCGGGGCCAGGGTGCGCCCCGTCGCCGCGCAACGATAACGCCCCGACCCCGTCGGCGTAAAGACCGTGTCGGCCGGCATCGCCACGGCCTCCGCGCCCGCGTGGCCCAGCAGCAGCGGGCCGTGCGCGAAGCGGTGCTGGCCCGGCTGACGGCCGGGATTCTGCAGCGGCACCGCCGCGATCTCGAACGGGAAGGTCACCGTGAGGACGTCGCCCGCACGGAGGTCGAGCGTGGCGCCCACAAAGCTTCCTTCGACCCGCGCCGCCACCGGGGCGTTGTTCAGCTTGAGACGAAAACGCCGCGGCGGACACCACGACGGCGCGAAAAGGCGCAGGGTCTTGGGCTTGGTCAGGGTCGAAGCCTTGACCTCGAGCCGCACCTTGCCCTCGAGCGGGTACTCGCTGTGCTGCGCGATCTCGACCTGGCCGTCCGGGAACGCGAGTTTGGCGGTGCCGCCGAAATAGAACGGCAGCACGAGTTCGTCCGCCCCCGTGAACCAGCCATACTGCGCCGCCCGGGCCAGCCCCTCGGCGCCGCGCATCGAGCAGCACCAGGGCGCCTCGAAGAACTCATGCGGCGCGGCGAACAACAGCCCGCGGGCCCCCGTGCACAGGTCGCAGCCGTAGCCGCCATTCGGACGCTGCGCGTGCGCCAGCGCATTGAAGAATATGCGGTGCGCCTCCTCGAGATAGGCGGCGTCGCCCGTGGCCGACCACAACTGCACGACGAGCAGGTAGGCATCCACGATCGCGCAGGGCTCCGTCCATTCGGGCCGGCCAAACCAGTTGTAGTTGGCGTGGTGCTCGGTCTCGGCAAGGTCGCGGTACAAGGCGTACCGGGTGCGCACGAGCTCAAGGTATTCCGGCCGCGGATCCACCTCGCGCCACCAACGGATGATGCCGCGCAGCGTGCTCAACGTCGAATGCGTCTGCGCACTGTGCAGCACGGGATCGAACCGCGCGTAGCGCGCAATCATCGTCTCGACCAGTTCCCGCAGACCCGGCGAGGGCTCCACGGCATAGGCCTGGGTCAGGCAATCGAGCGTGAAGAAACCGACGCCGATGTCGGTCGACAGCCCCCGCCAGACACCCGATGTCCGATGCATGGTCAGGCCGACGAGTTGGCTGTCGCGCAGCGAAAGATCCGGCTGATCGGGGTACGCGGCCCACAGCGGACGCGTGGGCAGCATGAGATTCTCGATGATGCTCCGGATCATGCTCCGCACGCGATCGTCGGGGCGCCAGCGCTGGTATTCGCAGAGCCCGCGCAGGAGGGCGTTGTGGCCGGCGACCTGGTTTTCATCGACGGTGCCGGGCGGGAGGATTTCGCCGATATAGCCGCGGGCGTTGAGCGCGCTGGGCAGGCGGTTGACGATCTCGGTGAGGTGCGGGGCCTCGCGGCCGAGGAGCTGGGCGTATTCGGTCAGCGCCAGCAGGCAGCGCCCCACCCAGTCGCCCGGCGCGTCCTTGGCCGTGAAGGCCGTCATCATCGCGTCGAACTGGAATTCGGCGTCGTGCAGCCGGCGGAAGTTGAGCTCAGCCCGGCGCAGCAGGTCGCCTGCGGGCCGGACAGCAGAAAGCGGAACAGGTGTAACCACCCCTGTGCACTAGCGGATGCACCCGTGCCGCCAAGCCGAAGCTGCATGATCATTCGCGCCGCACGGCAGGGTTGCGGCCAAGGCGATCTGCACAATGGTGAGGGCATGGCATCCGCTTCCGTCAAACCCGCCGCGCCCGTCGACGTCGTCGACTGGGGCCGCACGGGCTATGCGGAGGCGTTTCAACGCCAGCAGGACCTCGTGGCCCAGCGCCTCGCGGGCGGGATCGGCGACACGCTGGTCTTCACCGAGCACGAACCGGTCTTCACCGTCGGCCTGCGCAGCGGTGCGGAAAGCCATCTCGTGTGGAATGCCGAGCAGCTGGCGCGCGAAGGGGTGAGCGTGGCCAAGACCAACCGCGGCGGCGATATCACCTACCACGGACCCGGTCAGGTCGTCGGCTACCCCATCGTCTCCCTTGCCACCCGCAAGGACCTGCACGCCTACTTGCGCTTCCTTGAGCAGGTCCTGATCAACAGCGTTGGCGCGCTCGGCCTCGCCGCCAGCCGCCGCGAGGGCCTCACCGGCATCTGGCTGGGGAAGCGCAAGGTCGCCGCCATCGGCGTCGCCGTGAAACGCTGGGTGACGTACCACGGGTTCGCCCTCAACGTGAACGCCAACCTCGCCCATTTCCAGGGCATCGTCCCCTGCGGCATCAGCGCGGCCGACGGCACGGTGACCTCCCTGCAGGCCGAGCTCGGCCGTGAACTCGACCTCGCCGAGGTGAAGGCGGTGCTGGCCCGCGAGTTTCACGACCTGTGGCCGGACTTCGTCACGCCGGTCCGCGCAGGCGGCGCCCCCGGGGCCCGATAACAAAACCCGCTTGTCCGGCGCGTGCCCGACGCCTACGCGTTGGCCGATGCGCAAACCGGGTTCCGTAACGCTGGCCGCCGGCCTGATCGCGATTGCCGTCGCCGCCGCGTACCTGAACACGCTGGCGTCACCCTTCGTCTTCGACGATGCGCCGGCCATCGTCGAGAACCCGTCCATCCGCAACCTCGTCGACTGGAGCGCTGTGCTCGCACCCCCGGCCTCGGCCGGCAGCGCCGCCGGGCGTCCCCTCGTCAACCTGAGCTTTGCGCTCAACTACGCCGCCGGCGGGCTCGACCCGCGGGGCTACCACGCCGTCAACATCGCGCTCCATGCCGCAGCGGCGCTGCTGTTGTTCGGTATTGCGCGGCGCACGCTGCTTCGTCCGCCGCTGGCCGCCCGGTACGGCCCGGCGGCCACGCCCCTCGCCTTCTTCGCGGCGCTGCTTTGGGCCGTGCACCCCCTGCTCACCGAGTCTGTCACCTGTGTGGTCCAACGCACCGAGATCCTCGGAGGAATGGGCCTGCTGCTGGCGCTGTACGGCTTTATCCGGCACGTCGAGACCGGGTCGGGCCGGCGCTGGGGCGCAGTGGCCGTCGCTGCCTGCTACGCGGGTGTCGCCACGAAGGAGATCGTTGCCGTGGCCCCGCTGCTGATCGCAGGCTACGATGCGCTCTTCGTCAGCGGATCCTGGCGCGAGACATGGCTTCGGCGGCGCCGGTTCCTGCTGGTGCTCGCGGGATCCTGGGGCCTGCTCGCGGGGCTTATCGCCATGGGCGAACAGCGCGGTGGCGTCGTGGGCTTTGGCCTCGGCGTCTCCGCCTGGGACTACCTCCTCACCTCCTGCCAGGCCATCGGGATTTACCTGCGACTGAGTTTCTGGCCGCACCCCCTTGTGCTCGACTACGGGACAGACGTGGTGCGCGGGCTGGGCGCGGTTTGGCCGCAGTTCCTCCTGCTCACGGCCCTCGGGCTGGCCACCTGCTGGGGTCTCGTGCGGCGCCGGGCTATCGCCTTTGCCGGCCTGTGGTTTTTCCTGATCCTGGGCCCGAGCTCGAGCTTCCTGCCGCTCGTCTCGCAGCCGATCGCCGAGCACCGCATGTACCTCCCGCTGGCGGCCGTCGTTCTGCCCGTCGTGCTTGGCGCCTACCACGTCCTGGGCCGGAAGGCATTGCTATTCGCGGTCGCCGCGGCCGCGGCCTTCGCGGTCGTGACGGTCCGCCGCAACGCCCAGTACGCGAGCCCGGTGCGCATCTGGACCGACACCGTCGCGCAGCGCCCCGGGAACTCCCGGGCACACTCGCTGCTTTCGCTCGCGCTCGACCGGGCGGGCCGCACCGCGGAGGCCTTGGCGGCAAGCCGGGAAGCGGCACGGCTCGCTCCGCAGTCACCGGAGATGCAGTATAATCTCGGCCACGCCCTCCTGCATGCCGGCCGGGCGGAAGAGGCCGTGACGGCCTTCGAGTCGGCGCTGCGGCTGCGGCCCGACTACGCCGAGGCGCACTGCAATCTCGGCGCCGCCTACCTCGCGTTGCGCCGCGGGCGCGAAGCCCATGCCCACCTCAAGGCTGCGTTGGAGCTGCGGCCCGCTTACGCGGATGCGCACTACAACCTCGGCAACCTGTTCGCGCAGACCGGCCGCCTGCCCCCGGCGATCGCCAGCTACCGGGCCGCCCTCGCGGCGGAGCCCGGCCGGGCCGATGCTCATTTCAACCTCGGCAAGGCCCTCCTGCTGGCCGGCGATCCGGCGGCGGCGGCGACGCACTTCGAGCGCGTGCTGCAACTGGCGCCGGACGATGCGGATGCCCGGCACAACCTCGCCGAGGCCCGTGCCCGCGCCGGCTCGACCCCGCCACCGTAGGCCCGACGGGAATTACGCAATAAGGCTGATGCTTTTCTTTTTGCGCTTTGTGGCCCAATTTGCGGCCATCTCCCGCTCATGACCGCCCTGCGCAAACCCTCCTGGCTCCGTGCCAAGCTTCCTTCCGGCCCCGGCTATCATGCCGTGCGGGCGCTGGTGGATGGACACAAGCTCCACACCGTGTGCCAGAGCGCGCAGTGCCCGAACCTTGGCGAATGCTGGTCCCGCGGCACCGCCACGGTGATGATCCTCGGCAACATCTGCACGCGGTCCTGCAATTTCTGCGCGATCCAGACCGGTCGCCCGACCGAACTCGACCTCGGAGAACCGGCCCGCGTGGCCGAAGCCGTCGCGACCATGGGGCTGAAGCACTGCGTCATCACCTCGGTCGCGCGCGATGAACTCGCCGACGGCGGTGCCAGCGTCTGGGCGGCCACGATCCGCGCCATCCGCCACCGCAGCCCGGGCACCGCCATCGAGGTGCTCACGCCCGACTGGAAGGGCCGCCTGCACGACCTCGACACCGTGCTCGACGCCAAGCCCGACATCTTCAACCACAACCTCGAGACCGTGGAGCGCCTCCAGCGCCCCGTGCGCGTCCAGGCCCGCTACGACCGCAGCCGTTCCGTCCTCCGCCACGCCAAGAGCCGCGGCTTCACGACCAAGACCGGCATCATGCTCGGCCTCGGCGAGACCGAGGCGGAGATCGAGCAGACCCTGCGCGACGTTGCGTCCGACAAGACCGACATCCTCACCATCGGCCAGTACCTCCAGCCCACCCCGCAGCACCTGCCGGTCACCCGCTGGGCCCACCCCGACGAGTTCGCCCGCTGGAAACAGGTCGGCCTGGCTCTCGGCATCGGCGTCGTCGAGAGCGGCGCCATGGTCCGTTCCAGCTACCACGCCGACGAGCAGTCGCAGAAATACACCGGCGTCGAGCACCTCAACACCGCCAACGCATTGGCGGAGAGTTGAGCGAAACGAGTGTTACCGTCCGCAGCAGCACTCGCGGCCGGCGCGGCACCAGGCCAGGACCGCGGCCAGCGAGAAGCCCAGGGCATTCACGGTGCCGTGGAGCGCGACCATCCAAGGTAGATCGAGCCAGGGCAGCGGCGGAAGCACGAGGCGGGAGGCATGGAGACCGGCGAGCAGCATGCCGACGCCCAACGCCAGGCCCGCGATGAACCACAGGCCGCGCGCCAGCGGGTGCACGGTGCGTTCCTGGACGGCGAGCACGATGTGCTGCCAGGCCACACCCACGCCACCGACGACCAGCAGCCACGTGGCCAGGGACTTCAGGAGATCGAGCGGCCAGAATTCCGCGACCACCGTGGCAAGGGCCACCAGCGGCACGCCGACGATCACGAGCACGGTGGCGGTGGTGCCGATGGGGCATTGCGCACGCCGGTTTTGCGCCAGGCCGGCAACCAGCGGAAGAACGAAGCCGAAGTAATGGAAATGCACCGCCTGGTGCGCGAACAGGCCGGAACTGAGCTCCGGCGTCTGCCAGCCCGAACGTTCGAGCAGGAGCCAGATGCCGCCGATGGAGGCATAAATCAGGCCGATGTCACGGCACAGCGGCCCGAGCGGCGTGAAGCCATGTCGGCGGATGCGCAGGAAGCCATCCACCGCCATCACGCCGAGCACAAAGGCCCAAGGCAGTGCGCACAGCAGTGCCAGCCAACCTGGGCTCAGCCAGAAAGCCGGCATCAACAGGAGCGCCGCCGGCAACTGCAACTGGAGGTCGAACCGCCAGAGCTTCGCCGCCCAGCCCGTGTCGTCGAGGTCGCGGGCGAGGCACCACGCCATCGGCATCAGCACCAGCGCCGATAGCAGCAGGAGGGCCCCGGTCCAGTGGTGACTGGGCATGTCCGTCACCAATAAAAGCACAAAAGCGCCCCACGCCACGGCGCCGATCCTGACTTTATGGGGAATGGTCATCTAGGGGGTAGACCCCCATACAAGAACGATCCAACGCCCGGAGTCGCGCCTTTTCTTTGGGGTGGAGACCTTGACTGTCAAAGGTAGCGCCCGGCCTCCGGCCGGGCGTAGCGTTTTACACCGGCGGATGTCGCACCGCCCGTCCGGAGGCCGGGCGCTACCCAAATACCCCACCCGCGCACTGCGTCTTTGCATCCCGCCGGGCAATCCGGCAAGTTCGCCCCATGCCCCTTCGCAAATTCATTCTTTGCGTCCTAGTCCTCGGCCTCGTGTCGGCGAGCCATGCCGCCGGCCGCCTCGTCTCCGGCCCGATGCTCGGCTACCGTGCACATCGGGAAATCCTTCTCTGGGTGGAAACGCGCGACGCGGAAACCGTGACGCTCAAATTCTGGCCGACCGGCCGCCCCGCCGAGGCGCGCCGCCTGGTCAACCGCAACCCCGACCCCACGCCGGCTGGCGGGCAGATCACCCAATTCCGCCCGGGCCTGCTTGATATGGGCACCGCCTACGAGTACGAGCTCCAGATTGACGGCAAGAAGCAGCCCCTGCCCTTCGCGGCGCGCTTCCAGACCAAGACCCAGTGGGAATGGCGCACCCCGCCGCCGGACTTCAAGTTCCTCGTCGGGTCCTGCGCCTACATCAACGACCCGGTCCACGACCGCCCCGGTTCGCCCTACGGCAAGACTGTGGAGACCCTCCGCCTCGCGGGCGAGACCGACGCGGACTTCATGATCTGGCTCGGCGACAACTGGTACTGGCGCGAGGCCGATTACGATTCGGTCAGCGGACTCTGGTATCGCGCCGCCCGCGACCGGGCCGTGCCCGAGATGCAGAAGCTGCTGGGTCGCATGCATCACTATGCGATCTGGGACGACCACGACTATGGTCCGAACGACTCCGACCGGTCCTACGAGTTCAAGGACGAGGCCTTGAAGATCTTCAGGTCCTACTGGGGCAACCCGACCTACGGCGAGGCCGACAATCCCGGAATCTATACCAAGTTTTATTGGGGCGACGCCGTGTTCATCCTGCTCGACAACCACTACCACCGCGACAGCGCCGGCCTCGACCAGGACCGCCATCCCGAGAAGACGCAATGGGGCCGCCGGCAGCTCGACTGGCTCAAGCAATCACTCCTCCAGGCGAAGGAATTGAAGCAATTCACCTTCAAGTTCATCGCCACCGGCAACCAGTTCCTCGCCACCGACGAGCGCAGCGAGGGCCACGAAGCCTATCGCCGCGAGCGCGAGGAGCTCGTCGCCTTCATCCGTGACCACGGCATCACCGGCGTGGTGTTCCTGACGGGCGATGTCCACCACACCGGCATCTATCGCCGCCAGCTCTCGCCCGACGGCCCCTGGATCTACGACATCACTTCCTCTCCGCTCACCAGCGGATCCTGGGCCGTCGAGACCAGCCCCAAGGCCGGGGATCCCCAGGTGATCCGCGAGACGCTCGTCGGCGACCAGAACTTCGTCACCGTCGCCGTCAGCGGTCAGGGAGCCGACCGGAGCCTCACGGTCACGTGCACCGACAAGCAGGGTGCAAACCGCTTCACGCACGTGATCAAGGCCACCGACCTCGGCTTTGTGCCGCCGGTGAAGCGCTGACCCGTCGGCCATTTTCTCCGTGCCCCGGACGGTCGGACCCGTCATCGTCGGCGCCATGAAATCCCGCCAAGCAATCGTCGAAAACTGGCTGCCCCGCTACACCGGCGTGCCGCTGGATGAATTCGGCGACTACATCCTCCTCACGAATTTCGACCGCTACGTGAAGCTCTTCGCGCAGTGGCACCGGGTGCCGGTCAAGGGGAAGGACAAGCCGATGCCGAATGCCACGGCGGGCAACATCACCATCGTCAACTTCGGCATGGGCAGCGCCACCGCGGCCACCGTCATGGACCTGCTGAGCGCGATCACCCCCAAGGCCGTGCTCTTCCTCGGCAAGTGCGGCGGCATCAAGCATCGCGCCGAGATCGGCGACCTGATCCTGCCGATCGCCGCCATCCGCGGCGAGGGTACCAGCAACGACTACTTCCCGCCCGAGGTGCCGGCGCTCCCGGCCTTCGCGCTGCAGAAGGCCATCTCCACCACGATCCGGGAGCGCTCACGCGATTACTGGACCGGCACGGTCTACACCACCAACCGCCGCGTCTGGGAGCACGACGAGAAATTCAAGAAATACCTCAAGAAGATCCGGGCCCTCGCCATCGACATGGAGACGGCCACGATCTTCATGACCGGCTTCTACAACGAGACCCCGACCGGCGCGCTGCTCCTGGTCTCCGACCAGCCGATGACCCCCGAGGGCATCAAGACCGCCGCCAGCGACGAAAAGGTCGACGCCACCTACGTGAACGACCACCTGCGCATCGGCATCGATTCGCTGAACCAGCTCATCAACAAGGGCGTGACGGTTAAGCACCTGAAATTCTAGCCCGGGGCCGCCAAGCGGCCCGGACCAAGACGCTGAACCTGGACGTTGAACCCTGAACGCCGAAGCACCGACGCCACCCGACTCGGGGATCCGGCGTCCCGCGTTTCGCGTCCAGCGTTTTCCCCTCCCGCCCCCGGCGAATTCCCCCTGCCCGGCACCGTCGTGGCCTACCGCCCGCCCGCGACCGGCATTTTCCTCGGATCGCCGTCGCTCGTGCGCTGCGCCGACGGTTCGCTGCTGACGTCGCACGACGAATACGGCCCCGGCTCGAGCGAGGACCTCTCCGCCCAGACCTACCTGTACCGCTCCCGCGATGAAGGCCGCACCTGGGCGCTGTTGGGCGCGATGCGCGATCTGGCCGTGCCCGGACCTGACGACACCGGATTGTTCTGGAACTCGTTTTTCCGCCGCGGCGACGACCTCTTCAGCATCGGCGCCGCCTCTTCCGGCGGCGCCCTCGTGATCCGCCGTTCGACCGACCACGGCGCGACCTGGACGCGCACCGCGCCCGGCCGCGGACTTCTTATCGCCGCAACCGACGGGCGGACGCACGCGAGCGGGCCGTTGACCGTGTCCTATGCCGGCCGGTTTTGGACGGCGGTCGAACACCCGCTGAGTCCCACCTTCGGCGACACCCGCATCACCGTGATCACGGCCGATGCGCAGGCAGATCTCCTCGACCCGTCGGCCTGGCTGCCGTCAAACGGCCTATCGCGGGGCCCGGGTTGGCTGGATGGCACCTTTTCGGGCTGGCTCGAGGGCTGCCCGGTGGCGACGCGTGAAGGCGGACTCGTGATCCTGCTGCGCGTGGACAACCGCTACCCCAACGGCGCCGGGATCGGCATGAAGGCCGCCATCGTGCGCGTGCATCCCGGCCCGGCCGGCACCGCGCCGGCCATCTCGTTCTCGGGCGCCGCCTTTGATCCCGCGGACCCGGCCGGCTCCGGTTTCATCGATTTTCCCGGCGGGTGCGTGCGCTTCATCGTCCGCTACGACCAGCCCTCGGACCGCTACTGGTCGGTCTGCTCGTACATTCCCGAGGCGTACCGCAATCCCCGCTACAACGCCGAGCGCTTCCGCGGCATCTTGGTCCTGGTCTCGTCACCCGATCTCGCCCAGTGGACGGTCGAACAGACGGTGGTGGCCGACCCGAGATTGTCCGCCGACGATCCGGCCGTGCGCGACTCCGCTTTCGACGGTCCGTTTGGCAGCGGTTACTACCACACGCGCCACGGCTTCCAGTACCCGTTTTTCCTCATCGAGGGCGATGACCTGCTGGTCACGATTCGCACCGCCATCACCGACTCCACCGGCGGCACACGCGCCGGTCACGATGCCAATTACTGCGTGTTCCGGCGCATCGAGAACTTCCGCCAGGCCAAGCGCCTCAGCCCCGGACAGTCGGCAGCGCCTTGAGCCGGTAGCGCCGCGGGCTCACGCCGTAACGGCGGCGGAAGAGCGCATAGAAATGTGAGAGGTTGTTCAGCCCGCAATCGAGGGCGATGTCCATGATCGGGCGGGCCGTCTCCGCGAGCTGGCGTGCGCTGTAGTCGAGGCGCGCCTCGTTCACGATATCCGTGGGTGTCCGACCGAGCCAGCGCACGGCCGCCCGGGCCACGTGCGACGGACTGCGGCCGGCAAGTCGCGCCAGCTTGGGCGTGCCACCGCTGAAATGCTCGGGCCGCACGATCTCGCGGCAGGCCAGGGCCAGCCACTCCGGCACCAGCTCGGCGCCGGCGACCGGTTGCCGCAGCAGCCGCGGCAGCTCCATGAGGAAACCATCGAGCGCCACCCGTGAGCGCTCCGGGGCCGCCAACCGCTCGGCCCAGTGTTCCAGCGCCGCCGCGGCCTTGGCGTCCAGCGGCAGGGCGCGCTGCGCCTCGGGACGCGCAAACCCGTCGTCTTCGCCTTTGAAGTAGCGGCGCCTCACTTCCGCCCAGGCCCGGCTTGGGAAGGCCAGGTTGGCGATGCGCAGCGGCGCCTCGTCCGATCCCGTCACCCGGTGCCGGTCGCGCGGACGCATCAGATGCAGCTGCCCCGCCTGCAGGGGATGGGCCCGCCCGTTGAGGAAGTGCTCACCGCGGCCGTGCGTCACCCAGAACACCTCGTGGTAGTCGTGATCGTGATAGTGCGCGGCGTTTCCAGCCGTGAGCGTCGTCTGGGCAAAGTGGAACGCCTCCCCGGGACGGATGAAATTGGCTAGTTTGAAGTGGGCGCACCGCAACGGCATGAGAGCAATATAACACAATAATTTGCGTGTTTATGGCAAGACCGGACCTCGATGTGGTGATATAACACAAGCACTATGGTCGCCCCCACCTCCACACCCGACACCTCACGTCACCGGCTCACGCCCGAGCAGGTCGCCAAATACAACCGCGAAGGTTACCACATCTTCGATCAGCCGCTGTTCCCGCAGGCCAAGTTCGACGGCCTGAAGAACTGCTTCGAAAAGATCCTCAACAACCTCGAGGCCGACGTCCGCCCCGAGTCGATGGATGTGCCGCACTTCCAGCACCCCGAGCTCTTCGAATGGCTCTTCGCCGACGAGGTGCTCAACCTGGTCGAGCCCATCATCGGTCCCGACATCGCCCTCTTCTCGAGCCACTTCATCTGCAAGCCCCGCGGCAACGGCAAGCGCGTGCCGTGGCACGAGGACTCCCACTACTGGAAGACGATGATCTCCCCGATGGAGGTCGTGACCGTCTGGCTGGCGATCGATCCCTCCACCAAGGAAAACGGCTGCATGTACGTCATCCCGCGGACGCACAACACCGGCAAGCAGGGGTTCTCGGATTACGATGACCTCAAGCCGGGCGAGGCCGTCTTCCCCGACGAGATCAAGTCCGCCCAGCGCGACACCGCCCGCGCCGTGCCGGTCGAGCTCCAGCCCAACCACTGCAGCCTCCACGACGGCCGCATCATCCACGGCAGCGCCCCCAACACGAGCAACATCCGGCGCTGCGGCTACACGATGCGCTACATGCCGACACGCGTGAAGGAGAACCACGAGATGGTGGGCACCTACCACAACATCTACCTCGCCCGCGGCCGTGACCTCGGCGGCAACATCTACGGCGACCCGACCAAGGCCTACCCGGATCTCGCCCGCTTCCGCGCGAAGCACGGCAAGAACGGCCACTGAGCCTGGGCGGTCAGGAATGACAGGCGGGCACGTTCGCGTGCCCGCCTTCTTTTTTATTCCACCTCGAGGCAGAACGGCGCGAACACCTCGCGGCCGCCGAGGTTGACCTGGCTCCAGATGACGTAGCGGCCGGGCTGCGGAATGGTGATCTTGAAGCTCAGCTCGGGCCGGCGCGGGTCCGGCGCATGCGCAAGGTCGGCCTCCGCCGG
>CAZGJB010000084.1:0-12219 GCA_964526145.1 uncultured Opitutaceae bacterium
ACCCGTGTCGCTGACCACTCCTGGGCCGCGGGCGGGAGGGCAGGTGGATTCATGACTTTCGGCGATGGCGTGGCCGACGATCAGGCCGCCGATGAAACCGCCGATCAGGGCCTTTTCCTTCGAGCCGGCGTAGGCCGGGCTGGGCGCAACGGCCAGGGCACTGGCGGTGATTAGCGTGATGGCTGCGAGCTTGTTCATGGTGGGTTCCTCCGTTGTTGGGGGTTGGTTCTGCCCATGAGACGCTGCTCGCGCGGCGTTTATTCACTCACCGTGAAAAAATCCCAGCCTCAACGCCCGATCACGATCACGGCGTACACTTCACCGTCGCCCCGGCGTGGTCCGCCGAGGACGGACGGCACCCCGGGACGCTGGGAGATGACTGTGCGCATGAGGATCTGGCCGCCGTCGTACCAAGCGACGCGCAGGCGGATGGCGCCCTTGTCCGAGGCTTCAGTCTCGATCTCCAGGCGGTGGCCCTGGCCGAGCGAGAGGGTGCCCTCGGCGGGCACCGCCAATGCGGCTGAGCCCTCACCGAGAAAGCGGTAGCTCTCGAAACGGAGTATGCTGCGCAGGGTCGGCTCGTAGGCGGCGAGGCGTCGGTCGCTGGCCCCCTTTTCGTTGGACGCGGCGACGAGGATGGCGCGAAGCGAGGTGCGCTCAGCGGCGCGCAGTGCGCAGCAGGCGGTGGCGGTGAGCATGAGCGCGAGGAGGAGGCGGAGCGTTTTCATCGGGGTTCCTTCAGTTTTTGCGCCAGTAAACGACGGGCATGATAAAGACGGGACATCACGGTGCCAGCCGGAATCCGGACAGCGCGGGCGATTTCCTCGTAGGAAAGACCCTGTATCTCCCGCAATGCCAGGACGGTGCGGTGCACCGGCGGGAGCGCAGCCAGGGCACTGTCCAGGCGGTCCCGCAACTCGGTCCCGGCTGCGTCGCCGCACGGGTCGTCGTCCGCAGGCGGCTCGATCGGCGCCCCCTCGGGACCGGTGGCGAAGGGCCGGAACCGGTCGAACCAGCGCCTGCGCTTCCTCAGGTGGTCGAGGGCACGACGCGTGGCGATGGGATGGAGCCAAGTGGTGAATTTTGCGGTGCCCTCAAAGGCCGGCAGCTTCTGCCAGACCGTGAGCCAGACCTCCTGGCAGATGTCGGCCGCGTCGTGATCATGGCGAACGATGCCCCAGACGAGACGATAGACGTAGCCGTGATAGGCCTGCATCAACCGCCCAAACGCCGCCTCGTCGCCCTGCCGGGCGCGCCGCAGCAGGTCGTTCTCGTCGGCCGGCTGGAGCGGGGCGGGGGAGTCCACGACAGGTCGCTAGGACCGGAGGCGCAGAACAGTTGTTCCGCCACACCGGCAGCCGGGCAACCGTCAACCGCGGCGGCGGCGGTAGTATCCGATGCCCACCATCGCCAAGCCCACGCCGAGCAGGGCGAAGGTGCCGGGTTCCGGGATCGCAGTGATCTGGTAGCCCCGGTAACCGTCAAGGCCGCTGTCGTAAACAAAGAGCAGGTGGTTGGCATAACCCATGCGCCACTCGCCCGGCGACGGCAGTGTTCCGGGCAACGAAACCGAAGTGACGAATGCACCGGTGGTGGGATTGAATGCCAGGGCGCGGGCGCCACCGGTAATCGTATAAGTGATCAACGCATCGAGCGTGGGCTCGTAGCCGATGACGTGCGTCGGGATGCTCGGCGAACCGGCTGCCGTCAGATCGAGCGTGATCGTGCTCACGACCGCGCCGGTCGCAGGGTTTACCGTCTTCACGGTCGAGCCGCTTTCGTAGGCGTAGAAAATGTTGCGGGCAGCGTCAAAGGCTGGCGCGACTTGGTCGGAGGGCAGACCGGAAAGCGTGACGCTGAAATTGGTGTACGAACCGGTGAAGCGGCCGCTGGAGTCGAGTCCGACCGTACGGTAACCAGCGGAGCTGCCGTACGCGGCGTAGGTGATGTTCTCGAGATTGCTGGTGTTGGAATTGTAGAAGAAGCTCCGGAGGTCGGTATTGATCGGCGACAGCGTCTGGATGATCGCACCGTTCGCGCTCCAGACGCGCCCACCGTAACTCGAGCTGCCGCCGCGGCCACCATAGTACTGCTGGAAGCCGGGGTGCCAGGCGACGTTCATCGGGGTGGAGCCGTCAACGGAAGCCATCGACAAGGTGATGCTTTCGATACCCGTCGTCAGAAACTGCGCCTGCAGGCCGCCGCACAGGGCACAAAGCAGGATCAAGGCGCGAGGTGTGGTAAATGCCATGATTTGGCTTTAGGCTTTTTGGGCCGGAAAGCGAGACGCAATCCACCGAACCTCCCTTTTTGAATGCGCAAAAAAAAGGGCAGGTCAGAGACCTGCCCTTTAGACGGAAGCTTAAGCCTTACTTCCCGAGACTCTTGCGGAGGTCGTCGAGCTGGTTGGCGCTGCCGAGGAGGACATTGCGGCTGGCGATGAACTTGGCGTACTCCTCGATGAAGATCTTGCCCGGCGGGCGAAAATCGAAATCGCCCGGCTTGTCGCGGAAGAACTCGCGGTGAACGCGGGTCCAGACGAGACGGCCGTCGGTGTCGATGTTGACCTTGGTCACACCCAGCTTGGCGGCGGGCAGGTACTCGTTCGGGTCGACGCCCATGGAGCCGGCGATCTTGCCGCCCGCGGCGTTGATGCGATCGACTTCAACCTTCGGCACGGACGAGGAACCATGCATCACCAGCGGGAAGCCGGGGAGGCGGGCCTTGATCTTCTCCAGCACGTCAAAGTGCAGGGACTGCTTGCCCTTGAACTTGAAGGCGCCGTGGGAGGTGCCGATGGCGCAGGCGAGGGAATCGCAGCCGGTCTTGGTGACAAAATCCTTGGCCTGGTCGGGATCGGTGAGGCATGCATTGCCTTCCTCGACCTTGATGTCCTCCTCGACGCCGCCGAGCATGCCGAGTTCGGCCTCGACGGAAATGCCCTTGGCATGGGCCCGATCGGTCACGCGCTTGGTGATGGCCACGTTCTGGTCGAAAGGATCATGGGAGGCATCGATCATCACCGAGCTGTAGAAGCCCGAATCGATGCAGTCGTAGCAGGTCTCCTCGTCACCGTGGTCGAGGTGGACCGCGAAGATGGCCTCGGGGAAAATCTCCGCGGCGGCGCGGATGATGGCCTCGAGCATCTTCTTGTCGGTGTACTTCCGTGCGCCTTTCGAGATCTGGATGATGAAAGGGGCCTTCGATGAGATGCAGCCCTTGAAGAGGCCCATCGCCTGCTCGGCATTATTGATGTTGTACGCACCGACGGCGTACTTGCCGTAGGCGTGCTTGAAAAGCTGTGCAGTGGTGACGATCATGGCAGCGTCAACCTACCGGCCGCGGCACGGCATCAACAAGGCATTTTTTCCTCTATGACGGCAACTTCAGCGTCCGATTAGGGGCGGGTGGTCGGAACGGCGGGAGCGGCGGCGGCGCCCCGGGTCGACGGCGGCGGCAGGCGATTGCCCATCTCGGCCCGCATGGTGCGGCCGAGCTGCAGCGCGGCCTGCTGTTCCTGCTGAATCTCCTGCAAGGCCGTGACTTGGTCGGTGGACAACACGGATTGGGACCGGGCCACGGTGGCGTCGGTGATCATGACACCGCCGCCGGAGGCGATCGCGAGGGCCGAGCCCATCTGGACGTTGACGCCGGGTCCACCGGCGATCGAAACCGCCGGCGTGGCAGTGCGGATGGTGGGGACGCGGCCGGCCTCGCCGGTTTCGGTCAGGATGCGCACCATTTCCTGGCTCTGACTCTCGGTGAGCGGAGTGCTGGTGTAGCTCAGGCGCGAATCCAATTGGCTGATGACGTTGCGCGTGGGCAGGGTGCGCTCGTAATCCTGATAGGCTTCATAGGCCGTGTCGCCCAGGGCGGTGCGGATGTTGGCATCGAGCTCATCCTGCGTCGCTTTCATCATGGTCCTGATCGCTTCACCATCGGCGCGCATGTCCAGGCCCTGGGCGCGCGCGGCGGCGAGCACGTCCATCACGGCGGTCTGCTTTTCGACGAGGTACTCCTTGAACTGCTCCAACTGCTGGGGCGTGAGCTTGAGCTGCTTGAAGAGCGCGGCATAACGGCCGTCGAGCATGCCCTTCTGGGTGAGGTTCATCAGCGTCTGGTAATCGGGATTGTCGAGCACCTGCATGACCTGGTTGAACGCCTGGTTGCCACGGCGGGCTCCGTCGGCGGCACCGGGGGTGTTGGCGTCGGCGGGCTTGGCCGCCGGCTTGTCGGCTGCTGCCGTGGCCGAACTGGACGCGCTCCAGGCTTTGCGCCGGGCCGCGGCGCGATCCGGGTCACCGGGCGCGGTCCCGCGCAGGGCGGCAAGCTCGCGGTGCTGGCTCCACGCCAGGTAGCCGGTCCCGAGGGTCGTGAGGGCGAGGACGAAGATGACGTAGTTCTTCACGAATCGCATGAGGGCGACCTTGGACCGGTGTATAGACTCAGGCAAGCCAGCCGGGATGAGCGGCGCCGCCGGAGGTTGGCCTGAGCTTTTCGATATCCAATCGTTGTTCCAGAGGGGCGCCACCGGCGCGACCGATATCAGCCTGGGGCAACGCCCCAGGTTGGTAGATTCGTCTCGTCTGAGGGCTGAAAGCCCGCCCCATGGAGCGGGCTTTCAGCCCTCAGAATAATCCGAAAACCAAACCCGGGGTTTCACCCCGGGCTGTGATGGCGCGCACCTTCAGTGCGCTCGGTGTTCAGCGCGGTGGGAACTCGAAGTCGGCCTTGTCTTTCTTGGGCGACAGGACGAGGTAGGCGCTGAAGTTCGCCCCGCGCTTCGAGACAAAACCCTCGATGAGCGAGGTCTTGCCGTCCGTGACCAAGCGCTGCACCTCGTCGGCGCCGATGTCCTTTTGGCAGAGGCTGCGGGTGAGCTTGAAGACGATGCGGTTGTCCTGGTCGGGCTTGCGCACGTAGTACGAGTCTTCGGTCTGCACGAGTTCGCCGCCGTGGAGCTTGCTCTCGCCGAGGACGACGGCCTTCGACAGGTCCGGCGGCGGCTTGGCCTTGCGCTCGATGGGCTTGCCGTCCTTGCCGATCTTCGGCGCGCGCGGCGGAAATTCCCACGCGATGCGGCCGGCCTCGCGCTTGAGGAACGCGTCGAACGGGCGGCCCTTCTTGGAGATGAAGCCCTGGATGAGGTCGGTCTTGCCCTGGCTCACGAGCTGGATGGCGTGCTCGCGGGTGATGGGCTTCTGGCACATGAGACGGCCGACGCGGAAGGCCTGCTTCCACTCGCCGCCGACCTGCTCGCGAAGGACATAGCTGGAGCCGACCTCGCAGAGCTGGGTGCCCGTGGCGGGATCGGTCCAGAATGGCTCGACGGTGCCGAGGTCCACCTTGTCGCCGAAATCGAACTCGGACTTCCATTTTCCCTTCTCCTCGTCCTTCACGAGGCGAAGCGTGGCGGCGAAGCGGCTGCGGGTCTTGGCGGAGATGAAGCCGTCGAGCGGACCGATGGTGCGCTTCGCGACGAGCTCGCGGATCTCGTGCTCCTCCATCTTCCGGCCGCCGATGACCTTGTAGAGCATCAGTTCGCCGTCCTGCGACTTGTAGCCGCGGAGGGTCTCGCGCAGGGGCAGCCCGTCGGTCGGGGAGAGGATATCGGTGACGCGGGCCGCGGAGTCGTCCTCCTCAAAGCCCTTCACGCGCTCGACGATGCCCTTGGTCTGCTCGATGACCTCCTCCATGAACTTGTCGCGGGAGAACTTGCCGTGCTCCATCTGGCGGAGCTTGAACTCCCACTCGCCCGTCATGGCGGGGCTGGTGAGGGCCTCGGTCTTCACCGCGGTGAGGAACTGCAGGAGCTGCTCGGCCTTGGCGGACGGCACGAGTTCCCGCTGGTTGCGGTCCATGTACTTCTGGTTGATCAGTCCGTCGATCGTGTCGGCGCGGGTCGCGGGCGTGCCCAGGCCGCGCTCCTTCATGGCCTCGGCCAGTTCCTCGTCATCAACGAGCTTGCCGGCGCCTTCCATGGCGGAAAGCAGCGTGGCCTCGGTGTAGCGCGGCGGCGGCTTCGTGGTCTCGGCATGGAGGACAGCCTCGAGGGTCTTGGCGGCGGCCTTGTCGGCTGGCGAGAGCGCCGGCAGGGCCTTGGCGTCGGGGGCATCCTCGTCGACGGTGGCCTTGCCGTAGACCGCGAGCCAGCCGGGGGCGGTGAGGACCTTGCCCTCGGTCTTGAAGGCGTGGCCCTGCACGGTGCTTGTGCGGGTGGTGACGTCGAACTCCGCCGCCGGGTGGAACGCGGCGACGAAGCGCCGGGCGATCATGTCGAAGATCTTGGCCTCCATCTCGTCGAGGTGCTTGGCCTCGTGCGTGGTGGGGATGATGGCGAAGTGGTCGGAGATCTGCGCGTTGTTGAAGATGCGCTTGTTGGGTCGGAGCCAGCCCTGGTCGAGCACGCGGTGCGCGTGCGGGGCGAGTTCGCCGTGCAGGTTCTGCAGGGTCTCGCGGCAGGTGGGGATGTAATCCTCCGGCAGCGCGCGCGAGTCGGTGCGGGGGTAGGTGATCATCTTGTGCCGCTCGTAGAGGGCCTGGGCGATCTGGAGCGTGCGGCGGGCCGGGAGGCCGAAGCGGTTGTTCGCCTCGCGCTGGAGCGTCGTGAGGTCGTAGAGACGCGGGGCGGCTTGGGTGCTGGCCTTCTTTTCCTCGGTGACCGTGGCGGGCGGATGGCCCTGGCAGGCGGCGGTGACGGCCTCGGCGACGGCGCGGTCCCAGATGCGGTCGATGCGGTCGTGTTCGTCGCCCTCGGTCTTCTTGAAGTCAGGCCGCTGGTAAACGCCCTCGTAGGTGCCCTTGGCGACCTCGAACTTGGCGGTGATGCGCCAGTAATCGCGGGGCTTGAAGTTGCGGATCTCCAGCTCGCGGGCGTAGACGATGGCGAGGGTGGGGGTCTGCACGCGGCCGACCGACGCGACGTTGCCGGCGCGGGAACCGAACATGCGCTTGGTCAGGGCGCGGGTACCGTTGATGCCGATGAGCCAGTCGCTCTCGCTGCGGCAGCGGGCGGCGTCGGCGAGGCCGGCCATCTGCTCGGCGCTGCGCAGGTGCTTGAACGCCTCGAGGATGCCCTCCTTGGTCATCGTCTGCATCCACGCGCGCTTGAACGGGATTTTGCACTTCGTGAGCTGGTAGATGTAGGTGAAGATGAGCTCGCCCTCGCGGCCGGCGTCACAGGCATTGATCACGAGGTCGATATCCTTGCGCGCCAGGAGCTTTTTCAGGTGACCGAAGCGGTCCTTCGAGTCGGCGATCGGCTTGAGGCCGAACTTGTGCGGGATGATCGGAAGGGTCTCGAGGCGCCAGAAACCGTATTTCTTCTTGTCGATGTCCTCGGGCATCTCGAGTTCCACCAGATGGCCGACCGCCGACGAGATCACGTACTCGTCGTTTTCGTAATGGTCGCCTTGCTTGTGGATTTTGCCGAGGGCGCGCGCGAGATCCGCCGCCACGGACGGCTTCTCGGCAATGATGAGTGACTTCATGAGGCGGCGAGGCGTTAGGCGCCACGCCGGCCGATTTCAAGGCTTTGTTTTTTCAGGGCCCGCCGCCGGACCCTGCTCAGGCCGCGGCAACGGGAGTCTCTTTCAGGGCGCTGTCGAGGGCCGCAATCAGCTCCGCGATCGTGGCGTCGGTCTCATCGCCCATGTTCGAAATGCGGAAGGTTTTGCCCTTCAGCTTGCCGTAACCGCCGTCGATGACGAGGCCGTGCTTGGTCTTGAGGACCTTGTTCAGCACGCCGAGGTCGAGGTTGCGGGTGTTGGCGAAGCAGTTGAGTGCCAGCGAGCCGTAGGCCTCGGCCGGGAAGAGCTTGAAGCCGTTGGCGTAGCCCCAAGCGCGGACGGTGGCGTTGAGGCGGCGGTGGCGGGCGTAGCGGGCCTCGAGGCCCTCGGCCCTGATGTCGGCGATCTTTGACTGGAGCGCGTAGATCAGCGGGATCACCGGCGTGCTCGGGGTCATGCCGTTCTCGTGGTTCTTCTGGAACTCGACGAGGTCGAAGTAGTAGCCGCGGTCGGGGGCCTGGGCCGCCCGGGCGAGGGCGCGCGCCGACGCCGAGAAGATCGCGAGGCCCGGGGGCAGGGCGAGGGCCTTCTGCGAGCCGGTGAGAAGGATGTCGATGCCCAGCTCGTCCTTCTTGATCGGGAGCACGCTGAAGGAGCTGACGGTATCGACAATCGAGATCACGTCCGGGAAGTCGCGCAGGACGGCCATGATGGCCGGCAGGTCGCTCATGGTCCCGGTGGAGGTCTCGTTGTGGATGAGGGTGACGGCGTCGTAGGCGCCCGTGGCGAGCTCGCGGCGGAGGGCGGCCGGGTCGACCGGTTGACCCCAGTCGAACTTGAGGGCGCCGGCCTGCTTGCCGCAGCGCTGGGCGACGTCGAACCACTTGTCCGAGAACGCGCCGTTCATGCAGTTGAGCACCTTTTTCCGCACGACATTGCGGATGGCTCCCTCCATCACGCCCCAGGCGCTGCTGGTGGAGAGGTAAACGGGATCCTGCGTGTAAAACAGGGCCTGCAGCTCGGGCTGGATGGCGCGGTAGAGCGCGACGAAATCGGTGCTGCGGTGGCCGATCATGGGCTGCGCCATGGCGCGCAGGGTCTTTTCGGAGACGGCGATCGGGCCGGGAATGAAGAGTTTGTAGTTCATGGCGTGGCTTGGCAGGTGCCCCAAAACTGCTTACGAAAGCGCCTTTCCAAAAGGCGCGTCAACCCTCATTGCTGTCACTGCCTCATGTCGCAATCCTGGCTGAAGAAAAAGTCCAACGCGCTCGAACTCTTCACGGTGGACGTGATCCTGGGTCGGCGTGCGGGCACCGGCGCGGCGGTTTACGCGGCCTTCCTGTACGTGCTTTCGTTCGTTTTCAGCGCCGTGGCGCAGCTGCGGTTCTGGCTCTACCGGCACCGCATCCTGCACGACCAGCCGCTGGGCTGCCTCGTCGTGGTCGTCGGCAACCTCACCGTCGGCGGCACGGGCAAGACCCCCGTCGTGGAAAAGTTCGCCCGCGCCCTGCGCGACCGCGGGCGCAAGGTCGCCATCCTCAGCCGTGGGTACAAGAGCAAGTCGGCCCCGCGCTGGAAGCGCTGGTGGTGGGCCTTCACGCATGCCGAGGAACCGCCGCCTCGCGTCGTCAGCGATGGCAACCAGGTGCTCCTCGACAGCGAGCAGGCCGGCGACGAGCCCTACATGCTCGCACGCAACCTCCCGGGCGTGATCGTGCTCGTGGACAAGAACCGCGTGAAGTCCGGCGCCTATGCGATCAAGCGCTTCGGCTGCGACACGCTCGTCCTCGACGACGGTTTCCAGTACCTGCCGCTCAAGGGCCGGCTGAACCTCCTCCTCGTCGACAAGACCAACCCCTTCGGCAACGGCCACCTGCTCCCGCGCGGCATTTTGCGCGAGCCGGTCAAGCACCTGCGGCGCGCCTCGTATGTCTTCCTCACGAAGTCCAACGGCGTGCGCGACCCCGAACTCGAGGCCACGATCCAGAAGTTCAACCCGGGCGTCGACGTGATCGAGTGCGCCCACCGGCCGCAATACCTCCAGCGCTTCGGCAACGGCGAGCGCCAGGAACTTGCCTGGCTCAAGGGCCGCCGCGTCCTCGCCTTCAGCGGCATCGCCACGCCCGAAAGCTTCGAAAAGTTCCTCCGCGACCTTGGCGCCAAGATCGTGGCCCGCGAACGCTACCTGGATCATTACCGGTATGTCGACGAGGACTTCGACGAGCTCTTCGCCCTGGCCAAGCTCGAGGGGGCCGACTGCCTCGTCACGACCGAGAAGGACGCCGTGCGCATCCCGGAGAACCGGGCCTACCCGCTGCCGCTTTATTACCTGCGACTCGAGATCGAGATCCTGCACGGTGCCGCCGACTTCGACGAAGCCGTGGGCCGGATCTGCTTCCCCCGCATCGACCCGGTGCGGAGCTGATCCGCTATTGCCTTGCTCGGCCGGCCCCGAACCCGGTTAGCTGCTCCCATGATTATCGACTCCCGCTACCACGACCTGGCCGCCGGCCTCACCCGATTCTCGACCGCCCTCAAGAAGGGCGAGCGCGTCCTCATCGATGCCTTCGACATCCCCGAGGCCATGGTCATCGCGCTGGTCCGGGCCGTCCGCGCCCGCGGGGCCCATCCCTACGTGCAGCTCCACCGGGCCCGCGTGACCCGCGAGCTCACCCTCGGCGCCGAGGAGGCGCAGTACGCCCCGCTCGCCGAGATCGAGCTGGCCCGCATGCACAAGATGGACGCCTACATCGCCCTGCGCGGCTCCGAGAACATCTTCGAGGCCTCCGACGTGCCCGCCGCCAAGGTCCAACTCGTCAGCCGCCTCATGAAGCCCGTGCTCGACTACCGCGTTGGCAAGACCAAGTGGGTCGTCCTCCGCTGGCCCACCAGCGCCATGGCCCAGCAGGCCGGCATGAGCACCGAGGCCTTCGAGGACTTCTACTTCAAGGTCTGCACCCTCGACTACGCCCGCATGGAGCCCGGCATGAAGGCGCTGCACGACCTGATGGTGAAGACCGACCGCGTGCACATCAAGGGCCCGGGCACCGACCTGAAGTTCTCCATCAAGGGCATCGGTGCCAAGACCTGCGGCGGCCTGCGCAACATCCCCGACGGCGAGGTCTTCTCCTGCCCGGTGCGCGACTCCGTCGAGGGCGTGATCCAGTACAACGCCCCGACCGTGTACCTCGGCTCGTCCTTCGACAACATCCGCCTCGTCTTCAAGCAGGGCCGCATTGTCGAGGCCACGGCGAACAACACCAAGCGCCTCAATGAGATCCTCGATAGCGACGCCGGCGCCCGCTACATCGGCGAGTTCGCCATCGGCTTCAATCCCCACATCCTCGAACCCATGCGCGACATCCTCTTCGACGAGAAGATCGCCGGCTCGTTCCATTTCACCCCCGGCCAGGCCTACGAGGACTGCGGCAACGGCAACAAGTCGCAGGTCCACTGGGACATGGTCTGCATCCAGCGCCCGGAATACGGCGGCGGCGAGATCTGGTTCGACGGCAAGCTCATCCGCAAGGACGGCATCTTCGTCCCGAAATCGCTGCACAAGCTGAACCCGGAATACCTGCTGGGCTCAAAGCGCTGACGCTGCCGCCCGCCATGCTCGACTTCATTCAGGCCCTCCCGAAGACGGAGACCCACCTGCACGTCGAAGGCGCGCTGCCGTATCACCTGCTGCACCGGTGGCGCCCGCAGGATTACCCCGAGCACCCGCCGTTCCGTTCGCGGGCATACCGTTATCCATCGTTCCCCGACTTCGAAAACACGCTCCTGTCGCAGGCGCTGCCGTGGTTCACCTCTGCCGACCGCTACTATGAGGCGTGCCGCGAGCTCTTCGCCGGTCATGTGCGGCAGCACGTGCGCTATGTGGAAACGAGCTTCCACCTCCCGGTGACGAAATTCATCAACACCCCCGGCCCCGAGATCATCGCCGCCATCCGCGCCGCCGCCCCAGCCGGTCTCGAGGTGCGGATCTTCGCCGGCATGCTGCGCAGCGACATCACAGGCGACCTGCGCCCGGTGATTGACCAGCTGCACACCTGGGATGACCTCGCCGGCGTCGATCTCCACGGTTACGAGCAGATGCCCACCGAGGCCGGCACCGCCGCCGTCTGGGCGCGCCTCCGTGCCGCGGGCAAGGTCACCAAGTGCCACGCCGGCGAGTTCGACGGCCCGGCGCGCGTGCGCGAGGCCATCGAGGAACTCGGTGTGAACCGCATCCAGCACGGCGTGCGCGCGATCGAGGACGCAGCCGTCGTCCGCCTCGCCGTCGAGCGCGATGTCACCTTCGATGTCTGTCCGTTGAGCAACGTCGGCCTCCGCGTCGTGCCCTCGATGACCGAGCATCCGATCCGGCGCCTCATGGAGGCCGGGGTGCGCTGCACGGTCAGCACCGACGATCCCCTCTGCTTCGCCAACTCGATCACCGAGGAATACACGGTGCTCGCCGCCGAGCTCGGCTTCACCCGCGCCGAACTCGGCCGCGTGGCCCAAAACGGCTGGGCCGTCGCCTCGGTCGCACCCGAGGTGCGCCGTGCCATGTCGGCCGAGATCGATCGTCTCGTGGGCGCAAACTGACCCCATGTCGAACCTGACCTACCTGATCCCCGTCGGTTGCCGCGGCCGCCGCGCGGACAAGGTGCTGGCCGAAGCCTTTCCCGAGCACAGCCGCGTCGCGCTGCAACGCGCATTCGATGCC
>CAZGJB010000085.1:0-12212 GCA_964526145.1 uncultured Opitutaceae bacterium
GGCCAGCGCTTCGACGGCGTGCTGTTCATGTTCAACGGCCTCATGCAGATCCCGCTCCGTCGCAACCGGCGCCGGGCGCTGCGGCAGCTCGCCGCCGTGTGCAAGCCCGGGGCCACCCTCCTCTTCACGACCCATGACCGCAACAGCTCCGCCACCGAGCAGGCGTTGTGGCGACTCGAGGCCCGGCGCTGGGCCCAGGGAAAGCAGCACCCGGCGCTGCGCGAGTTCGGCGACCGCTACTTCGAGGAGGAGGGCACCGGCCGCACCTTCATGCACCTGCCGGACCGCGCCGAGATCTTCGCCGACCTGAAGGCCACCGGTTGGGCCCATGTCCACGATGTCCTGCGTCGCGCCGTCGCCATCGAGTCCGCCGCCGTGCGCGATTTCTCCGACGAGTGCCGCTTCTGGATCGCGCGCAAGGCAACCTGAGGCACCCCGCGACCTCCGTGCCTTCGCGCGAGGACCGAATTTTCCCCGCTGCATTGACCACGACCGCATTCGCGCGTAAAAATTCCCCATGCACTATCGCCAGCTTGGCTCCACCGATCTCAAGGTCTCGCGCATCTGCTTCGGCTGCTGGCAACTGAGCCCGGCCTGGTGGGGCGAGGTGCCCGTGGAGCCCTGGGCGGCGGCGGTGAAGGCGGCGCGCGACTGCGGCGTCAACTTCATCGACACGGCCGATGCCTATGGCGACGGCTTCGCCGAAACCGAGCTCGGCAAGCTGTTCAAACGCGAGGGCGGACGCGACGAGTTCGTGCTCGCGACCAAGTTCTACTGGAACTTCAGCACCGGCCCGGCGCGTTTTCCCGACACGACCCGGGACTACATCATCCGCGCCTGCGAGGCCTCGCTGCGCCGCCTGCAGACCGACCACATCGACCTTTATCAGATCCACGCGTGGGATCCCATCACGCGGCCCGACGAGGTCGCGGCCGCCTTCCAGCAACTGCGGCGCGAGGGCAAGGTGCGCTGGTTTGGTGTCAGCAATCTCAATCCCGAGCAGATGGATCTCTACCGCGCGCACTGGGACGTGAGCAGCCTGCAGCCGCCCTACAGCCTGCTCGCCCGCGACATCGAGCAACGCGAACTGCCCTACTGCCTGCGACACAACATCGGCGTGCTCAACTACTCGTCACTGCACCGCGGCCTGCTGGGCGGCAAATACACGGCCGACACGACCTTCGCGGATCACCGGGCCAAGGCGCCGCTCTTCCAGGGCGCGGGCCTCAAGATCATCCTCGCCGCAGTCGAGGAGGCCAAGGCGATCGCCACGGAGCAGGGTCTCACCATGGCCCAGCTCGCCGTGCGCTGGGTGCTCACCAACCCCGCCATCACGAGCGCCATTGTCGGCGTGAAAAAACCCGAGCACATCACCGGCATCGTCAAGGCCGCTGACGGCGCACTCCCGCAGGATCTCTGGCACCGCCTCGCCGCGCGCTTCCGCCAGGCGCAGTCCGAGGCGCTGGCGGCGAAGTGAAGGGGCCTGCCGCCTAGAGCGGCGCGAACGTCACCGACCAGCCTGCCGCGCCGTCGGCGTCGAAATTCAGCGCGCAACGGATGACGAGACTCTGGTCGCGGCCGTCCTTGGCGATCCAATGACCGCGCGGGTTCACCACGCGGACGTTGCTGGGTGCCAGCAGGAAGACACTACCCTGCTCGCCCGGCGGACGCTGCGCCCGCCCGCTGAGCGTATTGGTGACGGCATCCCAGTGCACGGCGGTGATTTCCATCTCACCCATGAGCACATGCATATCGGTGCCGAGCAGCACTGGTCGCGCTTCCGCCCGCACCAGGCGGAAGACTTTCACGGTTCCGGCGGGGACCACGGCCTCGAGTTGGCCGCGAACGCGGCCGACAAATCGATCGTCCCAGAATTCCCAGACGAGATATTCCGCCTCGGGAGCGAGCCCCAATCGCTCCAGCACCACGGGCAGGCGCAGTTCCGTCGCGGCGAAATTGTACACGGCGACGACATCGTGCCGGCCCCAGGGCTTTTCGATCCGGCGGTGGAAGATCTTCGGATGATCCGGATAGGGCGACTCGAACAGGTCGACCGGGAACGCCACCTCGGGAGAGCGCGGGAGTGTCTTCTTGATGAGCGCGAGGCGATCCGCCGCCATGCGGTCCACGTCGTCACCCAGCATCGAGGGTCCGCCACACAGGGCGTGCATGGTTGCATGGATGCGCGCGTCGGACAACGGCAGCGGCTGGTCCACGGTGAGGACGTTGCCCGCGTCGTTGAGATAGAAACGGCGGTGCGTGTAGCGTGCGCCGGCCTGGTTGCGCAGCGCCGGGACGCAGCCGTTCCAGGCCGAAGCCTTGTTGATCATGTAGGTCGCCGGATAGAACGACGAGCCACCCGGGGTCAGTGAACGGCCTTCGCCGAAGTCCGCGCCGGTCCGGACCGCATCGGCGAGGCCGACCGTGTGCAGCGTCGGACCGGTGCTGGCCAGGAGGTAAGTCTCGGGTCCGGCCGCCCGCCGGATCACCTGCAGCGCATTCCGGAAGGATTCCGCCCCGGGGACAATCCGCGGATCATGGAAGGGCCCGTGATTTGCGCCGGCCTGCGGGCCGGGCCGGTTGAGCTTCCCGGCGCCCGCGTAGAGGAAATCGATCATGTAGTACCGCACGCCGCGCTCGCGGTTGTGCGCAAAGGCCCGCTCGAGGAACGCGAGGGCCTTCGGGTGGGTCGGGTCGAGCGCGTAGAGCACGGGGCGCTGGTCCATCGGCAGGCGGCCCGCCTCACCGTGGTTCCACCGCTCCAGGCTGACGAACAGCGACCCGTCGGGATTCCGCACGAGGGCGTCGCCCAGCTCCTTCATCTCCTCCTTCAGGTGACTCGAGATCCAGAACGGTCCGCACCACAGACCCAGTTTGAACCCCAGCTCGCCCAGCCGCCGGACCAGCGACTCGGGGCCACTTGGAAAATTCTTCTCGTTCCACCCGAACCAGGCCCCGGGCTGGCTGCCCGGCAGGTTGGCGATGCTGACCCACACGTATCCGAAGCCGAAACCGGCCAGGCGACGGTTGATGGCGGCGCAATTGCGCAGCACGACGTCCTCGTAGCGTTCGACGTTGAACCCATCCACCCAGCTCCAACCCACCCACCCGAGCGGAGTCGTCGGCCACACCCGTGGCTTGACCTCGGCCGCCACGATCCCGGCCCAGCGGTCGAGCTGGGCATGCGGGTCGCGTCCGATCTGCAGGGTGAAGGTTTCCACCGGAGTCGTTGCGCCCGGCGCCAGCTGCCAGCCGGCGAAGTCCGCCTGCGCCGCGACCTCCTGCACTCCGGTCTCCCCGGCGCGGTGATGAACCTCCGTGTCGTTGCGCAGGAAGGTCGTGAATCCCACCTGGATGGCGGTTAGCCCTGCGGGATCGAAATACTGGTTCTTGATCTTGCTGCCCGCCGGCGAATTCGGGTCGCCAAGCCGCAGCACCACGCGCTCCTGCTGGCCCGGTTGCCCGGGGAGATAGACGGTCTTGGGCCCCAGCGGCAGGGCGGCCGCGCGGAACGGCCAGACGCGACCAAGCGCAACGGCCGTGGCGCCGCGATTCTCGAGCGTGGATCGCAGCGAGACGAGGCCATTGGCCACGTCGGTCTCGGCGCGGACGGTCCAGGTCAGCGCCGGCGCCGCAAAGCGCAGCGTGAGCTCCCAAGGCGGGCCGGCGTCGAGTCGCACCTCCGCCGAGGCCGCATCGAGTTCGCGCCCATCAGCCTCGAGGGCGAGCCGCCACCCGACCTCGGGGCCATGGGCGGGGACAAAACGCAGGACCTGGCGCGAAGGGTCGAAGGTCAGCATGGGGACGCGGCGGCGAACGCCACGCCGTCAGCGTGCATGGTCGAATCCCGAAGGCAAAACCAACTTCGCGCGGCGCGCTAGTTCTTGCCCCAGACGTGCGGGAAGTGGTCGCCTTTCAGGATTTCGCCGTCGGCCACGGTGACGAACTGCTTCATGCAGTGCTCGCCGGAGGCGACGAAGCGCGTGTCGCCCGTCATGTAGTGCAGGGCGATCGCGCGGCGCGGACGACCGGAGGTGTTGGCGTGGGAGCCGTGCCAGGTGAGCGCGTGGTGGTAATGGACCTCGCCCTTCTTCACCGGGCAGGTGCGCACGGTGACCTTGCGGCCCTGGAACTCGGACGGGACGTCCTTCACGAAATCCTTCCACGTGCGGAGATAATCCATGTGGTCGCCCCACAGGTGCGAACCGGGGACCATGCTCATGCAGCCGTTGTCGACGTCGACGTCGTCGAGCGCGACCCAGGCGGTGACCTCGGTCATCGGCCGGATGATCGGCCAAAGGGGGGCGTCCTGGTGCCACATGTTCACGCCGCCCTTGGCGGCGGGCTTGTACTGGATCTGGTCGTGCCAGATGCGCAGGTCCTTTGCCCCGGTGAGCTGGGCTATCTCCTCGCCGATGACCGGGTGGCGGATCAGTTGCGCAAACGGCTGGCTCGCCTCCCAGATGTTCACGATCTGCCAGACCGGGGCGGACTCGTCGCCGGTGAAGTTGTGACAGAGCACGGGCTGCGGGATGTCCTTGCGCTCGCGCTCCGCGATGACGCGCTCGACTTCGGAGCGCAGGGCCTCGACTTCGGCGTCGGTGAGGACGGTCGGGCCGCGCAGGTAACCTTGGGTCTTGAACTCGTTGACTTGGGCAGGGGTGAGCATGGGGGTGGGTGGGTGCGGCGAACCTAGGCCCGCGCCGCGGATTGTCATCCGTTCACCCTTGGCTGCCGCGCGCAGGTGTTGGCGATTTCTCCTGCCGGCCCGGCAGGAGGGCCGCCCGGTAGTGGGCGGGCGAGAGGCCGTCGATGCGGCGGAAGACCTTGCTGAAATGGCTCGTGTCGCGGAACCCGGTGCGCGCCGCGATCTCCTTCACCGACAGCCGGGGATCGGCGAGCTGCCGGCGGGCCTCCTCGACGCGGAGGCGACGCAGGTAGTCGAGCGGCGGGTAGCCGGTGACCTCCCGGAAGACCGCCTGCAAACGGCTCGGGCTGAGGCCGGAAACACGCTCGAGCGCCGCGTGGTCGAGCCGGTCGCCGAGATGGGCGTGCATGTAGGCCGCGACTTGCTCGACCCGGGCGTGCTGGCGCGAGTCGTCGGCCGGACCGCGCCCGCCAGCCGGTTCGGCGAGCAGGAGCAACAGCACGCCGGCGAGGTGGGCCGAGGCCATCGCCGGCCCGAGGACCGCGCCCGAGCCGTGGGCCGCCACCACCGCCTGCAAGCCGCGTTCCACGCGATGGCCGGCATAGAGCCGCCGCTGCAGCGCAAATTGAAGCCCATGCGTGAAACGCACCCGGAAGGGGCGCCGCTGGTCGAGCCCGCGGGCCGTCGCCGGGATCGCCGGTGCGAAATCGAAGTGCACGGCGATGTGCTCCGACTCACGGGTGCCGTCCGCCTCAAAACCATGCGGCACGAACGGCGGGATCAGCAGGAGGTCGTGCGCCGCGAGCGGCCGGCGTTGCCCATCGCAGGTCCAGTGGCCGCCGCCGCGGACGATGAGGACCAGCTCGTAGTCGAGGATGATCCGCCGCGGGATCTGGAGCCCGCCCGCCAGCCGGTGCGCGATGCGCACGACCGGGTGGATCTGCTCCGGGCGCAGCGCATACGTCCGCCGGACCCCGGGCACGGCCGCCGGAGCCGGCCGCTGGATGGACTCCGCGGAAACAGGGCGGGATCGGGGCGACGGCATCGGCCGGCAGCGTGACGGATCGTCCGCCGGTGACAAGCCGGCCGCGGGGCGGGCGGACTGTCCCCGCCCACGCCGGACTTGCCTCCCCCGGCCTTCCTCGCAGCGTTTTGGCATGTTCGCGAATTTTGCAGACCGCACCTGGCTTTGGCTGGCGGCGGAGTTCTACCTGGTGGGATTCCTACTGGGGACCTGGTCGTTCCTGCGGGGCGGCCGGCCGCTCAATGTGGCCATGTACACGCTCATCGTGGCCGGCTACGCCATGCAGCTGACCGGCCTGTACCTGCGCGGCCTGGCCGTGGGCGGGTGCCCGCTCGGCAACACGTTCGAGCTCTTCCAGTTCACGGCCTGGTCGGCCATCTCGCTCTACCTTGTCATCGGCGTGACGTTCCGGACGAGTCTCCTCGGCTATTTCACGTCCTGCCTCGCCGCCGTGCTGACGATCCTGTCGCTTTCGATCCCGGCCTGGGACAGCACCCGCAGTTCCGGCATGTTCGGCAACAATCCCTGGATCGAGTTTCACGCCGCGATGGCGTTGTTCAGCTACGGCGTCTTCGGCCTGCTGGCACTGACGGCCCTGATGCTCCAGCTGCGCAACTACTCGCTGAAGAACAAGCGCGTGGGCGGCTGGTTCTCCTTCCTGCCCTCCCTTTACGACCTCGACCTCATCAGCGTGCGGCTGCTCGTCTTCGGCGTGATGCTGCTGTCGGGTTCGCTGGTGGTCGGCTCGGTGCACTGGGTGCAGAACACCGAATCGGTCCACTGGCCGAAGCTCCTCACCACGGTCACCGTCTGGCTTTGCTACACCGTCGCCCTCGCCCTGCGCCTGCGCGGGCAACTGGGAGCACGACGGTTTGCCTGGACCGCCGTCATCCTGTTCGCGCTCGCCCTGCTCTCCCTGGGTGTGATCGACGCCAACCGCCGGCACCCCACCCCGGCCGCCACCCACCGGACATGAGCCAGACCGCGCCTGACGCCCACGGCCTCTTCGTCTTCGGGGCCACCCACCGCACGACGCCCATCGAGGTGCGCGAGAAGCTTTCGCTGCCCAAGCCCACCGTCGAGCAGCTCCACACCGCGATCGCCCAGATCGAGGGACTGCGTGAATACGCGGTGCTCAACACCTGCAACCGCATCGAGTTTTACGGCGTGGCCGACACGCCCGCGGCGGCGGCCCGGCTGCAGGCCGCGTTCTGCCAGCACCAGCAGTTCGCCGAGGAGGAGTTCGCCAAGTACCGGACGACCCACACCGGCCCGGCGGCGGTGCAGCACCTGCTCGAGGTGACCGCCGGCATCGACTCCCAGCTGGTGGGCGAAACCGAGATCCTCGGCCAGGTGAAGGACGCCTACGCGGCCGCCCAGGCCCGGAAATCCACCGGCCCGGTGCTGAACCGCGTCTTCCAAAAATCCTTCCAGGCCGCGAAGCACGTCCGCTCCAGCACGGCGATCACCGAGGGCCAGATCAGCATCGCCAACGTCGCGGTCGAACTCGCGGGCAACATCTTCGGCAAACTCGATGCCACGCGGGTGCTCCTGCTCGGCGCGGGGGACATCGGCGAAAAGACCGCCAAGGCCTTCCGCAGCCGCGGCGCCGCCGCGCTCACGGTCTCCAGCCGCAGCCTCGACCGCGCGATGGCGCTCGCGACCGAGCTCGGCGCGCAGGCCCTGCCCTTCGAGCACCGGACCGAGCACCTGGCACAGTTCGATGTCGTGGTCTGCTCCACCTCGGCGCCCGACGCGGTGATCCTCACCGGCGACGTGCAGACCGCCATGCGCCGCCGCGCGTCGCGTCCGCTTTTCCTGATCGACCTCGCGCTGCCCCGCGACGTCGAGGCCGGCGTCGCCCGCCTCGAGAACGTCTATCTCTACAACCTCGACGACCTCGCGAAGATCGCCGAGGAGAACCGCGCCGCGCGTGAGGCCGAGATCGCCAAGTGCCGCCAGATCATCACCGAGCGGGCCGCCGCCCTTTGGCAGCATGTCGCGCCGCAGGTGGCCGGCGGCGCGCGACCGGCGGGCGACCCGGATGCCCGCTGATCACGACTGCGCGCTGCGTCCGCGGCGGGCGCGCGCCAGGGCCGCGGCCAGTTCCTCCCGCTTCACGGGCTTGCTGATGTAATCGTCCATGCCGGCGGCCAGACAGGCCTCGCGGTCGCCCTGCATCGCGTTGGCCGTGACGGCGATGATCCACGGTCGCTGGGCCGGATCGGGCCATTCGGCGACGATGCGGCGGGTGGCCTCGAGGCCGTCCATCTCGGGCATCTGCATGTCCATGAGGATGATGCTGTAGGCCTGGCGGCGAAGCGCCGCGATGGCCTCGTTGCCGTTGGCCGCCACGTCGGCCCGGAAGCCCTGCTTCTCGAGCATCATGAGGGCGACCTTCTGATTCACGGTGTTGTCCTCGACCAGCAGGATCTGCCCGCCCGCCGCGGCGTCGCGGCGTGGGAACGGACTCGTCGACTGGCGGGGTCCGGACGGGTCCGGGCCGGCGCGGAAAAGCGATGCCAGCACCTCGAAAATGCGCGCGGGCTTCGCCGGCTTGGTGAGATGGGCCGCGAACGGACTCTCGCCCGCGATCAGTTCACGCTGCCCGAGCGACGAGAGCAGCACGAGCGGCAGGCGCTCCTTCGGACGCAGGCGGCGGATGGCGGCAGCCAGCATGAGGCCATCCATCTCCGGCATCTGCATGTCCACGATCGCGGCGTCGAAATCCTCCCCGGCCTCCAGCCAGGCCAGCGCCTCCGTCCCGGTGGCGGCGGCCCGGGCAGACATGCCCCAGCCGGTCGTGAGCGAGGTCAGGATGCGCCGGTTGGTCGCGTTGTCATCCACCAGCAGCAACCGCTTGCCCTCGAGGTTGGCCAGGCCATGGCCGTGGTAGGGCTTCGGCTTGCTTGGGACCGCGCCGACGAGCGCGGTGAAACGGAAGGTCGAACCCTGGCCCAGCTCGCTCTCGACCCAGAGGCGTCCACCCATGAGCTCGGCGAGGCGCTTGCTGACGACGAGGCCCAGACCCGTGCCGCCGTATCGCCGGGTGGTGGTCGCATCGACCTGAGTGAACGGCTGGAAGATCCGCTGGCGCCCCTCGGCCGAGATCCCGATGCCGGTGTCGGTGACGGCGAACTCGAGCTCGATCCGGTCGGAGCCGCGCGCGCGTGAATGCACGCTGAGCACCACCTCGCCGCGGTCGGTGAACTTGACGGCATTGCCGAGCAGGTTGACGAGGATCTGCCGCAGGCGCGTGGAGTCGCCGCGCACGGTGCCGGGCACCCCGTCGGCGATCTCGTACAGGAGATCGAGGTGCTTCTCGGCCACGCGCGGCGCCAGCAGGTCCAGCGCGCCCTCGACCGTCTCGCGGAGGCTGAAGTCCTCGACCTCGAGTTCCATCCGGCCCGACTCGATCTTGGAGAAGTCGAGGATGTCGTTGATGATCGTGAGCAGCGCGTCGCCGCTCTGGCGGATCGTCTCGGTGTAGTCCCGCTGCTCGGAGGTCAGGGTCGAGTCGAGCAGCAGCGAGGTCATGCCGATCACGCCGTTCATCGGCGTGCGGATCTCATGGCTCATCATCGCGAGGAACTGGCTCTTCGCGAGGTTGGCCGCCTCGGCCGCCTCCTTGGCCGCGCGCAACTCCTCGGCCTGGCGGCGCGAGTCGGTGATATCCACGAGGGTGGCCACCTCCTGGTAGCCACGGCCGTCCACGTTGGGAAAGCGGCGCACCGAAAGGACGGCCCAGACGGGATCCCGGCCCGGCAGGACGTAGCGTTTCTCGAGCGAGAAACGGTCGATCTCGCCTTGGTCGAGTTTCGCGAAGAGCTCCCGCTGCCGCGCGTAGTCCTCCGGCGGCGTGATGCGGGCAAAGACCGCCGGATCCTGCATCTCCGCGAGCGTGAGGCCGGTGATGCGCTCGTGGGCGGCGTTGGCCAGCGCGGCCGTGCGCCTGGCGCCCTCGACCGTGTGGAGATGGATGCCCACCGGCACGACGTCGAAGATGAACCGCAGCTGCGCCTCCTTGTGCGCCAGCTGCTCCTCGGCGTGCTTGCGTTCGGTGATGTCGATGATGGTGGAGATCTCCTGGTCGATCAGCCCGTTCCCGGTGCGGTAGGCCTTGCAGTGCAGGAGGACCCAGACAAGCCGGCCGTCGCGCCGCTGATAGCGTTTCTCGAGCGAGAATTCGTCGATCTCCCCGCGGTCGAGCCGGGCGCGGAGCGCGTCCTGGCGGATCAGGTCCTCGGGATGGCTGATCGCGCGCACCTGGGCCGCGTCGTTCAGGTCTTCCCGCCTGAGGCCGCTGACGGCGAAGAACCAGTTGCTGTGCCGGCTCTCGATGCCCTGCTCGGTGTAGCGGATCCAGCTCACGCCGACGGGCACGTTGTCGAAGATGAACTGGAGCTGCGCCTCCTTGCGGGCCAGCGCCTCCTCGGCCCGCTTGCGCGCGGTGATGTCGAGCTGGATCGACATGAACCCGGTGACCTTGCCGGCGGCGTCGCGGAGGGGCTGCATCTCGCATTCGCACCAGACCTGGCGGCCATCCTTGGTGTAGTTGAGCATCTCGCCGCGGAATTCCTCGCCCTGGCGCGCCGCGCGGGCGATCGCGGCCAGGACCCGCACATTGGTGCCGGGGCCACGCACGAGGTGCGGGCCGAACTGGCCGCGCGCCTCCTCCAGCGTGTACCCGAAGAGGCGGGTGAAGGCCTCGTTGATCCACACCACGTTGCCCGCCGCGTCCGCCAGGCCCATCGCATTGGTGGTGTGCCGAGCGATCATCGCCAGGCGCTGGTTCTCGTCCTCGGCGCGCCGCAGGTCGCGCGTCATCTTGTCGGCCATGACCCGCGCCCGGACGCGCGTGCGGGCCAGCGACCAGGCGAGCAGCGCGGCCATGCCGCTCAGCACAAGGCCGCCTGCGGCGATGGAAAATGGCAGGAGGCGGTTGGTGCGGAAACCGAACTCTGGGCGCGAACCGATCCACACGGTCCAGGGCTGGCCATAGACGGTCAACACGGCCTGCCGGGTGTGGACGCGATTCATCGAGGCCCGCCCCTGCCTCGATGCCGCGGCCTCAAACATCGTGCCCGCCTGGGAATCGTACAGCTGGGTCTCCGGGCTCGGTGCCTCACCCTGGAAGACCTTGAGATCGGCCTGCCGGCTCGCGACGTCGGCAATGCCCGTCATCAGCAGGTTCGTGCGCAGCGAGACGTAAACCCAGCCCTGCAGCGCCTGGATCCGCGCCTCGGGCGTCCCGGGGTCACGCGCGGGCCCGGCATACACCGGCAACAGGAGCAAAAAACCCGGCACCGTCTCGTCGTCATGCACGAGGCGGATGCGGCGCGTCAGCGTGAGCCGGCCCGTGACCATGGCCTCCTCGGCCGCGGTGCGCCGGGTCGTGCCGGACCCGATGTCCTGGCCGAGCGCCGCGCGATTGCGGGCCAGCGGACCGATGTGGGTGACGACATAGAGCACGTCCCGCGGACTGTCGCGCTGGACAACGAAATCAGCGGCCCCGCCGGCCCGCTGCCGCGCCTCGAGCGCCGCGATCTCGGACCTTGCGATGCGCTGGATGTAACCCATGCCGACGACGCCGCGTTGCAGGAAGGATTCCAGCGATTCGGTGTATTCGAGCCAGTCGTTGAGCGACAGCTCAGGCCGGGTGCGCATCAGGTACTGGGCCCCCTGCAGCGCCTCCGCCGCGGAGTCGAATCGTTCCTGGATGGAGGCCGTGATGCGCTCCGTCATGCGATCGAAGCGCGCTTGGTCGCTCCGCTCGGTCTCCAGCCGCACCAGCCACCACGCCCCGAGGGAAAGCAGGCAGCCGCCGAGGAAGACCAGCACCGGCAAGAGGCGGCTCTGCAGGAACCGTCGGATGATCTGCGGCGCGTCAACGGCCATGCGCCCGAAAGCAAAACTGGCTTTTGCGCTAAAGCGAAGGCCTTTTTTCCGCAGAACCGTGCCGGATCACAAATGCCGCAGGAGCCAGCCGGCCACGTCGACGTCGGCGGGGTGGTCCAGCAGCGCGCGCAGGCGGGTCTGCTGATCGGCCGTGCGGGTGAGCCGCGCGGGATTGACCAGGCAGTCCTGCAATTGTGCCGCCAGCGCATCCGGCCGGGCTGCGCCCTGGATGAACTCCGGGTACATCGGTTCCTTCAGCAGCAGGTTGGCGATGCCGATGTAATCGAGCTTCACCCACCAGCGCGCCAGCAGGTACGTGATGAAATTCGTGCGGTAGGCGATCGCGCCCGGGATGCCCGCCAGCGCGCAATGCAGCGACATCGTGCCGGAACTGGTCAGGACGGCCGCGGCCGCGACCGCCTCGCCCGTGCGCGCCAGTCGGCAGTGGGGCGGATTCCACCGGCGCAGCACGGCGCCAACCTCATCGCTGGGGTAAATCACCACCGCCTCGCGATCGCCACCCTCGGCCCGGTAACGGGCGAACGCGGCCAGCAGATCGGGGTAGATCCGCGCCACCGCCTGGGTGCGACTGCCCGGCAGCAGCAGCACATTATATTGGGCGAAGAGGTCGCGGCAGAACGC
>CAZGJB010000086.1:0-12210 GCA_964526145.1 uncultured Opitutaceae bacterium
CCTCGGCATCCTCATCTACTTCATCGTCATGGTGTACACCTACTTCAAGGGCGAGCGGGTGAAGCGCGATTACTGGGACGGCCGCACCCTCGAATGGTCCATCCCGAATCCGCCGCCGGAGTACAACTTCGCCGTCATTCCGACCGTGCATGCCCGTGACGCCTGGTGGTACGAGAAGCATCACCAGGAGGAGATCGCCAAGGAGAAGGCCGCGCACGCCAAGGAAGACGCCGCCCACGGGGGCATCCACATGCCCTTCCAGTCGGTTTATCCGCTGGTCACCAGCATCGGCATCCTCATCGGCGCCATCGGCGTCTCGGTCATCGACCACGGCCACAAGCTGCCCGTCGCACTGACCGGCGCCGCCGTCATGCTCGCCGGCATCTATCTCTGGGCCATGGAAGGCAACGAGGGTTACCACATCCAAGCCGATCAGGAGGAATCTCACAAATGAGCAGCCACGGCGCCACCGCGACCATCGATCATCATCACGATCACACGACGTCGACCGGCATTCCGAACAAGAAACTCCTCATGTGGGCGTTTCTGGCGTCGGACTGCATGTTCTTCGGCACGCTGATCGCCACCCATCTGGTGTACCGCCTGCACCCGCCCCCGGGTGCACCTGTGGTGACCCAGATCTTCTCGATCGAGCTCACATCGTTCTCGACGTTCATCCTGCTCATGTCGTCGCTCATGATGGCCCTGGCGGTGAACGCCATCCAGAAGGGCAACCTCAAGAGCATGCGCTGGTCGCTCCTCACGACGATCTTCTTCGGCGCCATCTTCCTTGGCTGCCAGGTCTATGAGTTCGACCACTTCGTGAAGGCCAAGAACCTCACGCTCACGAACAGTCTCTTCGGCTCGACGTTCTACACCCTCACCGGCACCCACGGCACCCACGTCGCCATCGGCGTGCTCTGGCTCATCATGATGTACGTGCGGTCGTTCATGCCGGCCAACACCGCCCAGGACCGGGGCTGGTTCTTCCGCAACGTGCTCCACGTGGCGGCGATCATCGGCGTCGTCGTCTTCCTGATGTTCGCCGTCCTGGGCCTCGTGCACGTCCTCCAGCAGGGCGCCGGCGTCGGCGTCTTCTTCAGCGAGCACTTTGGCATGCTGATCGGCTTCGCCCTCTCGCTGGCGGCGGCCTTCCATTTCGCCCGCCCGCGCGGCGCCGTAGCCTTCGGCGAGGCCAACGCCGTGGATGTCGAGTCGATGGGCCTCTACTGGCACTTCGTCGACATTGTCTGGATCGTGATCTTCACGGCCGTCTACCTGCTCGAATACCTCTGATACCCACCATGAGCGCCTCCACCGCCACTGTCGCCCACGACCACCACGGGCACGACGACAACAAGTTCCAGATCTACGTGCAGATCGCCATGCTCCTCGCCGTCATCACCGGCGTGGAGATCGTGGCCATCTTCATCCCCTTCGCCAAGTGGCTGATCGTCACGAGCCTCGTGGTGCTCTCCGCGGTCAAGTTCCTCTTCGTCATCTTCTACTTCATGCACCTGCGGTGGGACAAGCCGTTCTGCACGATCCTGTTTTTCATCGGGCTCGTGCTGGCCGGTGGCACCGTCTGGGCGCTGATCGCGCTCTTTGCCGTCAAGGACAGCTTCCCGCTGACCTCGCTCGGCTGAGATCGTCCTCCGCGGCATCTTGGTGATTTACGGCGGCCTTCGGGCCGCCTTTTCTTTTGGCATGATCGAATGGCGTCACTGGCACAACGAACCCTACCTCGTTGGCGGCCTGATCTTCCTCGGTTGGCTCTACGCCATCCTCGCCGGTCCGCTGCGCTACCGGCTCGCACCCGCCGGTACGCCGTTCCCGCGCGGTGCCGCCATCCGTTTCTACGCCGCCCTGGTGATCTTCTACCTGGCCGTCGGCTCGCCCCTCGACCAGATCGGCGAGCGCTTCCTTTTCAGCGCCCACATGCTCCAGCACCAGTTGCTGGCCTACCCCGCCGCCATCCTGTTCCTCCTCGGGTTGCCCGCGTGGATGATTGACGGCGCGCTCGACCGGCCGGCGCTGCGCCCCGCGTTGCGCGTGCTCACGCACCCGGTCATCTGCGGCGTGGTCTACACCGTCACGATTGGCGCCTGGCACGCCCCGGCGCTCTATGACTGGGCCCTGCAGGACAAACTCGTGCATGTGCTCGAGCATCTGATGTTCTTCACCGCCTCCCTCTTCTACTGGTGGCCCCAACTCAGCCCGTCCCGGGTACTGCCCCGGATCAGCTACGCCAGCCAGATGCTCTACCAGTTGGGCGTGGTCATCGGCATGACCCCGCTGTTCGCCTACATCACGTTTTCCACCGACATCCTCTACCCGACCTATGAATTCGCCCCGCGCGTGATCGCTGATTTCACCGCCGGCGAGGACCAGCTCCTGGCCGGCACGATGATGAAGCTGGGCGGGCTCATGGTCGCCGTCACCGCCATCGGCGTCAGCTTTTACCGGTGGTTCCAGCAGAACGAGGGCCCGGCGTCCCCGAGCAAACGGCCATGACCTGGGACATCGCGGTGGTCTTCCTCCTGCTGGCCGGCGTCCTGCTGTGCTTCGTCTGGGAGAAATTCCCGCCCGATGTCACGGCCCTGGGCTTGTTGCTCGTGCTCATCGCCACCGGACTGCTTTCGGCACCGGCCGCCCTCTCGGTGTTTTCCAATCCCGCCCCCCTGACGGTTGGAGCCATGTTTGTCCTCAGTGCGGCCCTCGTGAAATGCGGGGCCATCGACCGTCTCTCCGTCCTGATCGAAGGCTCCGCCCGCTGGCCCTATGCCGCGGTCATCTTCGTCATGGTCGTGCTGGTCGCGACCATCTCGGCCTTCATCAACAACACCCCGGTGGTGGTCGTCTTCCTGCCGGTCGTGCTGAAGCTGGCCCGCAAGATGCAGCTCGCACCCTCGAAGCTGCTCATCCCGCTCTCCTATGGAGCCGTGCTGGGCGGAACCTGCACCCTGGTCGGCACCAGCACCAACCTGATCGTCAACGGTATCCTGACCTCCCGGGGACTGCCCGGTTTTTCGATGTTCGAACTGGCCTGGCTGGGTGTGCCCGTGACCCTGATCGGCACGGTCTACCTGTCACTGCTGGGCAACCGCCTGCTGCCGGTCCGCCAAATGCTCTCATCCATCCTCTCGGAGGAGGAACGGCGCGAATACATCACCGAGGCCTTCGTGCAGCCCGATTCCCCCGTGCTGGGCAAGACCCTGGCCGGAGCGGGCCTCACCCGCGCCCGCGGCATTCGCGTGCTGGAGATCGTGCGCGACGGCGTCGCCCTCTACCTCGCTCCCGAGGAGGTGCGCCTCAAGGCCGGCGACCGCATCATCATGGCCTGCCGGATGACCGGTATTTTGCACACCCGGCGTCTGGCCGGCGTGGACCTGGTCACGGAACTAAACCTCGGCCTGGAACAGATCGCCGCCCATGAGGGCTCGATGGTCGAGGCCATGGTCACGCCGCACTCCGCGCTGGTCGGCCACTCGGTGCGCGAGATGAATTTCCGCCAGCGCTACCGCATGGTAGTCCTGGCCGTGCACCGGCAGGGGCGCAACGTGCGGGATCAATTGGAAACCCTGCCCATCCTTGGCGGCGATGTGCTGTTGATGATGGGCACCGACCAGGCCATCGACAATCTCGCCCAAGGCGATGATTTCATGTTCTTCGACCGGGCCCGCGTACCGGCGAAACCCCAGACCGCCAAGGTCGCCCTCGTCGTGGGCGTGATTGTCGCCGTCATCACCGCCGCCGCTCTGGAATGGGTGCCCATCGAACTCGGGGCCCTCGCCGGCTGCATCATCATCTGCGTCACCAAGTGCCTGAAGACGGCCGATGCCTACGCCTCGATCGAGTGGAACATCCTGTTCCTCATCTATGGCATGCTCGCGATGGGCCTGGCCATGGAGCAAACCGGCGCCGCCGCATGGCTGGCCACCAATGCCGTCAACGGTGTCCAGCACTTCGTTCCCGAGACGTACAAGGGCATCGTGATGCTGGGCTGCATCTATCTCATCACCACCGTGCTGACTGAGATTCTCTCCAACAACGCCGTGGCCGCCCTGATGGCACCCATCGCCATCGGCGTGGCCGTAACGCTGGGCATGGACCCGAAGCCCTTCATCGTGGCGGTGGCCTTCGCGGCCTCGGCCTCCTTTGCCACTCCGATCGGCTACCAGACCAACACCTATGTGTACGCGGTCGGCGGCTACAAGTTCGGTGATTTCCTGCGCATCGGCGTGCCGCTGAACGCGGTCTGCTTCATCGCGGCCATGCTGATCATCCCGCGGGTCTGGCCCTTCTGAGTCGGTTTCCGTCTTGCCGGCTAGATGGCGTAATCCTCGCCAAAGGAATGGCCCCGGCGGAGCCGGAAACGGACGAGATCATTGAGCTTGAGGCCGAGGCGATTCAGTTCCGTACGCGAAATCTCAACCTCCACCGGCTCACGGTTCTGCACCTGCTCCAGGCTGAGGCGGGCCTGGGGCCCCGCGGCATGGATGTAGCGCAACACCGCAAGGACCCCTGGCTGTCCGGGCTGATCTCTCACCACCTCGATGTCGTGCGGCCGCACATAGACCTGGCCATTCTTCTCCATGGTCGTGATCGCCGAGGCATGCGCTCCCTCGCTGGCCAGGGTCTGGGCCCGCAGGACGTTTACGTTGCCGAGAAATTGATAGACGAAGGGTGAGGCCGGACGGTCATAGACCTCCTGCGGCGTGCCGACCTGTTCCACTCGGGCCTGGTTCATGATCACGACCTCGTCGGCGATCTCGAGCGCCTCCTCCTGGTCGTGGGTCACGAACAGCGTGGTGAGGTGGATTTCATCGTGAAACTTCCGGAGCCAGCGACGGAGCTCCTTGCGCACCTTGGCGTCCAGCGCCCCAAAGGGCTCATCGAGCAGGAGCACCTTGGGCTCGACCGCCAGGGCTCGCGCCAGGGCGATGCGCTGGCGCTGGCCGCCAGAGAGCTGGTGCGGGAACCGCTCCGCCAGGTTGTCGAGCTGGACGAGCTTGAGCAGTTTGTGCACGCGGTCGGCAATCTCGGCCTTCTTGGGCCGGTCCTTGCGGCGCACCTTCAGGCCGAAGGCGATGTTCTCGAACACCGACATGTGCCGAAAGAGCGCGTAATGCTGGAAGACAAACCCGACCTTGCGCTGGCCCGCGGGCACGTCGGTCACATCCTCCCCGTGAAAATGGATCCGCCCGCTGCCGGGATCGGGATACTCGAGCCCGGCGATGATGCGCAGGAGCGTCGTCTTGCCCGAGCCCGAGGGCCCGAGGAGTGCGGTGAGTTTGCCGCTCTTGACCGTCAGGCTCACGTCGGCGAGCGCGGTGTACTGCCCGAAGGTCTTGCCGATGTTGTGGACTTGGACGCTCATGGGAAATTCAGGCTGCACCCTTTCGCGCCCGCCATTCGACCAGGCTCTTGAGCAGCAGGGTGACGAGGGCCAGCAGGGCCAGCAGGGACGAAACGGCGAAGGCCGCGACAAAGTTGTACTCGTTATACAGGATCTCGACATGCAGCGGCATGGTATTGGTCAGTCCGCGGATGTGGCCCGACACGACGGAGACGGCGCCAAACTCGCCCATCGCGCGGGCATTGCAGAGGATGACGCCGTAGAAGAGACCCCATCTGATGTTGGGCATGGTCACATGCCAGAACGTCTGCCAGCCGCTGGCCCCGAGCGTGAGCGCGGCGTACTCCTCGTCGCTGCCCTGCTGCTGCATCAACGGGATCAGCTCGCGCGCCACGAAGGGAAACGTCACGAAGATCGTCGCCAGCACGATGCCCGGGACGGCGAAGATGATCTTGAAGTCCTGTACGATGAGCCACTGTTGCAGGGCCGGGAACAGCGGATTCTCGGCATCCAGGTATTGGCCGTACCAACCCTGGGCGCCGAAGACCAGGACGTAGATCAAGCCGGAGATGACCGGGGACACCGCAAACGGCAGATCAATCAGCGTGATGAGGACACTCTTGCCGCGGAACTCGAACTTCGCGATGCACCACGCTGCCGCCACGCCGAACACCAGATTCGCCGGCACGGCGATGGCCGAAACCAGGAGGGTGAGCTTGATGGCGCTGAGCGCGTCCGGGTCCGCGAAGGCCGCGAGGTACGCCCCCAGTCCCTTGCGCAACGCCTCAGTGAATACGGCGGCCAGCGGCAGCACGAGGAAGCCGGCCACAAACAGGAACGCGACGGCCATGAACACCACGCGCACCCACACGGGGTTGCGAATGACGCGCGGGCCGGTGCCGCGGGGCTCCGGTTTGGCGGTCAGGTTGGCGGTGGTGGTGGCAAGGGCGGACATGTCAGACGCGGTAGTAACGGCGGCTCCATTTCTGGAGCAGATTGATGAGCAGCAGCATGACAAACGAGGCGACCAGCATGACCGCCGCGATGGCCGTCGCCCCGCGGTAATCGTATTGCTCGAGCTTGGTGATGATGAGCAACGGCGTGATCTCGCTGTGCATCGGCATGTTGCCGGCGATGAAGACCACCGAGCCGTATTCGCCCAGGGCCCGCGCGAAGGACAGCGCAAACCCGGTGATCAGGGCGGGCATCAATTCGGGAAATATAACGCGGGTCATCGTCTGCCAGCGATTGGCCCCCAAGGTGGCCGCGGCCTCCTCCAACTCCGGCTCCAATTCCTGCAGCACGGGCTGGAGGGTCCGCACGACAAAGGGCAGGCCGACAAAGGTGAGGGCCAGAAAAACACCCGGCCGGTCAAAAGCGATCTTCTGGCCCAAGATGCTCGTCCAATTCACCGCCGGAATCCATTCGGACAGCTTGGACACCCCACCGGCCCAGAGCGGGTCGAGCCACTTGCCAACCCAGCCGTTGGGCGCGTAGATCGCCGACAACGCGATGCCCGCCACCGCCGTCGGCAGCGCAAAAGGCAAGTCCACCAAGGCGTCAATAATCCGGCGGCCGGGAAAGGTGTAGCGCACCAACACCCAGGCGAGGATCCCACCGAAAACGGCATTGACCAGCGCGGCCAGCAGCGAAACACCAAAACTCAATTTGTAGGATGCAACCACGCGCGGAGAGGTCACCGCCGACCAGAAATCCTCCAGGCTCAGGCCGGCGGCCTTCATGAAGGCCGCCGACAGCGGGATGAGCACGATCAGTCCCAGGTAGGCCAGCGTGAAGCCCAACGACAGGCCGAAGCCGGGCAGGACGCGGCGGCGAAAACGGGGTAGAGTTAGGGCAGCGGGGCTCAATGATTGGCTCCTTGAGGAGTATAGCCCCGGCACCCTGTCAAAACCGACCGCATTGCGCAACCGATTGCTTCGACCTGTTGTGTCATTGGTGCGGTCGCCCGTTTTCGTAACTGATCTTGAGGGGCCGGGGCTGCAGTTCAGGAATCTTTACGGCGCGTAGATCTGGTCGAACTTGCCGCCGTCGGCAAAGTGGACCTTCTTGGCCTTGGTCCACCCACCAAAGGCGGCGTCGATGGTGAAGAGTTCGACCTGCGGGAAGACGTGGGCGTACTTGGCCCTGGCGGTCTCGCTCACCGCCGGCCGGTAGAAGTTGCGGCCGGCGATGTCCTGGCCTTCCTCGGAATAGAGGTAGTCGAGGTAGGCCTTGGCCACTTCCGTCGTTCCCTTCTTTTTCACGACTTTGTCCACCACCGTAACCGTCGGCTGGGCAAGGATGCTCAGGGACGGGACGACAATCTGGAACTTGTCCGAACCGAATTCCTTGAGGGCGAGGAACGCCTCGTTCTCCCACGAGATGAAGACATCGCCGATGCCGCGCTGCACGAACGTGGTCGTGGAGCCGCGGGCGCCGGAGTCGAGGACCGGCACGTTTTTGTAGATGGCGCGCACAAACTCCTTTGCCTGCTCATCGCCGCCCAGCTTCCGCCGGGCATACTCCCAGGCCGCAAGGTAATTCCACTGCGCGCCTCCCGAGGTCTTCGGGTTGGGGGTGATGACGGAAACGCCCGGTCTTCCGAGGTCGTCCCAGTCCTTGATGCCCTTCGGATTGCCCGCGCGCACCAGGAACACGATCGTGCTGGTGTACGGCGCGGAATCGTGGGGCAGGCGCTTTTGCCAATCCTTCGGGATGAGCTTGGCGACGTCATGCAACGCGTCCACGTCGCCGGCCAGCGCAAGGGTGACCACGTCGGCCGACAGGCCGTCAATCACGGCGCGGGCCTGCTTGCCTGAACCGCCGTGGGACTGCTTGACGATGACGTCGTCGCCGGTCTTCGCCTTCCAGTGGATGGCAAAGGCCCGGTTGAACTCGGTGTAGAATTCGCGCGTCGGGTCGTAGGAGACATTGAGAAGCTCGACGTTCATGGCCGGGGCCAGCGCCGCGGCGGCGAGAGCGATCGAGGAAGCGAGCAGGAAGTTCAGTTTCATTTGGAGAGGGAGTTTGGCGTTAGTGTGGAATCAGAACGAGACCTGCACGCGGGTGATGAAGGTCGTCTCAGCGTCGGCGATCAGCGCGTTCGCCGCCGGTGCGGCGCCGGGCGCGAGGTCAAAATCGTTGCGGAAGAAATCGAAGTTGGTGCGGACCGAACGCGACAGATGCCAGTTCAGGCCCAAGCCGTAGGTCGTCAGCTTGGTCGCGGCGGTGTTGGGATTGGCGAGACGCTCGGCGGCTGTTCCGGCGAAGACCGTGTCGTCGATGTCCACGCCCGCCACCCGGGCGACGATTTCGAATGCACCCCAGGTCCCGGCGGTGGGATTGAAGGCGGTCTTCGGCGTCACGCCACGGTAGGTGGAATCCTCGCCTGTCAGCACGTATCCAAAGGAGAGATTGTAGCCGTGGTTTTTCACCTCGCGGACCGGTAGGGCGCCGCGCTGCACCTCGATCGTGGAACCGACATACTCGGCGAGGATGCCGAGCGGACCGCCGTAAAAATAAGCCTGCGGCGACCAGGTGAAACCCTGGCCATTCGCGACCACGCTGCTGTCGTAGGCGAAAAACGTCTGCTGGCCATCGGTTCGATAGCCCGAGGTGCGGCCGGAGGCGGTCGCGTAGTCGCCGACGCTGCCGGCGAAACCGACCCCGAGGCCGTTGAGCGCCGATTCCTTGTCGTTGGCGAACGGCGTAGCGAAGAGCCGAACGGCGACGGTCTTGTCGCTGTCGAAGTCCGCGCTGCCCGTCGTGTTGTTGCCGGCATCGGGCACGCCGTTGAGCAGCGCGACGGTGTAGTTCAAGGTCTTGTCCAGCACGTCGCCGTGGAACTGCACGCCCACGTCGCGGTTGGGGGTGAGGTTCGTGGCGACGGAGCGCTCGTTGAAGAACGCCACCGGATCGGATTGCAGCTGCTCAAGCCCAACCGGCGTCTTGAACTTGCCCACGCGCACGTTGAAGGCGGGCGACAAGGCCGCGTTCACGTTGGCGTCGAGGATCTGGATGGTGCCGGCCAGCTCGGGCTGGATCACGTAGCTGAACAGGTTGTTGAACTTGCCCTCGAAGATGAGGCGCGCCCGGCGCAGGATGAAGGTGTCGTTCGGATCATTCGCGGCGTCGTACCAGCGGTAGTCGCCCTGCACGAGACCGCGCAGGCGGAGCGACGTGGAGCCATCGCCGGAGGCGATCTCGATGCGACCATCGCTGGCGGTGACTTTAGCAGCGGACTTGGCCGCGGCGGTCGCGGCCTCGTCCTTGAGCTCCTGCTTGCGCTCCAGGATCAGGATCTTCTGCTCGAGCAGGCGCAGTTGTTCGCGGAGTTCCGCGAGTTCATTGGCGGGCAGGGCGATGGGCAACGCCAGCAGCGCGAGAAGCGCGGGCGCAAGTTGGCGGATACGGTGGTTCCTCATGATTGGTGCTTTCGGGTTTGAGGCTACTTCCCGTGGACGGGTGAGGCTGCAGATGGATCGGTTGGAGCCGCCGGCGGTACCGGTGGGCGGAAATTCAGTCGCGGTCGCTCGGCTTCGTCTCGAGCCGGGTCTTTTCCGTGCGCTCGATCTGCGTCACGCGGCCGTCATGGACGACGAGTTGCACGACGCCGTAGCGCAGGCTTTCAATCTTCTCGCGCACAAGCGCGAGCCACTCCGGCGGGGTACCGGCGGGACGGACGAGGTTGGCGGATTTTTCCATGGGAGGAGTGGGCCTAAATCGAATAATCTCCAATCAGGTGGTGCAGGACGCCCTCGATCTCCGAAGATGGCGGTCGGCCGCCACCCTTCGCCTGCTGCCGGGCGGCCCTGGCCGGCAGGCGCCGCACGGCGATGTCGGACGTCGCAGCGAACGGCAGGGGCACGTTGTCGCGGCGCATCTTGCGCAGCGTGACTTCAACTACGTCAGCCAGCGTGTAACGATCGAGAATGCCCGCGATGGCATTGCGCACATCGAGCATGAGCATGCGCAGTCCGCAGTGCGTCTCGTCGGGGCACGTGCATTTCTCGTAGGCCGTCTGGCTCACGCACCCGATCGGGGCCAGCGGGCCGTCAATCAGGCGCACGACCGCGCCGATCGTGATCTGGCGCGCCGGCGTGGCCAGACGGTAGCCGCCGAACTTGCCGCGGTGGCTCTCGACCAGCTTCGCGTCCTTCAGTTGCTGCAGGATCTGCTCCAGGAACTTGACCGGAAGCTGCTCATTCTCCGCCAGCTCGGCGGCCTGCACAAGCTGCCGGCCAACCTCGGCAGCGATGCCAAGGTTGATTAGGGAGCGCAGCGCGTATTCGCCTTTTTTGGAGAGCTTCATGTCAACTCATTCAATCTACACTTAAATGGTAGGAATATAACAAGCGTTATTTTCCACGAAATTTCGTCATAAATCACCAGTGTATACAAATGCCCTACAATTGGTTAAGAATAGTCCACCGCGCTTTACAGAAATCGCCCTTTTGATTCCTAAGTGCTTAAGTACACTTAAATCACCAACCTTAAGCCATCGTAGGCGAATCGAACACCCTCCGGTAATCCTGCCTCGGCAGCCCCATGATCGGTGTGGTGAGTCAGGTGCGTCAGGTAGGTCACCGGCGCACCGATCTCGGTCGCCGCCGCGATCGCCTCCGGAATGCTCATGTGCGTCGGGTGCGGCTCCGGGCGCAAACCGTCCAAGACCACGACTGCGGCGCCTTTGGCTTTCGCGACCGCCTCGTGCGGCAGGCGCTTGTTGTCGGTGTAATAGACGAATTTCTTCCCGCTGCTGCGCTCCGTGAAGACCAGACCCAGGGTATTCAATCCGCCATGCGGAAGCAGGGTCGATTCGATCGTGCCTTCGGGCAGATCCAGGCAGGCTGGCATGGGCAATAACTTGAAAGCCGCGTAACCTTTGGCGATGGGGCGTTCGGCGATGGCGTAGGGAAAGATCGCCAGGACCCGGGCCATGCCCTCCTCGGTCGAGTACACCGTCAAAGCCTCCCCACCCTTCATGTCACAAAAGCGCCGCAGGTCATCCATCCCGGTCACATGATCCGCATGACCGTGGGTCAGGATGAAGCAGTCGATCTTCGCGACGCCATGTTCGACACATTGCAGGCGCAGCTCCGGCGCCGCGTCGACCTGCACATGCAGGCCGTCCATCACCACATGGATCGAGGCCCGGGTGCGGCGATTGCGCGGATCCTTCGACGCACACACGGCACAGCCACAGGCGATCATGGGCACTCCCTGCGATGTACCCGTGCCAAGAAAGATCACTTCCATGACCCGAGGAAACACCTCCCGCCGGCCCGACGGAAGGAAATCCTGCGACCAACCTCAGACGATCTCGCGATAGACGTCGGGATGCGGACGCGAGATCACCACGGCATTCACCAGGGCGCCGGAATCCGCGATCAACGCCCGACCCGCCGCCACCGCTGCCTGCACGGACGAAATCTGCCCGGTCATGGTGACAAACGCCTTGCCGCCGAGCGCCATGGCGAGGCGAACCTCCAGCAACTGGACGTCGGCCGCCTTGACCGCGCAGTCCGCGGCCTGGAGGAGCGTGGTCACGTTGAACGATTCGAGCACACCCAAGGCGCCGTCCGGCGGCGTGACCTGTGAGCGGCCCATCGCCGCGATCACGTCGCTGTGGATATTGTGCACCACCGAGTGCTCGATCAGGCAACCGTTGGCCGCCTCCGTGCCGGCGGCGACTGCGCTCTCGACCGGCGCGGTGTCGCCGCACACGACCACCATGTATTTGCCCGAGCAGATCGTGCGGGACAGCATCAGGCGCACATTGCCGGCCTTGAGCATGGTGTCGGCCACCAGAAAACCGGCCGCGATGCTGGAGAGTTCGATAATACCGACGG
>CAZGJB010000087.1:0-9797 GCA_964526145.1 uncultured Opitutaceae bacterium
GTCCTGGCCGACATCGCCGGTCCCGGCTGCATCAACCAGATGTGGATCACCGCAAGCGCCGACGAGTATCGGACACTGGTGCTGCGCATGTATTGGGACGGTGAGACGACGCCCTCGGTCGAGGTGCCGCTCGGCGATTTCTTCGCGATGGGGTTCGACACCCAGCCGCATACCGTCACGTCGCTCCCGGTTGTCGTCGCGCCGCATCGGGGCTGCAGCTGCTACTGGCAGATGCCGTTCCGTCAGCACGCGCGCATCACGCTCACGAACGACAACAAGACCGACGTGCGCATCATCGCGTACAAGGTCATGTACAAGCTGCACCCGGTGCCGGCGGAGGCCGCGTACTTCCATGCGCAGTGGCGCCGCAGCCTGACGCGGCGCGAGCATCCCGAGCACACGATCCTCGACGGCGTGAAGGGCCGCGGTCTCTACGTCGGCACCTACCTCGCGTGGACGGCCCTGTCCCGCGGCTGGTGGGGCGAGGGCGAGGTGAAATTCTTCCTCGATGGCGACGGCGAGTTCCCGACCATCTGCGACAACGGCACCGAGGACTACTTCAGCGGTGCCTGGGGCTTCTTCAAGGACCCGAAAAAGGACCCGGTCGAGGAGGTGTTCAACACGCCGTTCGTCGGCATGCCGCTCGCGCACACGCGCAGCGCCGACGGTCCGCGCTACTTCGGTCTCTACCGCTGGCACATCCTCGACAGCATCGGCTTCGAAAAGGACCTGCGCGTCACCGTCCAGACCCTCGGCTGGTGGCCGGGCCACATCTACCAGCCGCTGAGCGATGATGTCGCCTCGACCGCCTTCTGGTACCAGAGCGAGCCGCACGTGGCGTTCCCGAAATTCCCCACGCTGAACGAGCGCTGGCAGCGGTGAGGGATGGCCCATGAGCTTCGAGAACATGGACTACAGATGCTACCGCGACGCCGTCGCGCGGCAGCGGAAGCATCAGGAGGACTGGCTCAAGGTCGGTTACGCGCCGCTGGGGTTTTACCTCAAGGATTTTTGCCTGCATGAGGTCGACGGCACCTGGCACCTGTACCACATCGCCGGCACACCGGGTGTCAGCTGCTGCCTGCCGGGCAACGAGGTGTTCTTCGGCCATGCGACGACCCGGGATTTCGTGACCTGGGAGACGCACGAGCCGTGCTTCTTCATCGATGTCCGCGGGTGGGATCACGGCCACGTCTTCGCGCCGTTTGTCCTCACGCATGCCGGGAAGCACTGGATGTTCTACACCGGGGTCGCGACCGACAACACCCAGCGCATCGGCGTCGCGACCTCGACGGATCTTTTCCACTGGGAGCGCGCGAGCGACCGGCCGGTGATCCGGCCCGAGGAGTACGGCTGGGCCTATTGTCCGACCGCGGGCGGTGCGGCCTGCCGCGACGCGCACGTGATCGCCCACGAGGGTCGGTTCCAGATGTACTACACGGCGGTCAAGCAGGACGGCAACGGCTGCGTCGCGCGGGCCTCGTCGACCGATCTGCTGGCGTGGCACGACGAGGGCATCGCCTACGGGTTCAACGCCTGGAACCAGTGCGAGTCGAGCAATGTGCAGCGTCTGGATGACGGGCGCTGGCGGCTCTTCTTCGGCGGGCACCATGCGTGGAGCCACGTCGACAGCGACAACCCCTTCCGCTGGCCCGATGTCAGCCCGACCAAGATCCGCGAGGACATCACGGCGATGGAGGTCATCCGCCGTCGCGGCGACCGCTGGTTGGTGGCCTACTTCGGCCTGCGGTACTACCGCCTGCTCGTGGGCGTGCTCGATTGGTCGGCGCCGTCGCCGACCATCGTGCAGGTGAGCGATCCGGCGCCGTTGCAGGAATTCGGTCTGTAAGCGGAAAGACTCAGGCGGCGCTGTCCGCCGCGAGCGACTTGCCGTGGAAGCGGTCCATCCAGACGGCGATGACGGCGTCGCCGGTGACGTTGGTGGCGGTGCCGAAGCTGTCCTGGGCGAGGTAGAGCGCGATCATCAGGGCGACCTGGGCCTCGTTGAAGCCGAGCATGGACGTCAGCAGGCCGAGCGAGGACATGACCGCGCCGCCGGGGGCGCCGGGGGCCGCGACCATGATGACGCCGAGCATCATGATGAACGGGAACATTGCACCCAGCGTGGGCATGCCGACGCCCGGGGTCATCAGCATCACCGCGGTCGAGCATGTCACCAACGTGATCGTTGAGCCCGAGAGGTGGATGTTCGCGCAGAGCGGGATGACGAAGTTGGCGATCGGGTGGCTGATGCCGGCGTTCTTCGCCGAGCGCAGGGTGACCGGAATGGTGGCGGCGCTCGACATCGTGCCGAGCGCGGTGAAGTACGCCGGGAGCATGTGCCGGATGAGTTCGAGCGGGGAGCGGCGGTTGAGCAGGCCGGTGGTGATGAAGAGCACGCTCAGCCAGGCCCAGTGCATGATCACCACGAGCATGAGCACGAGGCCGAAGGCGCGCAGCGTCTGGAACACGCTGCCGTCGGCCGCCATCGCGGCGAAGACGCCGGCGATGTACAGGGGCAGCAGCGGGATGATGACGCGGGCGAGCAGGCGCTCGATGATGTTGCAGCTGTCGTTGAAAAACGCGCGCAGCGTCTGGCTGCGCTGGGTGCTGATGCCGACGCCGAAGATGAAGGCGGCGACGAGCGCGCTGATCACGCCGAAGAGGGGCGGAATCTCGAGCTTGAAGAACGAGGTGAGCGCGGCGGCCTCGTGTCCGGCCTCGCCGCCCGCCGGCGCGAGCATCGGCAGGCAGGCGCTGGCGATCAGGAAGGCCAGGACACCGGCGGTCAGCGTCGAGCCGTAGGCGAACGCGATGGTGCGGCCGAGGAGCTTCCCCGAGTCGCGCGGCAGGCTCGCGATGCCGGCGGTGATGTAAAAGAGGATGATCAGAGGGATCGTGAACTTGATCAGCTGTCCGATCAGCTCATGGACCGTGAGCAGTGCGCGTACGGCCCAATCGGGCGCGTAGAAACCAAGGAGGAGGCCGGCCAGCATGCCGGCCACGAGTTTCAGGATGATTTTCATGCAGGAGGGAAGGGAGGATTCAGACGAGCCAGAGCGTCGCGAGGCCGCAGGCGGCCGTGGCGCCGAGCACGAGCGCAACTTCGCGCCGCAGGGCCGCCGAACCCAGGCTGATGGCCAATCCCGCCTTGAGGAGGGAGTTGCCCACGGCGGCGACGATCACCGCCTTGGTGGCGAGCAGCATCGGCACCTGGCCGGTCGACTGGCTGCCGGCCATCGAAAGCGAGATCGCGTCCATGTCGGTGAGGCCCGAGACAAAGCTCAACGGGAGCAGACCGCTTTGCAGCAGGTCGAGCTGGGTGGCGCCTTTGACCAGCAGCCCGATCAGGGCGTACAGCAGGGCGAACTTGATGGCGGTGGCCAGGCTCAGCGGATTGGTGAGGCTGGGGGCCTCGACGGAACCGGCGGCCGGTCGGCGCGCGAACCATCGCCACAGTCCATAGCCGAGCGCAGGCAGGGTCATGAGCGCCAGCGGGACGACCAGGGTCAGGGCCAAGTCCGGGTTCAACACGCCAACCGTGATGACGACCCGGGGCAGCATCACGCTGCAGGCGGTGACGACGGCCAGGGCGTAATGGGCGGACAGCGCCGGCTCCACCTTGCTGCGCCGGGCGAAGGCGAGCGTGGAGGCCGTGCTGGAGGCCAGGCCGCCGAGGAGGCTGGTCAGCAGGATGCCGGCCCGGGCTCCGAGCAGGCGCATCGCGATGTAGCCGACGAAGCCCAGCCCGGAAATGAGGATCACCATCAGCCAGGTGGAGAAGGGATTGAACGCGTCGAACGGCCCGAAGTTCCGGTCGGGCACCAACGGGAGGATGACGCCGGTGATGGCGACGAATTGCAGGGTGGCCCGGATGTCCTCGAGTTTGAAGGCCCGGGTCCACGCGTGCAGGGTCTGCTTCATCCCGAGCATCACCATCGTCGTCGCGGCGACGAGCACGGCCGATTGGCGGTAACCCCAGAAGACCAGCGCGCCGACCAGTATCGTCAGCAGGGCCGACGCAAAGGTGGTGCCGCCCGGCTGCCGGGTGGTCGGCATGCGGAACAGCGAGGCCAGCTGCTGCAACCCGACCAGCGCGACGACAACCGCCAGCAGGGCAGGGGCGTGCGTTTCGCCGAGGAAAGCCGCGACCGCCCCCAGCATCGCCCAGAACGTGTAGGTGCGCACCCCGCCCAGATCCACCTCGCCCGCGGGCGAGGTCTGGTCGCTCCACTGGCGGATGAGCCCGACCAGGGCACCCAGGCAGGCGCTCACGATGATGGCGGTGAGAATCGGCGGCACGTCGGGGCAGGGTGGTTTGTATCCGTGTCGACGGCAAGCGATTCCATGCCCGCGCAGATTGCGTTTGCTCCCCGCGGGGCGGCGTGGCTAATTCCCGGCCTTTTCATGAGCGAAAACCCATCCGACATCTCCCACGACCAGCATGCCGTGCGGCTCGCGAAGCTGCAGGAGCTGCGGGCCGCCGGACAGGACCCGTACCGGGCCGAGGCGACCCAGACCCACTTTTCCGCGGACGCCATCAAAGCGTATGTCGACGGGCAGGACTATGCCGTCACCGTGTCGGTCGCCGGCCGCCTCGTCACGATCCGCGACATGGGCAAGAGCCAGTTCGTCAAGATCCTCGACCAGCAGGGCCAGATCCAGCTGTACGTCAAAAAGGACCTCGTCGGCGACGAGGCGTACGCGCAGTTCAAGAAGCTCGACCTCGGCGACATCATTGGCGTCACGGGCACGCTGTTCAAAACCAAGTCCGGCGAGATCACCGTCCGCGTCGACCGCTACACCCTGGTCTCCAAGGCCCTCCGGCCGCTGCCCGAGAAGTGGCACGGCCTGAGCGACCCGGAGCAGGTCTACCGCCAGCGTTACCTCGACCTGATCGTCAACGCCGAGTCGCGCCAGCGCCTGCAGCTCCGCGCCCGCATCGTGTCGCACGTCCGCCGCTTCCTCGAGGACCGCAAGTTCATCGAAGTCGAGACCCCCGTCCTCCAGAGCGTCGCCGGCGGCGCCGCCGCGCGGCCGTTCACGACGCACCACAACGCGCTGGACGTGGATTTTGTCCTCCGCATCTCGCTCGAGCTTTATCTCAAGCGCATGCTCGTCGCCGGCTACGACCGCGTCTTCGAGCTCGGCCGCAACTTCCGCAACGAGGGCATCTCCCGCCGGCACAACCCCGAGTTCACCATGCTCGAGGTCTATCAGGCCTACAGCGACTACCGCGGCATGATGGCCCTCATCAAGGATCTCCTCACAACGCTGTGCCGCGACGTCCTCGGCACCCACGAGATCAAGCACCCCGCGAGCGGCCAGGTCATCAACTTCGCCGGCGAGTGGCGCGAGGCCAGGTACAAGGACCTCGTCCGCGAGGTCACCGGCGACCCGCAGTGGTTCGAGCGCAGCAAGGCCGAGAAGGTCGCCGGCGCCGAGAAGCTGGGGCTGTCGGTCGATCCCAGCTGGGAGGACTTCGAGGTCACCAACGAGATCTTCTCCAAGAAGATCGAGCCCACGCTCATCCAGCCCACCTTCGTCACGCACCTGCCCAAGGAGCTCTGCCCGCTGGCCAAGATCACCCTTGGCGACCCGACCACGATCGATGTCTTCGAGCTGTGCATCGGTGGCATGGAAATCGCCCCGGCCTACTCGGAGCAGAACGACCCGGCCGTGCAGCGCCAGATGTTCGAGGCCCAGTCGGGCGGCGACCAGCAGGCGATCGACCAGGACTTCCTCCTCGCCCTCGAGCACGGCATGCCCCCCGCCGGCGGCATGGGCGTCGGCATCGACCGCCTCTGCATTCTGCTCACGGGCGCCGAGAGCATCCGCGACGTGATCCTCTTCCCGCAGCTGCGGCCCGGCGGCGGCAGCTGATCGATACCGGAATGCGGATTGCGGATACCGGAGAGGATAGTACTGGTTTTCGGCATCCTTGATCTTCTGATCCATTCGCCATCGCCATGCCCTGGCCCATCTACCTCGCCCTGAAGCAGCTTTTCCCGTCGGGGCGGCGGTTTCCGTTCTTCACGCTGATCTCGATCCTCGGCGTGGCGCTGGGCGTGGCCCTGCTGGTGATCTCGATCAGTGTCATGGGCGGCTTCGGTCACGAGATCCGGCGGATGATCGTCGACACCCAGGGTGAGGTGCAGGTCAAGGGCCGCGGCTACCTCGCCGACGCGGCGCCGCTCCACGCGGCCATCGCCCGCGTGCCGGGCGTCGTGGCCACCACGGCCTACGCCGAGGGCGTCGCCCTCATCGAGCACGACCACAAGCCCGCCTATCCGGCCCTGCAGGGCATCGACCTCGACCATGTGGATGCGGTCATCCCGCTGCGGCGTTTCGTGCGCCTGGGGTCGCTGGACCGCCTCGACGACGATTCCGTCATCCTCAGCTCGCAGCTGGCGCATTCGCTCGGTGCGCGGCTGGGCAGCCGGGTCGAGCTCTATTCGCCGCTCCTGCTCGAGAAACTGAAGAACGACGAGGTCATGCTCCCGCGCGAGCTCGAGGTCGTCGGCATCTTCGAGGTCGGTCACCAGCAACTCGACAGTTCGGTTGTCCTCGTGACCCTGCGCACCATGCAGGACCTCTACGGCCTCGGCCGCGGGGTGCATGGGATCAACGTCAAGATCGCCGAGGACGCGGACCCCGACCGCGTCGCCCGCCTGATCAATGCCGCCCTGCCGCCCGAGGCCAACGCCGAGGCCCGCTCGTGGATCGACGCCAACCAGGACTTCCTCTTCGTCCTGCAGTTGGAGAAGAACATGATCTTCTTCCTCCTCACCTTCATCATCATCGTGGCGGCGTTCTCGGTCGCCAGCTCGCTGCTCATCGCGGTCGTGCGCAAGACCCGCGAGATCGGTCTCCTCGGCGCGCTCGGCGGCAAGCCGAGCCAGGTCGCGGCGTGCTTCTGTTTTCAGGGCTTCTTCATCGGCATCGCCGGCACGCTGGCGGGTCTCGGGTTGGGTTTTGTTTTCCTGCATTTCCGCAACGACATGATCCGGGTCTTCACCCAGCTCACGGGCAGCGAGGAAGTCCTGACCCGTTTTTACCAGTTCAGCCGCCTCCCAGCCTACACTGCGCCGGGCGACATCGCGATGATCGTCGTCTGCTCGATCGTAATCTCGACCCTCGCCGGCCTCCTCCCGGCCTGGCGCGCGGCCCGGCTGAAGCCGGTGGAAGCGCTGCGCAGCGAATAAGCCAAGGGCCAACGCTCAACGCTTAACATTTAACTCTCAACGCTCAACCGACCCAATCAGCATGACGCAGGAATCCGCCAATTCCGGGAACTTGAGCGTTAAGCGTTCAGAGTTAAGCGTTGAGCGTTCCGCGCCGATCCTGGCGGCGCGGTCCCTCGCCAAGACCTACCTCACCGGCACCCAGCGCCTGCAGGTCCTGCGGGACGTGTCGCTCACGGTCATGGCCGGCGAGAGCGTCTCGATCCGCGGCGAGTCGGGGTCGGGCAAGTCGACGCTCATCAATCTCCTCGCCGGGCTCGATGCGCCCGATGCCGGGACGCTGGCGTGGGGTGGGGGGCCGGCGGTGGCTGGACGGCGGGCGGATTTTCTCGGGATCGTGTTTCAGTCATTCTACCTGATCCCGGAGATGGACGCCCTTGCCAATGTGCTCATGGCCGCCCGCATCCGGGGCGGCATCGGTGCCAAGGAGCGGAACCGTGCCCGCGATCTCCTCGCCCGCGTCGGGCTCGCCGAGCGCGCCACCCACCTGCCGGCCCAGCTCTCCGGCGGCGAACGCCCGCGCGTGGCCCTCGCCCGCGCCCTCATGAATGGCCCGCAGCTCGTCCTCGCCGACGAACCCACCGGCAACCTCGACGAGCACACCGGCGACGCCGTCATCGAACTGCTCCTCGGCCTCTGCCGCGACACCCGCACGGCCCTTGTGCTCGTGACCCACAACGCCGCCCACGCGGTCAAGTGCGACCGTCCGCTCATCCTGCGCGAAGGCGTCTTGGGTTAAGCGCCGAGACGGTTACCGCGCCCCGAGGATCCGCGCCGGCAGGAACAGCAGGGCCTTCACCAGTGCAAGCAGGGCCTCCATGAGCGTCGCCACGATGCGGAAGGGAATCGAAAGCAGCCAGAGGAAGGGCCACGCGATCAGCACCAGCAGCGCCAGCGGCCAGCAGAGCGCGAGGAGGATGCCCCAGAGCAGCAAGGTCAGCAGGATCTTCATGACAGGTGTCTCCTAGAACCCACCGCGACGGCGATTGGTTACAGTGAGTTTCGGTTGGGGTCGAAGGTTGAAAGCGCTCAATTCTTCGTCTCCGCAATCCCGGCGAACCATTCGATCCGGCGGCACTGCCTGCAGGTCAGCGCGACCGCCTTCCGGTTCAGCCAGTCGAGATTGAAGAACGTGGCGCCGCGGGTGTTCATCAGGACCTCCTTGCGGTCGAATTCCATGCCGCCGCAATGGGGGCAGCGCACCGGCTTGCCGGCCGCGGTGAATTGAGTGCTGGATGACGTGGTTGTCATGGGGGCGATTATACCCCCAACCGGCCCGACCGTCGTTTATTTTCCGGGTAGGCTTTCGTAAACCGACGAGCCCGGCCGCAATCTACTGATACTTTGCCCGCCCCGTCATCACGTGCACCAGTTTCGGATCGGCGCCGGCCAGGATCTTGTCCATCGCTGGCGTCGGTTCGGCCACCTGGCAGCGGAAGGCGAGGCTGTCACCGCGGGCGTACTGCAGCTGCATGAGGTAGCGCGTCTTCTTGCCTACGTTCGGCATGCCGCGGTGCCAGGTCTGATGATTGAAGAGATAGATGTCGCCGGCCTCGCAGAGGATCGGTTCGGCGCTGCGGCCCTCGAAGACCGGGTTCTCGCCCGGGCACAGCCGGCCCGAGTAATGGCTGCCGGCGACGATCTCCGTCGGGCCGTCCTCAGCGGCGGTGATGTCGCTCAACGGCACCTGCACGCTCAGCCAGATCAGCGGCAGGCGGGCTCCAGCCGGCCAGCGCGGAACGTGCGGCGGCAGCGGATGCTCGAGCTTGTTGCAGTCGTCGACGTGCCAGTTGGAGATCGCCTGACCGGGCCCGTTGCGGATGACGTTTTGCCCGCAGAAGCGGCACTCGGGCCCGAGGATCGCCTGCACCAGCGAATAGATCGGCTCGCGGATGAAGAGCCGCGTGAACTCGATGCTGTAGTCCTGCGGATTGCGCACGACGAACCACGAGCTGCGGTGCTCGGCCCACGCCGGATCGGCGGCGTAGGCGTCCGTGAGCTCGCGCAGCCGGGCGCACTCGGCCCGGCTGAGGACGCCGCGGACGACCGCGAAGCCGTCGGTATGGAAGCGTTCGAGGATCTCGTTCGCTTCGGTTTCGGAAAACGGGGAGCACAGTCCGTCAGGGCGGGGCATGGGGTGGGGCGGGGTGCGGGAAGACGTAGAAGGATCCCGCGGACCGAAGACAAGAGCGCAGTGCGTCTCAGGCGCCAGACTTCCGCACGGCGTCGCAGAAGGCCTGAATGTTCTCCGTGCTGACACCGGGTGGCATGCCGCCGGCGCAGGACAGGATGAGGCGCGAATGGTCGGGGTTGTCGGTCAGCAGTTGCCGCACGGCGGCGCGGACCTCGTCGGGCGTGCCGCGCCCGAGCACGTCGCGCGGCGGGATCGTGCCCAGAAACGTCAGGCGGTTGCCGCAGAGGCGGCGCATCTCGGCCAGCGGGGTCTGCACGCCCGGATTGTAGAGGTTGATGCCGAGGTCGGGGTAGTGCCGGAGCGACTGGGCGCAGGCGGCGTCGTTGTGGAAGAATTTCACCGTTACGTCGGTGGCGTAC
>CAZGJB010000087.1:9807-12188 GCA_964526145.1 uncultured Opitutaceae bacterium
AAATCCGCCTCGCTCAGGAAGCCGACGATGTCGTCGAGCATCAGCAGGCCGTCGATGGTCGGAAAGGTCGCCCGCTGCAGCGCGTGCCAGCGTTTCAGGAAATCCGTGATGATGCGCAGCAGCCGATGGACGGGTTCGGGATCGGTCTTCACCGCCACGAGGAACTCGGTCGTCCCCATCAGGAACGTGGCGACATTGAGCGGTCCGCGGGAGACGGAGAACCTGATCTCATGTCCCAGGGCCTTGATCTGCGGCTCGGCCCAGCGCAGGCGGTTGAGCATGAAGGGAAGGAGCCCGTCGGTCGCCGGATCGGGCACCTGCAGATCGGCGATCTGCGCGACGTCCGTGATGATTTTGTCCGCAAACGGAAACTCATTGGCCGGAAACTGGCACCGCGAGCCGAAGGCCGAGGGTTCGGTGCACATGCCGAACTCGGACCAGAAGCCCGGGAGGAACCAGATGTCGGGAAACGTCGCGAGCGCGCGCCTGTGGGCCTCGAGCCAGTGGGTCTCGCTGGCGAGATACTCGGCGATGGTCACGCCGTGCCAGTTGGGCAGCCAGGGACAGTCGATGATGAAGCCGACCGGGAGCGGTCGGACCGCTTCGCCGCGCACGACGGCGAGCAATTGTTGCCATTGGGGATCGGTCATGGGGTGTGCCAGCAAGCGTGCGCAATTGGCGGGCGCGGGCAATCGGAAGGACTGGGCGTTTCTTGCCATTTGCACCGCCGGACCCGCGCAATCCCGCTTGCGCGCCCGGCGCCAAATGCGTGCACTGGCGCCATGTCATTCCTTTCGCCGAATCGGATCCGCTGCGGGGTGGCCGGGGTGGGATCATTGGGCCAGCATCATGCGCGCATCTACGCCAGCCTGCCGGGCGCCGAGCTGACCGGCATCTTCGAGACGAGTGACGCGCGCGCGGCGGAGATCTGCGCCAAGCACAACTGTCGGCGTTTCGCCTCCATCGCGGAACTCGGCGAGGCCTGCGACGCGGTGTCGGTCGTCGTGCCCACCGACCGCCATGCGGAGGTCGCCCTGCCGCTGCTGGCCAAGCAGACCCACCTCCTGATCGAGAAGCCGCTCTGCGCCAGCCTGGAGGAGGCCGAGCAGGTGCTGGCCGCGGCCCGGCAGCACGGGTGCCTCGTGCAGGTGGGGCACATCGAGCATTTCAACCCGGTCATGGCCTTCCTCGAGAAGGAGGTCAGCTCGCCCCAGTACATCACGGCCGAGCGCCTCGCGCCCTACCAGCCGCGCGGAACCGAGGTGGGGGTCGTCCTCGACCTGATGATCCACGACATCGGCATCGTGCTTGCGCTCGTGAAGTCGCCCATCCGCCGCATCGACAGCGTGGGCGTGACCGTGCTTTCGAAGGGCGAGGACATCGCCAACGCCCGCATCGAGTTCGAGAACGGCTGCGTGGCCAACCTCAGTGCCAGCCGCATGAGCACGAAGAAGCAGCGCGAGATCCGCATCTTCCAGTCCGACGCCTATCTCTCCCTCGATTTCATGAACCAGGCCGGCCACCTCGTGAAGAAGAGCGACATCATCGCCTACGGCGTGAAGATGAAGCTCGGCCTTGTGAAGGCGGGCGACCTCAGCGCCATCCCGGTGAAGGAGATCCCGATCGAGAAGGGCGAGCCGCTCGCGCTGGAGCTCGCGCACTTCGTCGACAGCGTGCGCCAGGCCAAGCAGCCCAAGGTCGGCGCCGCCCTGGGCAAGAGCGCCCTCGAGGTGGCGATCACGATCACTGACCAGATCCGGAAGAAGGCATGACCGCATCACCCAACCTGCTGCCGTTTCGCCTGCCGCCTCCGGTCGGGGGCAAGGTGGACCTGCTGGTGGTCGCCGGCGAGCATTCGGGCGACGAGCACGCGGCGCGGATGGTGCAGGAGCTGCGGGCCCGGCAGCCGGGCTTGACGGTGGCCGCGCTCGGCGGTCCGGGACTGGCCGCGGCCGGGGCGCAGCTGCTTTTCGACCTCACCGCGACCTCCGTCGTCGGTCTCGTCGAGGTGTTGAGGCATTATTCGTTTTTCAAGGCGCTGTTCGCCGAGACGCTGCGTTGGATCGAGGAGCACCGGCCGCGGGCGGTCTGCTTTGTCGACTACCCCGGACTCAACCTGCGCCTCGCCGCGGCGCTGCGCGAGCGGGGCCTGTCCGTGCAGGGCGGGGGAGCGATCAAGCTGTTGTACTACATCTCGCCGCAGATCTGGGCGTGGAAGGCCGGCCGACGCCACACGATGGCGCGCGATCTCGATGCGCTGGCGGTGATCTTCCCCTTCGAGACCGCGTGCTACGCGGACACGGCGCTGCCGGTGGAGTTCGTCGGCCATCCGTTCGCGGCGCCCGACTACGCGGCGCCGGTGCGGCCCGACCCGCGGGGGC
>CAZGJB010000088.1:0-12051 GCA_964526145.1 uncultured Opitutaceae bacterium
CCGGGATTCTTCAACCTCGTCCACGTCGGGAACACCGGCGCCGCCTGGAGCATGTTCACCGGCAAGGGCTTCTTCCTCGCGATCCTCGCCTGCGTGACCCTGCTCGCCATCTACTTCTGGCGCCGCGCCCTCGGTCTCCGCGCCCGCCCGACCCAGGTGGCGTTCGGCCTGCTCTGCGGCGGGATCCTGGGCAACCTCGTCGACCGCCTGCTGCACGGTCACGTGATCGATTTTCTCGATTTCCACTTTGGCAGCTACGTCTACCCGACGTTCAACGTCGCGGACTCCGGCATCTGCGTCGGCGTGATCCTCTACCTCTGGCATTCACTCCGGCACCCGGAGTGACGCTGGGGCGCCCTACTCGACGTTCGCCATCTGCTCGCGGATGCGCTCGAGCTCGTTCTTGAGCTCGATCACGGCCTTGGCGATCGCGAGGTCGTTGGCCTTGCTGCCGATGGTGTTCACCTCGCGGCCGACCTCCTGCAGGATGAATTCCGCCTTGCGGCCGATTTCCTGGTCGGTGCGCAGCAGCGCACCGAACTGCTCAAGGTGGCTGCGCAGCCGCGTGAGCTCCTCGGTGATGTCGCTCCGGTCGGCGAACAGCGCCACCTCGCGCAGCACGCGCTCGTCGGAGAGATCGAGCTCGAGCCCCGCCTGCCGCAGGCGCGCCAGCAACTGGTCGCGGTAGGCGGCGGGCACGGTGGGGGCCCGCGCGGCGATCAGCTCAATCTGTCGCTTGAGGGTCTGGAGCCGCGGGAGGAAATCGATCAGCAGCGCCTCGCCCTCGCGCGCCCGCATCGCGGCGAAACCACGCAACGCCTCGCCCACCACGGCGAGGACGGCCGGGGCCGCATCAGCGGGATCAGGCATCGACGCCGCCTGCCGCTGCGAATTGACCACGGACCAGATGAGCTCGGGCGTCGGGTTGAACGCCACGCCGCGCCGCTGGGCGAGTTCCGCCAGACGATCGAGGGCCGCGTTCACCGCCGCCTCGTCCCACGCGAGGTCCGCGCTGCGGGCCAGGCCGCTCAGGTCGATGTTCACGCTGACGCGCCCGCGGTGGGCCACCTTGCGCACGAGATCGCCCACGGCCGTCTCCAGGCTTTCCCAGCCGGCGGGCAGGCGGATGGCGAGGTCGAGGCTCTTCCGGTTGACGGAGCTGACCTGCACCGTGACGGTGGCCGCACCGAGCGCCGCGGTGCCACGGCCGTATCCGGTCATGCTTTTCATGTTTGGTGTCCGAGGATCTTGGCGACCTCCTGCACGTCCTTGTCGCCACGCCCCGAGAGATTCACGATGACGATGCGGTCGCGGGCCAGCGCCTTGGCGCGCTTCAGGCCGTGCACGATCGCATGCGTGCTCTCGAGGGCGGGGATGATGCCCTCGAGGCGGGCGCAAAGCTGGAAGGCCTCCAGCACCTCATCGTCGGTGGCATAGGCGAACTCGATGCGGCCCCGCTCGCGGTAAAACGCGTGCTCGGGTCCGACCGCGGCGTAGTCGAGTCCGGCCGAGACGGAATGGGTCAGCTCGATCTGGCCGTCGCCATCCTGGAGGATGAAGGTCTTGCAACCCTGCAACACCCCGAGACGTCCGCCGGCGAACCGCGCCGCATGCTCGCCGCGCTTGATGCCATGGCCGCCGGCCTCGACACCGATCATGCGCACGCCGGGATCCTCGAGGAACTCGAAGAAGAGGCCGATCGCGTTGCTGCCGCCGCCGACGCAGGCCACAAGCTCGTCCGGCAGGCGGCCCTCGCGCGCGAGGATCTGCTCCTTCGCCTCGCGGCCGATGACGCGGTGAAAGTCGCGCACCATCATCGGATACGGGTGCGAACCGTACGCGGTGCCGAGGATGTAGTGGGTGCTGCGGACATTGGTCACCCAATCGCGCATCGCCTCGTTGATCGCCTCCTTGAGGGTCTTCTGCCCGGCCTCGACGCCGCGGACCTCGGCCCCCATCAGGCGCATGCGGAACACGTTCAGCGCCTGGCGCTCCATGTCGTGCGCGCCCATGTAAACCACGCACTCGAGACCAAACTTGGCGCAAGCCGCGGCCGTCGCGACGCCGTGCTGGCCGGCGCCGGTCTCGGCGATGATGCGTTTCTTGCCCATGCGCTTCGCGAGCAGGGCCTGCGCGAGGGCATTGTTGATCTTGTGCGCACCGGTGTGCAGCAGGTCCTCGCGCTTGAAATAGATCTTCGCCCCGCCGCAGTGCTCGGTCAGGCGGCTGGCAAAATACAGCTCGGTCGGGCGCCCGGCGAATTCCTTGAGGTGGTGCCGGAGCTCCGCCTGGAAGGCCGGATCGTCGCGGACTTGCAGGTAGGCCGCCTCGAGGTCCTGCAGGGCTGTCATCAGGGTCTCGGGTACATACACGCCACCAAAGGGACCGAAATGGCCGGCGGCATCCGGCAGGGATTCACGGGCGATGGCGGCGGCAGTGGACATTGTTCCAATGGCTAGGGCACGCGCCGCCCGAGGCAACGTCCAATTAGCGCCGACGTTGGGCTTCGGCATCAGCCTCCGCGAGACGCTGGCGCACCGACTCGGCGACGAGCGCGAGGATCGTTTCCCGGGGCAGCTCGGTGGTCGCCAGAAGGAAACGCAGTCCCGTGGGATCGTCGGGCCGGTTGGCCAGGAAGTTGATCGGAGCGGCGACCTTCCCGAGGTCGCGTTCAGCCCAGCCCAGTTGCTTCGCCATCGTCTGGGCAAGGTCCCAAGCCCCGCTGACGCGGGCCGCGGTCATCAGGGCGAGCCGAGAGCGCATCTCGTTTGGATGGCGCTGCACCTCGCTCCAAAGCTGGTCGAGCGCATGGCGGTCACGCGTCGCGATCAACAGGCCGCAGATGCGATCAAGCAGCAGAGGATCCCGCGCGAAGGGCAGCAACGCCCGGAAATCACCGTGCGCCAACTCGCGGTCACCGCGCTGCCAGGTGATGAGATACTGCAGGTATGCCCGATCGAACTCGGCCATCTCGTGGCCGCGGGCATACAGGCGCAGCTGCGCCTCCTCGACCGCGTTCAGCCGAACCATCCCTTGGATCGCCGCGACAAAGAACCACGAACCATCGGAAGGTTGGATCTGGGCGAGCGCCGCCACGGCCTCCGCCTTTTTCCCGCCTTCCGCCAGCGCATGGGCCTGCAACAGACTCTGGGCGCCTTGAGGGAGGCGACTGACGGCTTCGGCCCGATCGCGCATGATATCGGAGGCAAAGCGGCCTTCGGTCGTCACGAAGACCAGGAGGCGAACCCACGGCAGCTTCGGGCGGTCGGGGTGGTCCAGACCCGTCATGCAAAGGTCCGCCAGACGACGCAGACGCAGGCTCCCCAGCAACTGGTCATGAAACGCGACCGCCGTTCGCTCGTGTTCGCCCGGGAACTCGTGCCGCAGCCGAATGAAGAGGCTGTCGCTGTAGGCATAGTTGCCCGCGTACGAGGCGAGGATGGCGAGGGCGAGGCCGCTGGGATAATCCGGGGCGGTTGCCATCGCCGTGGCATACGCCATCTGGGCCTGACGGTAGTCGCGCTGCTGCAGCGCCGCATCACCCATGGCCCGGTAGTACTGGGCTTGCACGATCTTGAAGCGGCCCCAATTGCCCGGCCAGATCACGTCGGTATAACGCAACCGGTCATAACCCGTGCGATGCAGCAAACCGAGCACGGCGAAACTGCCCAAGACATAGACGACGAGGCCCAGCAGCGCCGCGGCCCCAAACAGACGACCCCAGAACGGACGCACCCGGGCTGGAGTCACGCTGCAGCACCAGCCGTGGTCATTCTTCACCAGCAGCGGGCACACCCGTCGGAATCGCGCCGGTGACTGCCAGTGCAACACCGCCAAGCACCGCGTGCGACCAGGTTCGCCGGAATCACTCAGGTCATGACACGGACAATGTCCCCGCCGACCGCGCAGCAGGTACCACGTCTTGACCGTGTTCCAATGCAGGGCGGCAAACGGCAGACGCAGGAGGTCCAAAAGCCAGTGTTGAACGGCATGCAGGCGATGGCGCCAGTCGGAACCGGCCTGGTGGGGTAACTCCTCCATCGCCTGAGTGCTCTACCACCCGCCCTAGCAGTGGCCAGCGCGATTACGCAGACGCCGGCGATGCACGAGTAGCCCAGCCGCCAGCAGCGCGCCCAACTGCAGGTACGTCGCCGGCTCCGGCACCGGACGACCGCTGCCGCTGCGGTACTCGGTGAAGCCGCCGCCTTGATTGTAGGCGAGATCACCCCACTGCGCGCCGGTCGTGGGATTCGTGCTGGTGAGCTTCGGGATGCCGTAAACGTCCTGGTTCACGGCATTGCCCTGCGTGGATGAAAATGCGACGTAGGCGAGATACGTGAGGTTCCAGTCGATCGTCGTCCCGGTCTGCGTGCCGAGCACGGAGGCGAACGTCGAGAACGGCAGGGCGAACGTCAGCCACATGTCGGGATTTGGCTGCGCCACCTTGTTCGTGTAGTACTGCGAGCCGTCCGGCGCCTGGATGTAGCTGAAGTTCGTCGTGTTCGTGGCGATCGAACCGTAAACAGTCCCCAGCGCGCTCGTATTCGGCGACGTGTTGGCGTCAGGCGCGGTGCCGGTCGGATTCTGGAAGACGATCGTCGGCACCTGGCCCTGTCCCGTGCTGATGCCGAAATAGAGATCCACCTTGCCGTCCATGTTGCCGTCAACGCCCAGGCGAAGGTTGCCGGTGAAACTGGAAGCGACAGCGTTCAGGCGGAAACGAAACACCATCGCGTTCTCCGCGCCGGTGCCGAAATCGATCTGCGTCGCTGCGTAATAGAATCCATAGTAGCCGCCGGTGCCATCGCCCACGTAGTCGTCCGCACCCTGACCGGTTTGCTGGTCGTAGGTCGGATCCGTCATCGGCGAACCATTGACGCCGTTCGGCACGCTGAACCCGGTCAACGTCGTCTGTGAAACCGTCACCTGCGCTGCGACTGAACCAACCATGCACACGAAACCAATCGCGACGGAAAGATTCCGCAGCATCGCGTATAAGGTGACTGCTCTATAAACCGTAGGGTTTCTCATGCAATCGAGATAAGGTATACACCCTATCGCGATGCAAATACGCAGAAGTCTATGTCCATCCCGACCTATATAAGCCTTTTCAGGCCTATCGCTTTCAGCGGCTAAACCCGCTTGATGGTAACAAGCGTAAGATCATCCCGTTGCGGGGCTGACCCGGCAAACCGATGCACGCTTTCCAGGATCCCGTCGTTCAATTCGCGGGCACTCCGACCGTGCAAAGTTCTCACCATGTCGGCCAAACGACTCCCGGAAAACTCCTTATTTTCCTCATTGGGCGCTTCCGTGATCCCATCAGTGTACAGCACGAGGTTGTCGCCGGTGGCGAACGGTTCGGTGCAATCCGCGATCACGGCGGTGAAGATTTCATCCGGCACCATGCCAAGGGCCATGCCCTCGCTCCCGGCATATTTGATGTCGGGTACGCCGGTCAGCGAATTGCGGCGCGAGAACAACGGCAACTCGTGGCCGGCGCGCGCGAAGGTCACGCGGGAGCTCGCGGTGTCGACGACGGCGTAAAGCATCGTGATGAACATGCCGCGCAGATCCGTGCCGAGGGCCCGGTTGAGTTCCGCGAGGACGGCGGCCGGGGACTCGTGTCGCGTGGCGATCTGGCGGAGATTGGTGCGGCAGATCGCCATGAGGAGCGAGGCGGGAATGCCCTTGCCCGAGACGTCGGCCACCGCGACGCCAAGCCGCGTCGCCGAAAGCGGGAACACATCGTAGAGATCGCCCCCGACCTTCTGCGCCGGGGCGTACCGCGCATCGACGTCGAGGCCGGCGATCTCCGGCGCCTCCCGCGGCAGGAGCATCTGCTGGATGCCGCTCGCGAGCGAAAGGTCGAGGTCGAGCTGGCGTTTCTCGATCTGGAAGCTGAGGAACTCCGCATTGTGGAGCGCCAGCGCCGCCTGCTCGGCGAGCGACTGCATCAGCGAGAAGTCAGACGTCGTGAACGGGTGCCCGTCCGCCGAGTTGGCCACCGCGAGCACGCCGAAGAACCGGTCGCGGAACTGCAGCGGCACGGCGATGAGCGAGCGCACCGCGAGGGCCGGGTCGTCATGGACCACGACGCGGCGATCCGCCACCGCATCCGCGATCAGCTGACCCTTGCCCGTCTGCACGACGGCGCCGACAATGCCCTCATGATCGGGGAAGCTCTCGGATTTGAGCACCTGCTCGATGAACTTGGCCCGGGTCGCGAGCTTGCCGCGCACGGAGGGCGGCAGCGGCCGATGTGGCGGGAAGATGCCCTCGACCGCCACGCTGCGCATCTCGCGCTCGCCCGTGCGTTCGAAGATGCACGCACTCAGCGCCCCGGAGCAGAGGATCGCGGCATGCACGATGCGCTGGTGGAGTTCCTGGCGCGTGAGCCCCTCCCCCAGCGCCTCCGCCATGTGGTGCATGAAGTCGACCACCAGCTGCCGTTCCTGGGAGACCTGCTGCCGCTCCTCGTCGATGCGCTCGGCCTCCCGGCGGACCCGGTAGAGCGGGACCAGCATGGCGATGGCGCCGAGCAGGATTCCGAGGATGAGCAGCAGCATGTTGGAGAGGGTTTCTGTGGCAGACGCACCGACCCGCCGCAATGGTTAATGCGGTCACAAAAAAGACGGCAGGGGCGGAGCCCTGCCGTCGCGGAAAATCAGAGATGTCGCGACCCCGTCAGTACTTTACGGAGCACCCGTAGGCCTGGGTGCTGGCAGTCTTGACCGGCTGGCCGGCCTTCAGGGCCGCGAGCGCGGAGTTCACGTAATTCTCAGCCTTGGCGATGTCGGCCTGGTTGGCCGAGCGGATGCTGTCGATCGCACCGTTGTACACGAGGGTGCCGTCCGCCGCGATCACGTACATGTGCGGCGTGGTCTTGGCGCCGTAGAGACGACCGACCTTGCCGTCCTGGTCGCGGAAGTACGCGGTGTAGGCGGCGCCGTGCTCCTTTGCCCAGGCATTGACGCGGGTCGGATCGAAATCGCCCTGGGCGCCGGGGCGGCCTGAGTTGATCGTGAGCCAGATGACGCCGTCAGCCGTGGCCGCCTTCTGGGTGGCGGGAAGGTTGCCGCTGGCGTAGTGCTTCACGACGAAGGGGCACTCCTGGTTGACCCACTCGAGCACGACGACCTTGCCGCGGAAGTCCGAGAGCTTGTGGGTCTGGCCCGTGATGTCGGTGAGGGTGAAGTCCGGCGCCGGACGGCCCACATCTGCCGCCGTGGCCCGGTTGATCGCAAGGAACAGGGTGGCGCTGGCCACCAACAGGGTGAGGATTCGTTGGATGGTTTTCATGGAGCGCCGGAGACTAGCCATTTTCGCCGAATGCGCCAGTGCCGCCGTCATTTCCGTTTGCGGGCCGCCCCGCCCGGTCTAGTCTTTCGTTGCCGCGCTGCATGCCGTCCGCCACCACCCAACCCCTGCCCTCCGCCGTTCGGCTCAATCTGGGCCTGCTCGCGCTCGTGGTGGTCGCGCTGACGCTGGTCCTCTGGCCGCAGTGGTCGCACAATCCCGACCTTTCCCACGGCTACTTCATGCCCGTGCTCTTTCTGATCCTGCTGCACGAGGCCCGGTCCCGCGGCCCCCAGCGCTACCTGCCGGCCCGCGAGTGGCGCGGTGCGCTCATGGGCGCCGCGCTGGCCGGCTCGCTGCTCTGCCTGGCCGCCGCGGGGCTCTACGCCGCGACGATCGGCTGGGGGCATGCGCTGGTGGGTTTAGCCCTGACCACGGCCGGCGTCCTGGCCCTTGGCGCCGGGCTCATCGCATTGTCAGCCGACGAAGTCCGCGTCGTGCCCTTCAACTGGACCGCCCTCACGGCCCTGGGCCTCTGGCTGCTGTGCGCCCCGATCCCGCCCGGGACCTATTCGCGCCTCACCCTGACCCTGCAGTTGTCGGTTTCTGAGCACGTCCTCGCCGCCCTGCACTTCCTCGGCGTCGCGGCCAGCCGCAACGGCAACATCATCGAGCTGGCCAACACCTCGGTCGGCGTGGAGGAGGCCTGCAGCGGCGTGCGCAGTCTGATCTCGTGCGTGTTTGCCGGCTTTTTCTTCGCGGCGACGCTCGTGCACCGTGCCTGGGCGCGGGGGCTGATCATCCTCCTGGCGGCGCCGCTGGCGCTGGTGATGAATTTCGTGCGCTCGCTGCTGCTCACGCTGCTCGCAAATCGCGGCGTCGACATCTCCGGGACCTGGCACGATGCCACGGGTTTTGCCGTGCTCGGGGTCACGGCGGCGATCCTCGGCGGCCTGGCACTGCTGCTCGAGCGCCCCGGTGCCGCCCCGGCCGCGGCCCCGGCGGCGCCCGCAGCCCGGCGCCGGTCCGTGCGCGACTACGCGCTCGCGGCGGGTCTCGGCGTCATCTTCGCGCTGGCGGGAATTTTTGTGTTCAAGACCGCCGCCGCGGAGCGTCCCGGACGGCCACCCCCGGATCTGATGGCGATCTTGCCCGCCGCCCCGGAGGGCTGGCGGGTCGAGACCGACTCCGAGATCTATCAGTTCAGCGACCAACTGGAGACCAAATATCTCGCCCAGCGCACCTATTTCCGGCGCACGGATCACGGCGAATTGCAGCTCACCTTTTACCTCGCCTACTGGCCCGCCGGACAATCCTCGGTGAGCGGCGTGGCCGCCCACACGCCGGATGCCTGCTGGCCGGGAGCGGGGTGGACGATGGCGCCGGTCGACCAACCCCGCCAGTACCTGGCGGTCGGCAACCGCGTGCTGACCCCGGCCGAAGCCCGACTGTTCCGGATCGGCGATTATCCGCAGCATGTCTGGTTCTGGCACCTCTACGACGGACGCCCCCTGGTCCACACCGACCCGCGCTCGTGGTCGCGCCTCCTCAAGCTCGGCTGGGATTACGGCTTCCGGCGCGATGGCGACCAGCTCTTCGTCCGCGTCTCCTGCAATCAACCTTGGTCGGCTATGCAGAACGAGCCGCTCCTGCGGGACATCTTCAACCGGCTCCAGCCGCTGGGCCTTTAGCATGCCGCTGCGCGTCACCCGCCTCGAGCAACGCATCCTCACCGCGATCGCCGCGGTGGTGGTTCTCGGGCTCATCGGCCTCGCGGTCCTGTGAGTCGGCAAGCGGTTCTGCGGCAACGCGGGACTTATCCTGTTGATTTGAAAGGGGATTTTCGGAGCATCCTTCTGCGACCGTCGCACGTATGTTAGGGAAATGTCCGCCATCACCGCCTGCATGTCCTTCCCCGGCTCCCTTGAGCCCGGCCGGGCTTGGGCACGCGCACGCATGAGCACCCCGCACCCAACGTCGGGTGGCGACGGCCCGGACGAATTCGGCCCGGCCCAATACGCAGCCCTCATGCAGGCGATGGCCGGCGGCGACCGCGCGGCGTTTGCGCAACTGTATGACCGCCTCTCCCGTCCGCTCTTCGCCACGGCCCGCCGCATCCTCAACGACGAGCGCGAGGCCGAGGACATCGTGCACGATGTGTTCCTCGCCCTTTGGGAGAAATCCGCCGACTTCGACGCCACCCGCGGCAGTGTCTTCGCCTGGGCCGTCACGCTCACCCGCAACCGGGCGATCGACCGGCTCCGCCTGCACCGCCGGCGGGCCGAGTTGCTGAGCGAAAGCGTGCATTCCGATCTTGGTTACGACCAGGCGACTCCGGCCGTCGATCCCGCCCGGGCCGAGACCGCCGCCAGCGTGCGGGCCGCCGTGGCCCGGCTGCCGGCCGAACAGCAACGGGCGCTCGAACTCGCATTTTTCAGCGGCCTCACCCAACAGGAAATCGCCGAGCGCCTCCAGGAACCGCTCGGCACCGTCAAGGCCCGCATCCGACGCGGGCTGCTCAAACTGCGCGACCTGCTCGCGCGCCAACCATGAGCGACGAACGCAAAGAGGAACTGGCCGCGCTGCACGCCTTCGGTCTGCTCGAGGGCGAGGAGCACCTGCATTTCCGCACCGAGTCGGCCCGCGATCCCGGGCTGCGCGAGACCGCCGCCTCCTTCGCCGCGACCGCCTGCCTGCTGGCCCACTGCGCACCCGATGCGACGCCGTCACCCGGCCTGAAAGCCCGCCTGCTTCGCGAGATCTCCACCCCCGCCCGGCGGCCGGAAACGCCGGCCCCGCGACCGCTGACCTTCTGGCTGCCCCTCGCCGCTGCCGCCGCCGGGGTGGTCGCCGCCGTTTGGTTCGCGCAGCTCCTTTTTGTCAGTCGCAGTGAAAGCAACCTGCTCCGCGAGGAACTTGCCCTCGCCGATGCCATGCTGCGCAGTGCCCGCCAGGAACTCGAAGCCGAGCGCCTCGTCGCCGGACGGCAGCTGCAGGACGCCTCGGTCAAGCTCGCGCGGATCGAGGGCGAGATGCGCGCCCAGGGCGACCTCGCCCGCTTCAAGATCGCCACCCTCGCCTCCCTGCTGGGCAACAGCCCCCAGGCCCTGGCCGTGGCCGTGTGGGATCCCAACGCGCAGGAGGGCATCCTCAGCGTGGAGAACCTGCCGGCCCTCGCGCCCGACAAGGATTACCAGCTTTGGGTCATCGACCCGCAGTACCCGATTCCGGTGGACGGCGGCGTCTTCTCGGTCGACCCGCAGACCGGTGTCGCGCGTTACCAGTTCAAGGCCGATAAGCCGGTCAAGACCGTGGCCAAGTTCGCCGTCAGCCTCGAGCGCAAGGGCGGCGTGCCCAAGGCCGAGGGTCCGATGGTCCTGATCAGCCACTAGGTCCCCCAGGGCCGGGGCTGGAAATCTTTCCTCGACGAACCCCCACGGCCCCGCCGAAACTCCCGGCCGCATGATCATCAAACCCAAGGTCCGCGGATTTGTCTGTGTCACCGCCCACCCCGAAGGCTGCGCCGCGCATGTGCAGGAATGGATCCGGCACGTGCAGAAGCAGGGCCCGATCGGCCAAGGACCGAAGAAGGTCCTCGTGATCGGTTCGTCCACCGGCTACGGCCTCGCCTCGCGCATCACAGCGGCCTTCGGTTCCGGCGCCGCCACCGTGGGAGTCTTTTTCGAGCGCCCCTCCGAGGAGGGCCGCCCCGCCACCCCGGGCTGGTACAACAGCATCGCCTTCACCCAGGCCGCCCGCGCCGCCGGTCTCTATGCCCGCAATTTCATGGGCGACGCCTTCACGAATGAGATGAAGGCCCAGGTCGTCGCCGCCATCAAGGCCGACCTCGGCCAGGTGGACCTCGTCGTCTATTCGCTCGCCGCCCCCCGCCGCACCCACCCCACGACCGGCACCGTGCACAAGTCCTGCCTGAAACCGGTCGGCGCCCCGTACACCAACAAGACGGTCGACACCGACAAGGGCATCGTCAGCGACGTCACGATCGATCCCGCGAGCGACCTCGAAGTTTCCGACACCGTCGCCGTCATGGGCGGCGAGGACTGGGAGATGTGGATCAAGGCCCTCCGCGACGGTGGCGTCCTCGCCCCCGGTGCGCAGTCGGTGGCCTACTCCTACATCGGGCCCGAGGTCACCTGGGCGATCTACAAGAACGGCACCATCGGCCTCGCGAAGAACGACCTCGAGCGCGCCGCCAAGGCCATCGACGCCCAGCTCAAGCCCTCCGGCGGCCGCGCCTTCATCTCGGTCAACAAGGCGCTCGTCACCCAGGCCAGCTCCGCGATTCCCGTCGTGCCGCTCTACATCTCGATCCTCTACAAGATCATGAAGCAGGCCGGCACCCACGAGGGCTGCATCGAGCAGATGTACCGGCTCTTCGCCACGCAGATGTACAACGGCCACACGCCCAAGTTCGACGACGCCGGCCGCGTCCGGGTCGACGACTGGGAGATGCGCCCCGAGATCCAGGCCGCCGTCGTCAAGATCTGGCCCAATGTCACGACCGAGAATCTCGCCGACCTGACCGACATTGCCGGCTATCGCGAGGAGTTCCTCAAGCTCTTCGGCTTCGGTCTCAAGGGCGTGAACTACGACGCCGACACCGAGCCGCACGTGCCGATGGTGTAAGGTTCGCACGCCCATGCGTGCCGTCGTCCAACGGGTCGGTTCCGCCAGCGTTTCGATCGACGGCCAGACGGCCGGCGAGATCGGGCGCGGGTTGCTGGTCCTGCT
>CAZGJB010000089.1:0-11889 GCA_964526145.1 uncultured Opitutaceae bacterium
GCAAGTGCAACTTCCGCGGTTCGCGCAAGTCCACGGCCTACGCCGCCCAGGTCGTCGCCCAAGACGCCGCCCGCAACGCCATGGCCCACGGCCTGAAGGACATCGTCATCCGCGTGTCCGGCCCCGGCCTCGGTCGTGACAGCGCCATCCGCGCGCTGCAGGCCATCGGCCTCGAGATCACCACGATCGTCGACGTCACTCCCATCCCCCACAACGGCTGCCGCCCGCGCAAGCGTCGTCGCGTCTAAGGCCGGTCCTCCAACCTTTAAAAAACAACCACTCACATGGCTCGTTACACCGGTCCCACCACCCGCATCAGCCGTCGCTTCGGGACGCACATTCTCGGCTCGGGCAAAGCCTTCGAACGCCGCAGCTACCCGGCCGGCCAGCACGGTCCCAAGCTCCGCCGCAAGCTCTCCGAGTACGCCGTCGGCCTCAATGAGAAGCAGAAGCTCCGCGCCATCTACGGCCTGCTGGAGCGCCAGTTCCGCCGCACCTTCGAGATCGCGAAGAAGGAGCGTGGCGTCACCGGCGAGCGCTTCCTGCAGCTCCTCGAGACCCGCCTCGACAGCACCGTCTACCTCCTCGGCCTCGCCAAGTCCCGCGCCGCGGCCCGCCAGTTCGTCAACCACGGCCACATCCGCGTCAACGGCCACAAGGTCGACATCGCGAGCTACAACGTCCTGGCTGGCGACGAGATCGAGGTGAAGAACACCCCGGCCTCCCGCCAGATGGCCACGCGCAACCTCGAGGAGAACCGCATCCGCAACGTGCCTGGCTGGCTCACGCTCAATGCCGAGGCCTTCAAGGCCATCGTCAATCGTCTCCCGACGCGCGACGAGATGGAGCAGGGCGTCAACGAGCAGGTGATCGTCGAGTTCTACTCGCGCTTCTGAGTCGTTCCACCCACCACTTCCCAACCCGCAACGCCCACCGCCAGAGTTCATCGCCATGCCCAAACGTCTCGGAAAGTTCGAACTCCCCAACAAGCTCACCAAGGTCGAGGAAGGCGCCACGCCGACCTACGCCAAGTTCATCGCCGAGCCCTTCGAGGCCGGCTACGGCCACACCATCGGCAATTCCCTCCGCCGCGTGCTGCTGAGCTCCATCGAGGGCGCCGCCATCTCCTCGATCAAGGTCGATGGCGTCAGCCATGAGTTCCAGAGCATCGACGGCGTCGTCGAGGATGTCACCGACATCGTGCTCAACCTGAAGAAGGTCCTCATCGTCTCCCACAAGCGCGAGCCGATCACCCTCCAGATCAAGGTCTCGAAGTCCGGCCCCGTCACCGCGGCCGACATCCAGGCCGACGCCAACATCACCATCGTCAACCCCGAGCAGGTCATCTGCACGCTCGACTCGAAGAAGACCTTCGAGGCCGAGATCGAGATCAAGACCGGCCGCGGCTACTACCCGGGTGAGGCCAACAAGAAGGAAGAGCAGGCCATCGGCGTCATTCCGATCGACTCGCTGTTCTCGCCCGTCCGCCTGGTGAAGTATGCCGTCGAGGCCACCCGCGTCGGCCAGATCACCGACTACGACAAGCTCATCCTCGAGGTCTGGACGGACGGCCGCATCACGCCGGACGACGCCCTCAAGCAGTCCGCCTCGATCCTCAAGCACCACATCGACGTCTTTGACCGCGTGAGCGAGGAGACCTACGAGTTCGAGAACCAGCAGTCCGAGGTCAGCGAGGAGCAGAACAAGCTCCGCAAGCTCCTCAACATGTCGGTCAACGAGATCGAACTCTCCGTCCGCGCCGCCAACTGCCTGAACAACGCGAACATCACCACCGTCGGCGAGCTCGCGATGAAGTCGGAGCAGGAGATGCTCAAGTACCGCAACTTCGGCAAGAAGTCGCTCAACGAAATCAAGGACAAGCTCGAGGCCCTCGGCCTCTCGCTCGGCATGAAGTTCGACGAGCGCCTCCTCGACACCAAGAAGGAAGGCTGAGCGAAAACCGGATCTCGGATTTCGGAAACCGGATGGCGCCCACGGCGAATCTATCCGGTTTCCGGTATCCTCCATCGCCAATTTAACCTGGGCTTCGCGCCGTCCGCTGCCGCTCCACGCTGCGACCGGATTGCCGATCGGGGCCCGCCTAAAACCAAAACCCAATGCGTCACAACAAACACCGTTCCTCCCTGGGCGTCACGCGCGAGCACCGCGCCGCGATGCTCTCCAACCTGGGCGCCGCCCTCATCACGCATGGTCGCATCGAGACCACGCTGACGAAGGCCAAGGCCCTCCGTCCCTTCATCGAGAAGGTCATCACCAAGGCCAAGCAGGCCGCGGCCAAGACCGAGAAGAAGGACGCGATCCATCTCCGCCGCCTGGCGCTCTCGTCCATCCGCGACGAGAATGCCATCACCAAGCTGTTCAACGAGACCCACAAGGAATTCGCGAACCGCAATGGCGGCTACACCCGCATCTACAAGCTCGGCCAGCAGCGCCTCGGCGACGCCGCCGAGATGGCCCTGATCGAGTTCGTCAAGGCCGACGACCCGGGCTACAAGAAGTCCAAGGGCCGCAAGGCACCCAAGGCCAAGAAGGCCCCGGCCGCGGCTGAAACCGCGCCCGTCGCCGAAACCGCCCCGGCCGCGCCAAAGGCCGAAGGCGAAGCCAAGGCCTGAGTCCTGGCCGCCTGATCCCTCCCCAACGCGTCGAAGCTTCGCTTCGGCGCGTTTTTGTTTACACTTCCCGCCATGCTCTCCCTGCCCGCCGCCGCCGTCATCTACTGCGCGCTCGTCGCAGTGGTGTTCCTGGCGCTGTGGCTGTGGTACGACCGGCGCGACCACGCCCGTTTCGAGGGCCAGCGGCGCAAGACCACCTTCCACTGCATCCGCTGTGACCGCCTCTACACCGCCCCCGGCGGCGCCGACCTGTGCAAGTGCCCCCGCTGCGGCCACGAAAACGCGCGGCTGCGGTTCTAGCGCGGTTGACAGCCCCCGTCCCCCTGGGCGTTGATGCCACCCTTCTTTTTCCCGCACCACACCTCCTGAAATGTCCCAGACCATCGCCGTCATCGACTTCGGTTCGCAATACACGCAGGTCATTGCGCGCCGCATCCGCGAGTGCCAGGTTTACTCGAAGATCTACCACTACAGCACCACGGCGGAACAGCTGAAGGCCGACGGCGTGGTGGGCATCATCCTCTCGGGTGGCCCGAGTTCCGTCTTCGCGAAGAAGGCGCCGATCCCCGACCGCGGCATTTTCGAGCTGGGCGTGCCGGTCCTCGGCATCTGCTACGGCATCCAGCTCATGGGTCACCTGCTCGGCGGCAAGGTCTCGCGCAGCGATCACCGCGAGTACGGCCACGGCACCCTCACCATCCGCCGCCCCGGCCGCCTCTTCGCGGGCCTGCCGAAGAAGCTGCGGGTCTGGAATTCGCACGGCGACCGTCTGATCAAGCTGCCGCCGGGCTTCACCGCCATCGGTACGACCGACAATTCCGAGTTCGCCGCCATCGAGGACCTCAAGCGCAACTTCTACGGCATCCAGTTCCACCCCGAGGTCTTTCACACCGAGGGCGGCGTCGATGTCGTGCGCAACTTCCTCGTCGGCGTCTGTCACGCCGCGCAGGACTGGACCACGGCTGACTTTATCCGCCGGGCCGTCGCCGACATCCGCACCACCGTCGGCAAGTCCCGCGTCCTCCTTGGCCTCTCGGGCGGTGTCGACTCCTCCGTCGCCGCCGCGCTCATCCACAAGGCCGTCGGCCGCCAGCTCACTTGCGTCTTCGTGGACAACGGCCTCCTGCGCCAGGGCGAACGGGAGCAGGTCGTTTCGCTCTACGCCCGCAACTTCAAGATCGACGTCCGGGTCGTCGACGCCTCCGCCGTCTTCCTGCGCCGCCTGAAGGGCGTCACGGATCCCGAGCAGAAGCGCAAGATCATCGGCCGCACGTTCGTCGAGGTGTTCGAGAAATCCCTCAAGACCATCGGCGGCGCCGAGTACCTCGCCCAAGGCACCCTGTATCCCGACGTGATCGAGAGCGTGGCCATCGGCAACAATCCCGCGGCCCTCATCAAGTCGCACCACAACGTCGGCGGCCTGCCCGCGCGCATGAAGCTCAAGCTCCTTGAGCCGCTGCGTGAGCTTTTCAAGGACGAGGTCCGCGCCGTCGGCACCGCCTGCGGCCTGCCGCGCGAGGTCGTCTGGCGCCAGCCGTTCCCCGGTCCGGGCCTCGGTGTCCGCGTCGTCGGCGAGATCACCCGCGAGCGCCTCGACATCCTGCGCCGGGCCGATGCCATCCTTCAGGAAGAGATGATGGAGACGGGCTGGTACTGGAAGGTCTGGCAATCCTTTGCCGTGTTCCTCCCGGTCAAGTCCGTCGGTGTCGTCGGCGATGAGCGCAACTACGCCTACGTCATCGGCCTGCGCATCGTGGAGAGCATCGATGCCATGACGGCTGACTGGACGCGCCTGCCCTACGAGTTGCTGCAGACGATCTCCAGCCGCATCACCAACGAGGTACGTGGTGTCTCCCGGGTCGTGCTGGACATTAGCTCGAAGCCGCCGGCGACCATCGAGTGGGAATAAGTGCACCCGCGGCATTGCCTGCGGTCTGAATCCCTTACATCCTATCCTCCCATGATGATCTCCCGACTCCTGTCCCGTGGTTGCCTCCTGTTGGCCCTGGCCGGATTCGCCGTGCTGACGGCGGGTGCCGCCGAACCCGACATCATCGCCAAGGCCCGGGCCTACCTGGGTGGCGACGCCGCCCTCGACCGGGTCACCTCGCTGCATTACGTCGGCAAACTCACACTGGAGGAGGGGGGCAAGGCGACGGATACGGGTCCTGTGTCTGTCGAGATCATCTTCCAGAAACCCAGCCGCCAGCGGAGCATCATCGCCGCGGAAAAGCGCATCGAGACCACGGTGCTCGACGGTTTCGACGGCTGGGCGAAGGTGCAGGATCCCGCCGACACCACCCGCTGGAGCATGTCGCTCATGGATGCCGACCAGATCCGCAGCCTGCGCGCCAACGTCACCGAGAACCTCTCCTTCTTCCGCAACCGCGACAACCGGCACTGCACCGTCGAGGACCAGGGCACGGCCGTGGTGGATGGGGTCTCCTGCCGCAAGGTCGGCTACATCTACTCCGCGCAGATCGCATTCATCCGCTATTTCGATGCGGCCACGGGCCGCCTGATCCTGACTGAGACCGCGCAGGGTGAGACCATCCGCGAGCAGGGCGAGATCATCGCCGGCGGCGTGAAGTTCCCGCGCACACTTGTCACCACGCTGCGCCGGCCCGACGGCTCGGAGCAGCGGGTCACCATCGAATTCGAGAAGGTCACCGTCAACGAGACCTTCCCCGACAACCTCTTTGCCATGCCATCGCTGGGCGGGCAGTGAGCGTATCATCCTCGGTCCAGCGCCCATCGAGCCGCCGTGCGCACGCTCTCCTTCGCCAGCAAGACCTTCGCCGCTGATCTCGCAGCGTTCTGCCAGGCCGCCAACGTCCCGGTCGAGATCACCCAGGCCGTGGCGGCGATCCTCGCCGATGTCCGCGCCCGCGGCGACCTCGCCGTGGCCAATTACGCGGCCAAGTTCGACGGCGCCAAGCTCCGGTCGCGCGAGTTCCGCGTGGCCCCGGAGGAGATCGCCGCCGCGGCCCGCCGCCTGCCGGCGGCCGAGATGCGCGCTCTCCGCGAGGCTCATGCGAATGTCGTCGCCTACAACCGCCGCGGACTTCCGCCGGGTTGGAAGGGACGCAATCGCCACGGGGCGATCGTCGGTGAAAAGCACGATCCCATCCGCCGCGTCGGCCTCTACGTCCCCGGCGGCCAGGTGCCGCTGGTCTCGACGGTGATCATGAGCGCGACCCTCGCCCAGATCGCCGGATGCCCGGAGATCGTGGTATGCACGCCATCCAACTCGTCGGGCAAGGTGGCCGACGGCTTGCTCGCCGCGCTCCACCTCGTCGGCGTGAAGGAAGTCTACCGCATCGGCGGCGTGCAGGCCATCGCAGCCCTGGCCTACGGGACGGAGACGATCCCGGCGGTCGACAAGGTTTTCGGCCCTGGCAACGCCTACGTCTGCGAGGCCAAGCGCCAGGTGTTCGGCACCGTGGGCGTGGATTCGCTGCCGGGTCCGAGCGAGGTGATGATCATCGCCGACGACACGGCGCGCGCCGATTTCGCCGCCGCCGACCTGCTGGCCCAGGCCGAGCACGGTTCCGGCCGCGAGAAGATTTACCTGGTCGCCACCTCGGCCAAGATCATCGCGGCCATCGCGGCCGAGGTTGAGCTGCAGCTGGGTCGGATATCTCGCGCCGAGAAGACGGCCCAGGTCCTCGCGAACGGTTTCCTCGCCGTCGAGGTCTCCTCGCTGGCGCAGGCGGTGGAGATCGCCAACTACGTGGCTCCTGAGCATCTCGAGCTCCTCGTGAAGGACAGCGCGGTCAAGAAACTCACCCGCGATATCACCACGGCCGGGGCCATCATGATCGGCAACTATACGCCGACGGCGCTCGGCGACTTCACGGCTGGTCCCAGCCACGTGCTGCCCACGGGGCGCGCCGGCCGATTCTTCAGTGGTCTCCGGGTGGCCGATTTCATGCGGCGCACCAGCATCGTCCATTACGACCGCACCAGTGTCCGGGCCGGCAACCGCGTGGTTGCCGCCTTCGCCGCCATGGAGCGGCTTGATGCCCACGGCCGTTCCGTCGCCGTGCGCACGGAGAAGCCCGCCCGGTGAGCCGCGCCGACGACCTGCCGTCGCTGGCGCTGCCGCACGTCACGCGCCTGCATGCCTACACGCCGGGGCTCCAGCCGACGGAGCCGGGCTGGACCAAGCTCAACACCAACGAGTGCCCGTACCCGCCCAGCCCGCGCGTGGCCGAGGCGATCCGGCGCGAGGTGGGGGAGGACGGCGGCACGCTGCGCCTTTACCCCAACCCGAAGAGTTCCCCGCTGCGGGCCGCCGTCGCGCGCCTGCATGGCTTGCGGGAGGAGAACGTCTGCGTTGGCAACGGTTCGGACGACATCCTCAATCTGCTCGTGCGCTGCTTCTGCACCGCCGAGGCCTCCGCGGGCTACACGCTGCCGAGCTACTCGCTCTATCCGGTGCTCGTGGAAATCCAGGACGGTCGGAGCACGGTCATCGAATTCGATCGGACCCTCCGCCTGCCGATCGAACGCATCGCGGCTTCGGACGCCCGGGCCTTCTTCCTGACCTCGCCCAACGCCCCGACCGGGGTCGCCTTTGGCAATGCGGAGATCGCCCAGGTCCTCGAGCGTTTCCGCGGCCTGCTCATCGTGGACGAGGCCTACGCCCCGTTTGCCCGGGAGAACGCGATCCCGTTGCTGGCGAAGTATCCGAACCTCGTGATCGTGCGCACGCTCTCGAAGGCCCATGCCCTGGCCGGCATGCGGGTCGGCTACGCCCTGGCGCACCCGACGGTCATCGACCTGCTCGACCGCGTGCGTGACAGCTACAACGTAAACCGTCTCTCCCAGGTCGCTGCGGTCGCCGCGCTGGGTGACACGGATTACTACGCCGGCATCATCGCCCGGGTCTGCGCCACGCGCGACCGGTGCATCGCGACGTGGACGGCGCAGGGGTGGTTCACCTATCCGTCGCAGGCCAACTTCATCTTCACCGAACCCCGGAACGCCCGCGGTGAGGCGGGTCCGGCGGTGGCGAAATCGGCCTATGATTTCCTCTACGCCCGCAAGGTCCTCGTCCGCTACTTCCCCAGCCACGCCTTGACCGCGTCCTTCCTGCGCATCAGCGTCGGGACGGATGACGAGATGCTTGTCCTCCAACGCACCCTTGAAGCATGGCTAAAGCACGCATAGCGACCATCAGCCGCAAGACGGCGGAGACGGACATCGTTCTCAAGCTCGAGATCGACGGCACCGGGGCGTCCAAGATCGACACCGGCGTGCCGTTCTTCGACCACATGCTGACCCTGTTCGCCAAGCACGGCCTCTTCAACCTCGAGGTGAAGGCCAAGGGCGACAACGACGTCGATTACCACCACACGGTCGAGGACGTGGGCCTGGTCCTCGGCGAGGCCTTCAAGACCGCCCTGGGCGACAAGCGGGGCATCCGCCGCTACGGCTTCTTCCTCCTGCCGATGGACGAGTCGCTGGCGCGTGTCGTCGTGGATCTCAGCGGCCGGGCCTGCCTCGTGTACGACGCTTCGGCGCCGACCATGTTCATCCGCGACTTCAATCTCGTGCTCGTTAAGGAATTCTGCCGCGCGTTCAGCAACGCCGTCGGCTGCAACCTGCACGTCAAGCTCGAGTACGGCGAGGAGCCGCACCATGTGGCCGAGGCCATCTTCAAGGCGATGGCCCGGGCGCTGGATGTGGCGACGCAGATTGACCCCCGCACGGCGGGCGAGCTGCCGAGCACCAAGGGGTTGCTTTAAGCCATGCCGACAGCGCCGACAGTGGCCGTAATTGATTACGGCATGGGCAACCTGCGCAGTGTCGCCAAGGCCGTCGAGGCGGCGGGCGCCGCCGTGCGCATCGTGACCCGTCCTGATGAGTTCGGCGCCGCCACCGGCTTGGTGCTGCCGGGCGTCGGCGCGCTGGCTGATTGCGTAACGGCGCTCAAGGCCGGCGGCCTTGACCGGGCCGTGGCCGATTGGATCAGGGCCGACCGCCCGTTTCTCGGGGTGTGCCTGGGCCTGCAGGCCTTGTTTGAGTTTTCGGAGGAGGCCGACACGCCGGGCCTCGGGATCTTCCCGGGCAAGGTGGTGCGCTTTCGGGTGCCGGCGGGGCTCAAGATCCCCCACATGGGGTGGAACACGGTGCGATTCACCCAGCCGGGTTCTCCCCTTACCGCCGGGCTCAAGCCCGACGGAGAGGCGTTTTATTTCGTGCACAGCTACCACTGCGTCCCGGCCGATCCGGCGCTGGTGCTCGGGGAGTGCGACTATGGCGGCACGTTCACCGCCGCCATCGCCCGCGGGCGTTGTTTTGCCACGCAGTTCCACCCCGAGAAGAGCCAGGCCAGGGGGATCCAGCTTTACCGGAACTTCGTCGCGGTCGCGGCCGCGTAGGGCAACTCGCTGCACAGGATTAGGCCTCCTGCTCCCGCCTCTGGCTTGAGCGGTCCTAATGCCCGAATTTTCCTGCGCCCTTGCGGTGACTTTTCTTTGCAAGGTGGTTTTTTTTTGTTCTCCATGGCCCACATGGCCTCCACCTCCCTCAAGCTCGACAACAAAGACATAACCCTGCCGATCATTTCCGGGAGCGAAGGGGAGAAGGCCATCGACATCCGCAACCTGCGCCAGGAATCGGGTTACATCACCTATGACGACGGCTACGGCAACACGGGCGCCTGCCTGAGCAACGTCACCTTCATCGACGGCGAGGCCGGCATCCTGCGCTATCGCGGCTATCCGATCGAGCAGCTCGCCGAAAAATCGAACTTCATCGAAGTGGCCTACCTCATCATCCACGGTGAGTTGCCCACGGCGGCCCAGCGCGCCCAGTTCTCAGGCCTGCTCACCGAGCACGCCCCCCTGCGCGAGGGGCTCATCCGCTTCATCCAGGGCTTCCCGCGCGACTCGCATCCGATGGCGTTGCTGTCGTCGTCGTTCAACGCCCTCGGCGCCTACTATCCGCACCTCGTCTCCAACAACCTCAACGTTGACGGTGCCCACTTCAACGAGGGTGCGGCCATCGTGATCTCCAAGGTCCGGACCATCGCCGCCCATTCCTACCGCGTCAGCCGCGGCGGCCGCCTGAACTACCCGAATCCCGACCTCGGCTACTGCGAGAACTTCCTGCACCTGATGTTCTCCGAGCCGTACCGCGACTACATCGCCAAGCCCGAGGTCGCGGCTGCGCTCAACCTTTTCCTCCTCCTGCACGCCGACCACGAGCAGAACTGCTCGACCTCGACCGTGCGCATGGTGGCGTCGTCCGGCGCGAACCTGTTCGCCTCGGTCGCCTCGGGCGTCAACGCCCTGTGGGGTCCCCTCCACGGCGGCGCCAACATGGCGGTGATCGACATGCTGAAGCACATCCATGCCGACGGCGACGACGGCACGCGCTTCATCCAGGCGGCCAAGACCGGCAAGGGCGAGCGCCTCATGGGCTTCGGCCACCGCGTCTACAAGCACTACGATCCGCGCGCCGCGATCATCAAGAAGAGCTTCTACAAGGCCCTCGCGGCCCTGGGTATCAAGGATGACCCGCTCCTCAGCATTGCCATGAAACTCGAGGAAGTCGCGCTGAGCGACGACTACTTCGTCTCGCGCAAGCTGTACCCGAACGTGGATTTCTACTCGGGCCTCATCATGCGCGCCCTCGGCATCCCGGAGAACATGTTCACCGTGATGTTCGCCATCGGCCGCATGCCCGGCTGGGTTGCCCACTGGCACGAGGTCGCCAGCACCCCGAAGCTCAAGATCCACCGTCCGCGCCAGATCTACATGGGCGCACCGAAGCGCGACTTCATGCCGATGAACCAGCGCGGCTGAGCGCACAGTTTGTCTGCAAGAAAAAGCCCCGCGATATCGCGGGGCTTTTTTGTGCCTCAAGACCTACATCACCCGGCGTAATTCGCTCTGGCTTAGGCATCTGTATTTGCGTCAAGGCCCGGAAGACCATCGTGTGCCGGAGGTACCAAGACGATCTCCCAAACGGATAACCTCAAACCAGCGAGCGACTATGAATACGGCAGGATGCCTCCCTCACGCCAAGCCGGTTGACCATAAGCGTCCGGACCATGGACCGGTCATGCCGGCGCTTTCCAACGCCATGGCCTGTGCCTCGGGTGCGGCGGTGCTCGCCAGCGGAGCCGGCATGAGCATCGCGGTGGCGGCGGGTATTGCTGGGGCTATTTTCGGTTTCTCGGCCCGCTATTTTGGTGCAAAAAAGTGATGAGACTGTTCTCGCTCACAACGTCGCTCGTGCTTGGTGGAGCGCTGGTGGTGGCCTATGTCGCTGCCGCCTGTTATCGACGCGAAAAGCCCATCTTGAGCGAAGCTGGCACGGTGTTCGTCAGCGCATCCGGAGTCGTTGGCGGCATCAACGTGTTCGTGCGTTGTCTCGATGAGATCAGCAGCCCCGTCCAAGGTGAGGAGCGCATCTATTTCGCCTTCGCCGGATTGACCATGATCTGGCTGTCGGTCGCATCGGTCTTCGATGCATTGGGCAAAGGAAAATACTTCCAATCGCGTCCCCAAGGCGCCGCGAACGAATCTGCCTAGCGCTTCTTCTCCGGCTGCGGGTGGAAGATTTCCTCGAGAGGGAGCCCGGTCAGCCGGGTGATGCCGCCGAGGAGTTTCCAGAGGGCGAACATCATGATGGCGGTGCTGGGCAGGGCGATCACGGGCCAGCTCAGCAGGTTCATCTTCGCGAGTTCGGCGTTGAACTCCGGCGTGCCGGTCGGGCTCTTCAGCAGCCAGCGGGCGAGGGCGAAGTTGAGAATCGCGCTGAAGACGAAGGACGCCACCAGCCAATAACTCGCCGTCCGCATGAGCCGGTCGAAATCGGGGCGCGCGCCGCGGGCGTCGAGGGCGGCGTCTACTTTGGGGATGTTGATGACCTGGTCGTTGTAGAGGAACTGCCGCACCAGCGGACGCCGGCTGCGCATCGACACCCAGACCGCGATCGCGATCACGCTGGGCACGGAGGCCTCCTTCACCGCGAACCATACGCCCTCCATCTTCATCAGGCCGAGGCCGCCGGTCAGGAGCACGCTCACGAAGCCGATGACCGAGACGAAATTCGCCGCCCGTCGCTGCGTGAAGTCATAGATGCCGTAACCCAGCGGGAAGGCGAGGGCGACCATCAGGGCAACCTTGGGCGCCAGCGGGAGCAGCTTCGCCCCCTTCGGCAGCATCAGGCCCGGGGCCACGACGTTGCAGGCGATGTTCAGCAGGAGGTTTTCTTTCGGGGGCGGTGTGGCGGCAGG
>CAZGJB010000090.1:0-11697 GCA_964526145.1 uncultured Opitutaceae bacterium
GCGCGCTGTTCGATCTGCGCCGCGGCTTTCTTGGTGTAGGTGACCACGGCGGTCCGCCGAAGCCGTTCCGCGCCGTCGGGCGCCAGCGCCATCGCGGCGAGACGCTGCGAGATCGCGGTGGTCTTGCCCGAGCCGGCATTCGCACTCACCGCGAAATTGGCGTCCCATTCGTCGCGAAAGCGCGCGCGGGCCGCGTGGTCGTTCAGCAGCTCAGGCATCGGCCACCTCGCCTTCCTTCGCCCCGAAGGTGAGGGCGTGCTTGGCCCGCAGCACCGCGTGCCGCACCGGCGCGCAGGCGAGCGGCCAGGCGAAGCCCGGCGGGGCGTAGTCCGACCGGTCCGGCGTCAGCGCCCCGTAAGCCCCCTTTTCGAGCGCCACCGCCAGCCAGTCGAGTCTGGCCAGCGCGATGGGCAGCTCGTCGTCCTCCATCTTCACGGCGGCGCCGGGCTCGGGCTTCAGCATCCACACCCGGCCCTTCGCGGCCCCGAGCGAACGCACCCCGGCGAGATAGACTCCCAGCTGGAGCGAGGCGCCGCTGTGCGCCATGCGCTTGGCCGACAGGTCGAGATCGCCGCCGGTCTTGAAATCGATGATGTCAACGGTCGCCCCCGCCCAACCCGGCCGGTCAAGGAGCACGAGGTCGAGCCGCCCCACCACCGGCAGGCGCCGCGCGCCCAGCGGCAGCTCCGCCGCCCGCGGCAGCCAGGCCTCCGTCGCCACATAGCCGCCGGCGCCGAGGGCATAGACGTTGGCGAGGAGCACGGTGCAGATGCGGGCCAGCTCCGCATGGAAGGAATCCCAATACCGGTCCGCCGGCCAGCCGGCGCGCAGATCGGCAAGCGCACGGGCGAGCCGGGCCGACGCCTCGCCGGCCGGCGGCAGCTCGCCGAAGCCCTGAGTCACCTCCGTCGCGCGCAGGGCTGCGGCGAGCAGGGCGTGGGCCTGCTGACCGAGGACCTTGCGTGGAGAGCGGACGAACGGCTCCCAGGCGATCCGCGGCGTGCGCAACACGGCCTCGAACCAGAGCACGGCCGGATCCTGCACGCCACGCTCGATGAGCTTGGCGGAAAGTTTCTCCGGCGTGGCGTGGGCCGGATCGGCGCAGAAAAAATGGCCGTCGAACGGACGCGTCGCGTCGCGTCGTCCGTCCCAGATTTCGCGCCAGGCGGCCAGCCCGGCCGGAGGCGGCGGCACCGGGGCGGGCGCCGCGACGGCCGACTGCGCGAAGGCGGCCTCGAGTCCCGTGTCGGCGCTGATCCGGCCCTGCGCCCACAGCACGCGCTCGAGCCAGGAATTCGGCGCCAGCCTGAGCTCAGGTTCCTCCTCCGCAAACAATGCGGCCGAGAAGGTGATCTCCTGCGCGGTGTCGCGCGCGAGTGCCCGCCAACCGGCGCGCTCGAGCGCCGCGCGGTCGTCGCTGGTGAAGAGCCCGAGCGAAAAACGTCCGCGGGCGTTGAGCGTGCGTCGCTGCTCGTCGGTCAGCCAGCAGCTCGGTTCGCGCCGCTCCGGCCAGACGCCGGCGTTGCTCTCGACGAGGATGAGATGCGACCACGCCGCGCCCTCGAGGCGGCGGCGCGTGCCCAGGGTGACGCGGGCAAACCTGCCCTTGCCCGGGGCCGCGCGCACCGGGGCCTGAGCGGGGAGAAAGGACGCCAGCGCCGCGACCACGGCCGCGAGCGGGAGCGGCGCGGGCTCGCGGGCCGCGAGTTGGTCGAGCGGACCCCAGCCCTCCGGGGCCTCGAGGGCAAAGGCCGCCGCCACAGCGCGAAACCGCGCGAGTGCCTCCGCGAGCACAATTTCCTCCGGCCAGGCCGGCAGCAGCACCCGCGCGACCCGGGCCAGTTCGGGCGCCGCGTCGTCCCAGTGCCGCAGGTGCGCCGCGACGTCGTGGACCTGGCAGGCATCGAAGCTGCGCTCGCAGGCGCGCCGGGCGTCGCCGAGCGAGAGCGTCACCGCCCCGGTCGCGCGCAGCCATGGCCAGAGCGCGAGCAACTCCTCGATCCGCCCGCCGCGCTCGAAGAACGCGAGCATCGCCCGCTGCGCCTGCGCGTCCACCGCCGGCGGTCCCGCCGTCTCGAGCAGGTCGGCAAAGGGCACACCGCGCGCCGCCAGCACCTGGGCCAGCTGCAGGTGGGCGGCGTCGGCCCGCGGAAAGGCGACGCCGATGTTTTCCGCGCCGGCGGCGAGGAGCGCCTCGATCCGGCCGGCCACGAGGCGCATCTCGTCGCCGCGGGTGCGGCCGACGAGCACGGTCGCACGGTCGGCCGCCCCACCCTCATGCGTCCAGAGCGAGCCCACCGCCTCGCAGTTGACGGCAGGCTCGGGCGCGTCGATCGGCTGCGCCTCGACGCCCAGCAGCGCACTCCAGAGCTCGACCCAGCCTTCGTCCGGCGCAGCCTCGCCGCGAAAGGCCGGCTCGGGCAAAATCGCGGTGACAGCGGCACATCGGCGCACGACCGCGGCGACGTTGAAAAACTCGCCCCACAATTCGGGACCACCGGCCCACACGAGCACGCGGCCACCGAGGCGGGGAGCGTCTGCCGGCACCGGGACGAGACCCGCCTGCACCGCTGCGACGGGCGCGAGGACGTAGCCCAGGCGATCGACCCAGGCGGCGAGGTCGGTGAAGAGCTCGCGCAGGGGCGGCAGCGGGAAGTCGCCGGGGGTGAAGCCCGCCTTGAGCAGCTCGTCGCCGTCGTCGAGGGCGCGCTCGGGGTCGCTCTGCAGGCTGCGCCAGAAGCCCCAGACGGGCTCCCGCGGATCCAGCGCGGCCAGGCGGCGCGCGATAAGTGTGCGCAGGCCGAGGAGAAGGAGTTCGCGGCCCATGGCCGGGGCGGTGGTGGCCGCCAGGGCGCGCCACTTCTGGTGGGCGAGACCCGGGGTGAGGAACTCGATGCCGAGCAGGGCCAGGTTCTCGCGCAGGCAGCGCTGCTTGAACGCATGCGCCTGCCCGCGGGTCGGCGCGATGACGTGACTGCGCTCGAGGCCGCCCCGCCCGGCGAGCAGCCAGGGCCGGATCACGGCCGTCCACGCGGTCTCGGCGTGACGGGCAAGGTGCAGGGTGATCGGCGAAGCCACGCCCTACGCATGGGGACTCGCCGGCCCGCGGCAAAAACAAAAAGCCCCGCGGCCCGGGAAGGGCGCGGGGCGAAAGGGAAAAAAGCGGCGGTGACTTACTTCTTCGCGACCAGATACTTCGCGGCGTGCGCCTTGGCGCGGCTGGCGGCATTGCGGTGCACGACACCGGACTTCACGGCCTTGTCCATCGCGGAGACGTAAGCCGCGGCCGCGGCGGCGGCCGCCGAGGCGTCACCAGCCTTCGCGGTGGTTTCCAGCTTCTTGTGCAGGGTCTTCAGGCGGGTCTTGGCGGTCTTGTTGCGGTCGGTCAGGCGCTTCGTTTTACGGGCGGCTTTGATCGCTGATTTGGTGTTGGCCATGGTCGGATAAGGATTGGAAGCCGGTCAAAGACTCAAACGCCCGCGGGAGAGTCAACGGTATTTTCCGCCGGGGTCACCCGGGCGGGGGGCGCGCGCCGCCGGGCCTTGGATCGCTTTCTGCTTTGCGGAAACGGGCAGTGCCGGCACAGTTCGAGTGTCGCCCATGACACTCCGGACCCGTTTCAACCTCCTGCTGGTACTGCTTTGCGTGGGGTTGGCGGCCAGCCTGCTGTTATTGCGCTACTACGAAAAGCGGGAGACGAACCTCATCCTGAACGACCTCCAGGGGCAGCGCAGCCGGATGATCGACCGGCTGATCGAACTCAGCGGGCGTTCGCTGGAGACCTTCACGCGCGACTACTCGCTGTGGACCGAAATGGTGGATTTCGTGGCGCGGCCGGCCGCCGACCCCGCCTGGGCGGCCATCAATATCGACGCCAGCCTGACGACCTTCAACGCCCATGCCGCCTGGGTGCTCAAGCCGGACGGCACCCTGTTTTATGCCACCGCCGACGACGGCGCTGCCCCGCCCACGGCGGCCCTCCCGCCCGGACCGGCCCTGGTGGAGCGGCTGCAGCGCGACAAAGCCTGCCATTTCTTCATCCTGACGCCGGCCGGGCTCGCCGAGGTGCGCGGCGCCGTGATCGTGCGTTCTGAGGACACGGAACGTACGTCGTCCCCTCAGGGTTACCTGCTGACAGCTGCGCTTTGGGACGCCGCCCACCTCGACCGCCTCGCCGGCCTGAGCCAGGCTCAGGCTGAACTCGACGATCCCGCCACCGGCCATCGGGCGGAACCGCACACCATCAACCTCTATCGCGACCTTCGGGCCTGGGACGGAAGCGTGCTGCGCGAGCTTCATGTGCGGTACGCGTCGACGACGCTCGAGTTCATCGCCGACACCGATACCTGGGAATCTGCGATTCTTTTCACCTTCGGCGTGATCGCGATCCTGCTCGGCGCCGGGTTCACCCGCCGCTGGGTGCTGGTGCCGCTGGGGCAGATCAGCCACAGCTTGGCGACCGGCAACACGGAGCCCCTGAAACCCCTCCTCGCCGAGCGCTCCGAGCTCGGGCGCGTCGCCGAGCTCGTCGGCACGTCCTTCGAGGATCGCGCGAAGCTGCGCCAGACGCTCGACGAGCGTGCCCAGCTGAGCCGCGACCTGCACGACGGTCTGATCCAGACCCTTTATGCGATCGGGATGAACCTCGCCAGCATCGGCCCGCTCCTGCGCCAGCAGCCCGAGCAGGCCGAGGAGGCCATCGACCAGTCCCGCACCGAGCTAAACGCCTCGATCCGCGAACTCCGGAGTTTCATCGCCCGCCTTGAACCGGCCGGGACGGAGAAGGACTTCGCCAAGGCGGTGGGCCTGTTGGTCGATTTCATGCAGACGGCCGCCCCGGCGGTCCGCTTCGATGTCGCCGTCGACGAGGCGCTGGCCGCCAAGCTTCCGGTCGAACAGTGCACCCAATTGCTCTACATCGTGCGCGAGGCCCTGAGCAACGCGGTGCGCCACAGCCGCGCCCACCGGATCGCGGTGAGCCTCCAGCCGGCCGGCGAGACCGCCGCGATCCTTGCCATCAAGGACGACGGACGGGGCTTCGATCCCACGGAGCCCCGCGTCGGGGGACACGGCCTTGACAACATGGCCGAACGCGCGCTCCAACTGGGGGGCGAACTCGACCTCAAGTCGCAATCCGGCCGGGGCACGCTCGTGACCGTCCGCCTTCCCTTTACCACATGAAAAATACGACTTCCGTCATTCGGGTCCTCCTGGTGGACGACAGCGCGCTCGTGCGCCGCGGCGTGCGCTCGGTCATCACCGCCCACAGCCAGCACGGCGCCATCCAGGTCGTCGGCGAGGCCGCGAATGCCGCCGAGGCGATGAGCGAGGTGCTGCGCCTGAAACCCGATGTCGTGCTGCTCGACCTGCGCCTGCCGGACGGCTCCGGCATCGACATCTGCCGGCGCATCCACAGCGAGGTCCCGGAGACCCGCGTGCTGGTGCTGACCTCGTTCGTCGACGACAATCTGGTGTACAACGCCGTGATCGCCGGCGCCCACGGTTACCTGATGAAGGAGGTCGACCCACCGGCGCTGCTGGAGGCCATCACCAAGGCCGCCGCCGGACAATCCATCCTGACCCCCGACATCACCCAGCGCGTGATGAAGATGCTGCGCAGTGGCACGGCCGGGAAGGACGGCGCGAGCGATCTCTCGAGCCTCTCGCAGCAGGAGCGCCGCGTGCTCGCCTGTGTCGCCGAGGGACTCACGAACAAGCAGACCGGCGAGCGCCTCAACCTGAGTGAGAACACGGTGAAGAATTACCTGATCAACGTCTTCGAGAAACTGCAGGTTAAGCGCCGCTCCCAGGCCGCCGCATTGTACGTCGAGCAAGTGGGCCGGCCGCAGAGCTCGGCCCTGCCGCCCGGACCGTGATCGCCGCAGCCGGCGACGCCTGAGATCATAATAGGCCTATTAAGGCCTATCTGGTAGGCCTGTTATTTAGGGCCGATGGCTCTAGTCTACGAGCGGGAATAGGGGTATTCTCCTCAGGATGTATCACCGTTCGCACCCGGCGAACACCACCATTGGACGCGCCGGAATCCACCATTTGCCACCTCCGGCCTAGTGGAAATTACCTGTTCATGACCGTCCGCCTCAAGTTCGCCACTCTGCTTGGGCTCATGCTGCTGGCCTTTGCGGCCGCGCTGCTGGGCTGGCATGAGATGGCGCGGCGCGCAGCGGCACAGGAGGCGGCGCGGTTGCACCAGACACGCGAACAACAGCTGGACCATTGGTTGCAGGCCACCGGCCGGTCATTGCGGGACTTTGCGGCCGAGGGCGCCGCACTGGCCGCGCAACGCCTGCAGCACGAGGATGCGGCCCTGCCGACCGCCTCCGACATTCCGGGCGTCACCGCCTATTGGGTTGTGCGGCGCAGCGGCGCCGTCTCACGCGTCGCCGCCGACTACGGTCTGGTGCAGCCCCCGATCCCGCCGGCGAAGATCGCGCTGTGGACCGCCGAGCCGCCGCCCTACCGTTTCTTCAGCGAGAGCGATGCCGGGCTGCTTGAGTTGTGCGTCGAACCGGTCGTGCTGGAGGCGGATTCCCAACCTTGGGGCTGGTTGCTCGCGGCACGCCGCTGGGACGACACGCACCTGAAGGTACTCTCGAGCCTGACGGAAGGCCGTGTCACGCTCGACCTGCATCCGGCCGCCACGCCGGCATCCGATCACGTGCACACGCGACTGCTGCCGGACTGGCAGGGACGGCCGCTGCGGAGTCTGCAGGTGAGCTATCCGGCCCCGGCGCCTGAGCCGACGGCGGGACCGGGCGGGGCCGACGCCGCTTTGTTTTTCGGGTTCGGCCTGCTGCTGATGGCCGGGCTGACGCTCAGTCTGCATCGCTGGGTCCTGCAGCCGCTCGGTCGCATCAGTGCCAGCCTCGCCGAGGGCCAGCCGGGACCGTTGGCGCCGCTGGTGGGCGGACGCGATGAATTCGCCGCCACGGCCCGCATGCTCGAGGCCTCGTTCGCGCAGCGCGACGCGCTCAAGCGGGAGATCGAGGAGCGGCGCCGCGTGGCCGCGGCCCTCGCTGCCGCCGAGGCCGACCTGCGCCGCACGCTCGAGGAACGGACCCGCCTCGGTCGCGATCTGCACGACGGCGTCATCCAGGCGCTCTATGCCACGGGCATGGGGCTCGCCGGCATCCGCGCCCTGCTGCGACCCGGCGACACGGAGGCCGCCGAGCGGCTCAACCAATGCCGCGCCACGCTCAACGAAATCATCCGCGACGTGCGCAATTTCATCACCGGCCTCGAGCCGGAGGCGCTCCGGCAGCAGACCTTCACCCAGGCCGTGCACGCGCTGCTCGAGTTCATGCAGAGCATCAGCCCGGCGGCGACCGAGGCCGTGATCGACGAGGAACTCGCCAGCCAGCTCACCCTGAGCCAGCGGGTCAACGCCCTGCACATCATGCGCGAGTCCGTGAGCAACGCCCTCCGTCACGGCGCCGCCGAGCACATCCGCGTCTCGCTCGCGCGCACGCCCGAAGGCCAGGCAGCCCTCGACATCATCGATGACGGCGTCGGCTTCGACCCCGAGGCCAGCACCAACAACCGGGGCCGCGGCCTCGAGAACCTGGCCCAGCGCGCCACCGAGCTGGGCGCGGCGTTCACCCTGCATTCCGAACCCGGCGCCGGCACGCGACTGCGGTTCGTGTTCACGCTCGCTCCTTCGCCATGAAATCCGGTTCCAAGCCCTCCGTCCGCATCCTCCTCGTCGAGGACAGCGCCCTCGTCCGCGAGGGCATCCGCACCGTCCTGGTCGCGGCGGATCCGCCCGACCTCGCGGTCGTGGGCGAGGCCGGTACCGTCGCCGAGGCGATCGCCGCCTGCGACCGCCTGCGGCCCGATGTCGTCCTGCTCGACATCCGTCTTCCCGATGGGCACGGCTTCGAGGCCTGCCGCGAGATGCTCCGGCGGCAACCGGCGACACGCGTCATCGTGCTCACGTCGCATTCAAGCGACAACTTCGTGTACGAGGCCGTCACGGCCGGGGCGCAGGGCTACCTGATGAAGGAGGTGGATCCAGCGGGGCTGATCCAGGCCGTGCGCGACGTGGCCGCGGGCCAGTCGATCCTCGCCCCCGACGTCACCGAGCGGGTGCTGAAGATGCTCCGCCACGGCGGCGCCGGCCGCAGCCCCGAGGGCGACCTCACCAGCCTGTCGCACCAGGAGCGCCGCGTGCTGGCCTGTGTCGCGGAGGGTCTGACGAACAAGCAGGCCGCCGTGCGCCTCGGCCTCAGCGACAACACGGTGAAGAATTACCTGATCAATGTCTTCGAGAAGCTCCAGGTGAAGCGCCGCTCGCAGGCCGCGGCCCTCTATGTGCAGCAGGCGGGCCGCCCCGGGGCGGAGTCGGGGACCAACCTGCGCCCGGGCGGGAACGGCGGTTTCACGCTGCTTGAGGTGATGTTCGCCTCGCTGGTGCTCGTGCTTGGCATCACAACGGCCATCGTGACGCTCCAGCGCGGTCTCCAGGCGATCGATACGGCGCGCAACTTCACCTACGCCGGCCAGCTGATGCAGAACGAGCTCGAGGGCCTGCGGCTCAAGAACTGGACCCAGCTCGAGTCGCTCCAGGCCGCGGGCACCACCGCGGTCGCGACCGACCCCACCGCGAGCTCCGCGCGCACGACGTTCCAGTGCACCCGGACCATCACCTCGCCCAAGGCCGACATGAAGGAGATCACCCTCGTCGCCACCTGGCGCGGCTACGACGGCCGGGGCCACTCGACCCGCGTCATCACCCGTTACGGAAAGAGCGGACTCTATGACTATTTCTACACCGCCCACTGATCCGGCCACCCGTTCGCCCCGCCGCCGGCGCCAAGCCTTCACCCTCGCCGAGGTGATGGTGTCGGCCTCGCTGGCGACGCTCGTGCTCGCCGGAGTCATGAGCGCTTTTCTCTTCATCGGCCGCACGGGCTTCAACGCCGGCAACTACAGCGAGATGGAGGCGCAAACACGCCGCGCGCTCGATCGCTTTGCCACCGACGCCCGCCGGGCCACGGCCGTCCAGTGGCACAGCAGCCGCCAGCTCACGTTCACCCTGCCGACCGGGGGCACCGGCACCACCCAGGTCACCTATGCCTACGATCCGCTGTCGGTCGGAGCCACGGCCCGGAGCTTCTACCGGTTCGCGGGCGACGCCGCCTCGGCCGCGCCTCGCGAGATCCTGGTGCGCGGGGTTGATTCCGACTTTGCCTTCCAGCGTTTCAAGCTCGAGCAGAACGGCGTCACCGCCAACGCCGCGGCCAACGACCTCGAGACCAAACTCATCCAAGTCAACCTCCGCCCCGTTCGCTCGGGCGTGACCGTGGTGGCGTCCAGCCAGAGCACGCTTTCCGCCCGCTACCTCCTGCGCAACAAGCGCGTCAGCCAGTAATGCCGACCTGTCCCCACACATCCCGTCCCGTGCACGCCGCGCGCCGCCCGCACCCCCGGTCGGCCACGCGCGGATCCGTCCTCATCGTGGCCCTGCTCCTGTGCGCCGTCATCGCGCTCATGCTCGGCAGCTACCTCAACCTGAACCTCAACTCGACCCGTCTCGCCCAGCGCTCGTTTCACGGCACCGCGGCCCTCAACCTCGCCGAGGCCGGCGCGGAGGAGGCCGTCTGGTCGTTCAATCGCACCACCCAGGGCGAGACCGACGGCTGGACCGGCTGGAACACCGACGGCACCGGGGCCTGGCGAAAGTTCACCGGTTTCGATCTCGGCGCCGGCGCCGAGGCGTGGATCAAGGTCTATGTCACCAACACCAACCCACCCTCCGGCGGCACGCCCAAGGTCGTGGCCCTCGCCTCGGTGAATCCGCCCCAGCGACCGGCCGTGACGCGCATGCTCGAGGTCACCTTGCGGCGCCGGTCGTATTTCTCCAACGGCCTGGTCGCCAAGGAATCGATCACGTTCAGCGGCACCAACACCAGTGTCGACAGCTGGAACTCCGATCCCGATGCCGACCCGGCCACCGCGCCGGTCGAATACAGCGCCGCCGTCCGGCGCGATCAGGGCACGGTCGCGAGCACCAGCGTCGCCAACACGGCGATGCTCATCAACCAGGCCGACATCTGGGGCTACGTCTACACCGGTGGCGCCTCGCCGCAGGTGGGTGTCAACGGCTCGATCCGCGGCACCAGTACGCCGGACGACGTGGCGATCGACGCGACGCGCATCGCCACGGATTTCAACGCCGAGCTCCCGCCGGTCGCGGCGCCGGCCGACGGCACCGTCATCACGACGGTCGGCGCCGTCCTCGGCACGCCGGGCACGGCCACCCGTTGGCGCTGTCCCTCCATCAGCCTGAACGGAAACCAGACGCTCACGATCGAGGGCGATGTCACGCTGATCCTCACCGCGGGCTCCGGCACCACCGCCTTGAGCGTCACCGGCAATGCCCGCATCCAGATCGCCGCGGGCGCCTCGTTCACGCTGTACACCGAGGGCGACGTGAAGATTGCGGGCAACGGCATCGGCAATGCCAACATCCAGCCGCTGTCCTTCCAACTCTGGGGCACCCACCCCACGCCTGGCGGCCAGGCGATCCAGATCGCCGGCAATGGCGCCCTGCGCGCCGCAGTCTATGCCCCGAACGCCTCGGTCAAGATCAACGGCAACGGCGACGTCATGGGTTCGGTCGTAGCCCACGACATCACGATCGTGGGGAATGCGGCCTTCCATTACGACGAGGCGCTGGCCACCTACGGCAACAACACGCCCTTCGGCATCATGAAGTGGCGCGACCTCGACACGGCCGAGGCGCGGGATCTCTACGCCCATCTCTTTTCCGGCTGGTAGCCGTACTGGTTGGTTCTAGGTCCCCGTCTTGTCAGGCCTATCGAGGGTAGGCCTGAAATACCGACCTGTAAGCCTCTAACCCTCACCGCGGGCTTCTGCCATCATGGACGCATGGCACCCACCCCGTCCCGCCCCCGCCCGCGCCGCCACGGCGGCTTCACGATCGTCGAAGTGTCCATGGCCAGCTTCATCATGGCGTTCGGCATCGCCACCTCGATCATCGCGATGCAGGCCGGCTACAAGCACATCGACCTCGCCCGCGGCACGACCCTCGCCTCGCAGATCATCCAGAGCGAGATGGAGCGCCTGCGCATGATGAGCTGGACAGGCATCTCCGAACTCGCTGATGCGACTGACACGACGGATCCATACCCGTCCGGCAGCCCGGCAGGGGTCGAGATGTTCGACGGCGCGACTTTTTTCAGCGACCACTCGGACATCGAGGGCATCTACACGATCACGCGAACCATCACCGCCGACAGCACGCGGCCGACCGAGGTGAAGAACATCACCATCTCCGTCCGCTGGCAGTCCTACGACCTGCGCTGGCACCAGCGCTCCTTCACTGCGATCTATGCAAAAAACGGCCTTTATGATTACTACTACACTGTCGCCCATCCGGATGAATAAGCCCGGCCGCCGCGGCTTCACGCTGGTGGAGGTCATGATCAGCGCTTCGCTGTCGACCTTCATCCTCGCCGGCGTGCTTTCCACCTTTCTGTTTCTCGGCCGCAGCGGGGCCAATCTGCGCAACTACTCCGACATGGAGGCGCAGGCCCGACGAGGGCTCGAGTTGTTTGCCGAGGATGTGCGCCAGGCCAGCGCGATCACGTGGAACAGCGAGACCCAGTGCACGCTGACGGTGAACACCGCCAGCGTCGTCTACGCCTACAGCAGCGG
>CAZGJB010000091.1:0-11677 GCA_964526145.1 uncultured Opitutaceae bacterium
TCAGGTCGTCCTGGAATTGCGGCAACAGGTCGTGCGCGGGCATCTGGCCGCCGGGGAAGAAGTTGCGGCTCATCCAGTCGGACGCGTCTCGGGCGACGAAATGGTAGCTCAGGCGGCTGTGCGTGAAGATGTGCGTGAACAGGAGGCCGCCCGGCTTGAGCCAGCGCGCGATGTTCCTGAAGAGCAGCTCGTAGTTCTTGAGGTGCTCGAACATCTCGACCGACACGACCCGGTCGAACTGCCCGGGGGTGATGTCGAACGCATTGATGTCGCAGGTGATCACCCGGAGGTTGTGCAGGCCGCGCTTTCGCGCCTCGGTGTCGATGTATTCCTTCTGCGTGCGGGAGTTCGATACGGCGGTGATCTTCGCGTTGGGGAAGCGCCGGGCGTTGTAGAGGCACAGCGAGCCCCAGCCGCAGCCGAGCTCCAGGATGTGCTGACCGTCGGCCAGCTGCGCCCGCTCCGCGTAGAGGGCGAGCATGGCGTCCTCGGCCTGGTCGAGGGTTTCCTGCCCGGTCGGGTAAAGGCAGGCCGAGTACTTCAGGTTGCGCCCGAGGCAGTACAGGTAGAACGGCGTGGCCACCTCGTAGTGCTGCTCGTTCGCCGCCTGCGTCTGCTCGGCCAGCGCACGGGTCTTCAGGTCGGCCACATAGGCCGCGCGGTCATATCGCGCCGATTCCTCGCGGAGGCGCTGCGCCAGCAGGCGGCGGATGCCGATGCGGATGAGGCGGTCGGGGAGGAGATTCTTTTCGAGGAGAAAATCGATCATGGGGGAGTAATGTGGAAATCAGGAAAACAGGAACGGAAGTTGGGTCAGGATTCGTGATTTCCTGAATTCCACATCTTCATTCCTTTCGCATCCACGGAACGAACATGCTCGTGGTCGCCTGGTAGCGGCGATAGGCGTCACCGCGGGACCGGAGGTTCTGTTCTTCGTTCATGGGTATTCCTGTTACGCGCAGGAGCAGCCAAAGGATGCAGGCCGGGCCGACAATCGCGACCCAGCCCCAGGGGGAACCGAGGGCGAAGACGAAGAACGCGACCCAGATGAGCCATTCGAAGAAATAGTTGGGGTGCCGGCTGTAGCGCCACAGGCCGACCTCGCAGACCTGACCGCGCATCGCCGGGTCGCGCTTGAACGCCGCCAATTGCCAGTCCGCCAAGGCCTCGCCGGTGATCGCGACCAGCCACAACACCGCGCCGGCGATCTCCCACGCGTGGAGCTGTGGCGCGGGATTGATGCTGGCGCACACGAAGGCCGCGCCGAGGACCACGACGGAGAGCGCCTGGAACTGGAAAAACTTGAACATCTCCCACGCCAGGTTGCCGGCCCAGCGCTGGCGCAGCACGAGGTAGCGCCCGTCCTCGACCGGGTGGTGGCCGAACACGCGCACCGCGAGGTGCGTTCCCAGGCGCAGGCTCCAGATGCAGGCCAGTGCCCCGATCAGCGCCCGCCGCACCGGCCACCCGCCGGCCGCGAGCGCATAGAACGCCGCCAGCCCGGCGAACGCATACGACCAGGCGACATCGACGATGCCATAGTTGTCGATCCGCCGCGCGATCAGGTAGACAAGCGCAAATACCACGCAGAGCCCCAGCGTGGCGGTTAGGAGCAGTGACCAGGGAGGCATGGGAGGTAGCGGGGGTTAACTTTCATTTCTGCGCCAGTGCCAGCCGGCGCATGATTGGCCGAATGGTGAAGTACACGACCGCGATCAGGAGGGGCGCCGTCAGCGCCCACGCGGTGAAGGCGTGCACGCCGGCCCAGCCGAAGCGCTGGAGGAACTCCCCGAGGCTCGCCTCGCGGAAGACCCGGAGCACGTCCGCGACGGTGAACCGGTCCGCGCCGGCCTGCCAGAGCCACTCGCCGCCACGGACATAGATGACGATCATTACCAGCTGCAGCGGACCCAGGACTTGGTTCAATGTCTGGAGGATCGGCTGGTTCATGCGCAGCCGGACGCCGACGGCGAGGTTGAGCAGCGAGGTGAAGCCGAGGAACGGAAACAGCGAGCAGGTGGTGCCGACCGCCAGCGTGGCCGCAAGTTTGTCGGGCGTGACACCTTGCGTGAGCTGCGCGACGAGGGGATCGACCACGCGGCGCGACCAGAAGCCGCGCCGAACCTCGCCCGGGGCGGTGACAGCGGCTGGGTTCACGTGAAGAGCACGTTCTTGGCGCCCAAGAGGTAGATGACGACACCCAGGGCGACAAAACCGGCAGGCAGCCCGAGGCGGCCGGGCTCACGCGTGGTGAAGACCTGCGCCAGCGGCGCATCGGCCGGCGCGCGGAAGAGCTGCACCAGCATGTAGGTGGCCATGGCGAAGTTGCCCCAGAGCATCACCGCCAGGAACCACAGCACGCGGGCGCCGGCGGATTGCTCCTTCCAGGCGACCCAGACGTAGAAGGTGAGAAAGGCGAAATACGCGTCGAACAGCGTGACCTGGAACCACGGGTTGCCGTACACCTCCGGCGGGATGTCGAACAGCGCCTGTGCGAGACTCGCGCGCACGGTGCCCCAGAGCATGACCGCGAGGATGACGACAAAGAGGGCGCGGAGGAAACGGATCATGGGTCAGAGGGCCAGGTTGTTGGCTCGCGTGTAGCGGGCATGCACGACGGAGATGTTGCGCAGGGCGAAGGCCGCCTCGCAGTACGCCAGGTAGTAATGCCACTTCCGGATGAACCGGTCGTCGAAGCCGAGCCGGCGCACGGCGTCGAGCTGGCGGAAGAAATTCTCGCGCCAGACCCGCAGGGTGCGCGCGTAGTCGTGGCCCAAGTCGTCGACGTGGTTCAGGACGAATCCGCCGGCGCGGCTCAGCTCGGCGTTCACGCGGTTGAGCGAGAGGAGCAGCGAACCGGGAAAGACGTGCTTCTGGATGAAGTCCACGCCGCGGCGAAACTGATCGTAGCGGTCGTCCGGGCAGGTGATGAACTGGAGCGCGACCAAACCCTCGGGCTTCAGGTTGCGCGCCACCGCCTGGCAGAAATCCGGCAGGTAGCGGTGGCCGAGCGCTTCCATCATCTCGATGGAGACGATCTTGTCGAAGCTGCCGCGGAGGTCGCGGTAGTCGCGGAGTTCGACCTGCACGCGGTCGGCGAGGCCGGCGGCGGCGACCCGCTCCCGGGCCAGGTCGTACTGCTGCTGTGAGATCGTGACCGTCGTCACGCGGCAACCATGGGTGCGAGCGGCGTGCAGGGCCCAGCCGCCCCAGCCCGAACCGATCTCGAGCACATGGTCCGTCGGTCGCAGCTGGAGCTGGCGGCACAGGGCCTCGTTCTTCTCCCGCTGCGCCTCGGCGAGCGACAGCGACGGCTGCGTCCACTTGGCGGCTGAGTACATCATGGACTCGTCGAGCCAAAGCGCGAAGAACTCGTTCGAGAGGTCGTAATGCTCCCGGATGTTGCGCCGGGCGGTCGCGCGCGAGTTCGGCCGCAGCAGGTGGCCGAGGCGATTGGCGAGGCGCAGCACGTTGAGCGCAAAGGCGCGCGACCGGCGCGAGCCCGAGAGGGTCGGGGCGTCCTCGACGTTGAGGATGAAGAACGCGATGACCGCGGCAAGGTCCGGCGTATCCCAGTCGCCGTCCATGAACGCCTCGGCAAAGCCGATGTCGCCGGCGAGGACGCATTTGCGGAAAAAGGCGGGTCGACGCACGCGGATGACCGCGTGCCCGGCAATGCCCGTGGGCAACGGGGCCTGGCCGGGTTCGGCCGCACCGACGGTCGCCGTGCCGCCGCCCGGCAGCTCGATGCGCAGGTGGCCGCGGCGCATGTCAGCGAAGGCGCCCAGCACCTGGCGCTGCCAGAAGGACGGCGCGGTGGCGCTGCTGGCGTCAGTCGGGTAGAGGGTGGAATCCGTATTCATGCGGCGGCGGGGGGCTTGGCGAGCGAGGCATGCGGCCGGTACAAGTCGCGTTGATCGGCGGCGCGCGCGGCTTTCGGGTACCATCTAACGCGCTTGGCCCAGAGAAGCAAGGCGTGCCAATGAATCAGCGTGATGATGCGCAGCGTGAGCAGGGGATACTTGACGGTGTACCAGGCGAGCCGGGCGCCGGTCAGCGCCCGCTGCGGCCCGGTGAGCGTGCTGGTCAGCATCCGCGTGGGGCCGATGTAGTCGTCGATCTGGATCGTCAGGCGCTCGCCCGGCGGACGTAGGACGAAATCAAACGCCACGTCCACGTCGGAGAACGGCGAGACGTAGAACTGCTTCGGCATGCGCAGGCGGAAGGCTCCGTCCCACTGCGTCTCGCGCCCGAGGAAGTAAGGCTTCACCTCCCGGAACGTGTTCGTGACCTCGGTTAGCGCGGCGACGCAGGCCCCGGTGCGATCGTAGCAGAAGTAGAACGAGACCGGGTTGAAGAGATAACCCAGCACGCGCGGCAGCGTGACCAGCACGACGCGGCCGTCCGTCAGGTCGGTCCCGCGCTCCGCCAGGTAGGCGACAACGCGCGCCTTGAGCGCGCGGGCCGGCGCGGGCTCCCGGTGACTCGGCGTCGGCACCGACGGCGGGTGCAGCGGCTCGTTGACGGGGAAGAAGTCGCGGTCGCGGAAAGAATAGAGGTTGGCGCGGTTGTGCGAGAACCACGGGAGCCGGCGGTGCAGTTCCGGGAGTTCGTCGAGATCGATCGCGAACAGGAAGATGCGGTACAGGAACCGGTGCGCCTTGGGGGCGAACCGGGCGTGCAGCACGTGGCATTCGTACAGGCAGGAACGCATGCCGGTCAGGCGACGGCTTGGACGGAGGCCGCGGGCTCCATCCACAGTTCGCGGTCGTGCAGGAGGCGGGCGAGTTGCAGGGCGGACAGCAGGCCGTCCTCGTGGAATCCGTAGCGCGTCCACGCGCCGCAGAAGAAGGTCTCGGTCGTGCCGACCGCGGCCGCGTTGAGCGCCGGGACCTCGGCCTGGGCGCGGAGGGCGCCGAGCGTGAAGCGGGGGTGGCGGTACTGGATCCGGCGCAGCACCTTCGCCGGGTCGATCTGCTCGGGGCGCTCGATGGACACGAAATAGTTCTCCCGGTTCGAGACGCCCTGCAGTGAGTTCATCCAGTAGTGGGTGGCGGCGGAGACGCGGCCTGACTCGTCGCGGTTGACCTCGTAGTTCCAGCTCGACCACGCGAGCCGCGTGCGCGGCATGACGGAAGTGTCGGTGTGGACCGTGGCGATGTTGGGTTGATAGCGGACCTCGCCGAGGATGCGAGCCTCGTCGGCGGTCGGTTGGTCGAGGAGCTGCAGCGCCTGGTCGCCGTGGCAGGCGAGGATGACGCGGTCGAAGGTCTCGGACTCGCCGGCGGCGGTGTGGACGATCACGCTGCGGCCGGTGCGCTCGATGCGCTGCACGGTGGCGCCGAGGCGGATGCGGTCGTGCCACGGGGCGCTGAGCCGGCGCACGTATTCGCGGGCGCCGCCGTCGACCGTCCACCAGGGGTGCTGCGTGTGCAGGCCGAGGAAACCGTGGTTGTGGAAGAAGCGCAGCAGCTTCACGGCCGGGAACTCGAGCATGAGGTCGGGCGGCGTGCTCCACACGGCCGAGCTCATCGGCGTGAGGTAGAGATTCAGGAAGTCCTCGCCGTAGCCACGGCGGCGGACGTATTCGCCGAGGGTGATGTCGCGCGTGGCGGGATCGGACAGGGCGGCGACGGCCTCCGCGTTGAAGCGGTTGATCGCCATCAACATCCGGTAGAAGCGCGGGCGGAGCAGGTTGCGGCGTTGGGCGAAGAGGTGATTGAGCGAGGAGCCGGCGAACTCGAGCCCGGTGTCGGCGTGACGCACGCTGAACGACATCGAGGTTGGCTTGATGGGCACGCTCAACTCGCGGAACAGGCGGGTGAGCAACGGGTAAGTGACCTTGTTGAACACCATGAAGCCGGTATCCACCGGGACCTGCCGGTCGGTGCCGGGCTCGGGCACCGTGACGGTGTTGGTATGGCCACCGACGTAGAGGTTCTGCTCGAAAAGCGTGAGATCACACTCGTCCCGCAGGAAATGGGCGCAGCCGAGGCCGGAGATGCCGGTGCCGATGATGGCGGTCTTGGTCATGGGTATTCGTGGAATGCCCATGACTACGCGCGGGACGCGCGTTTGGATTCAATTCCGGCGCGCGGCCGCCGTTATAAACGTCTGCCTAGATCACCGGCGGCTTCGGCGGGTTGAGCTCGTGGGCGAGCTCGGTGACGTCCTTGTGGATGGCGGGGTCGTCGGCCTTCTTGGGCAGAGTGGCCTGCGCGGCGGTGGCCGTCGCGACGGCGATGGCGGCGGCGGCGGGGACCACGCGCTTCAGGGACGAATGGGAGATCTCCGGATGCAGGGCGGCGGCGAGCCGGGCGGCCTCGACCGAGGCGGCGTGGTCGGCGCGGGCGCCCTCCTCGAGGACGGACTCCGGCACGGGCTTGAGGCCCCAGATGAAGCCGGTGGCGGCGAGGATCCTCAGGCCGTAGTAGGTCGGGTCGATCTCCCACCAGTAGAAGCCGTTGCGCGTGGAAGACTGGTAGCGGTGGTGGTTGTTGTGCCAGCCCTCGCCGAGCGTGATGAAGGCGAGGATCGCGCTGTTGCGCGAATCGTCATCGGTCCGGAACCGGCGGCGACCCATGAGATGGGCCATGGAATTGATGCAGCCGGTGCCGTGGAAGAGGAACGTCGTGCTGATGAAGAAGCCCCAGACCAGCATCTGCCAGCCGTTGGTGCCAAGACCGGGGGCGAGACGCTCGAGGACAGCGCCGAGGCCGAAGAGGGAGGCGGCGAAGAGGATCGGGACGACGAGGTCGAAACGATTGAGCCAGACGAGCTCGGGGAACTTCGCGAGGTCCTTGATCTTGGTGTAGTCGGTCGGGAAATTGCGGCGGCTCGTGATCCAGCCGATGTGCGACCACCAGAAACCGTGCACATGCGGCGAATGGGCGTCCTCGGGGCCGTCGCTGTGCAGGTGGTGGTGGCGGTGATGGTAAGCCCACCAGAGCGAGCCGCGCTGCACGGTGGTGCCCGCGAAGACGGCGAGGAGGAACTGGCCGAAGCGGGACGTGCTGTACGTCTTGTGGGAGAAATAGCGGTGGTGGATGCCCGTCACCGCGAACATGCGGATGAAATACAGCGCGACCGCGGTCCACACGGCGAAGGCGCTGGCGCCGGTCCAGATCACGCCCAGGCAGCCCGCATGCAGGAAGACGAAGGGCATGACGCGCACCCAGTCCACGCGGTCGGGCTCGGTCCGCATCTTTTCGGCCCCTTCTGGGCAGTAGTCGGAATCGATCCACTGCACAAAGGCGGTGGTGGCGCGGCGGAATGGCGAGACGGCAGGACGGGAATCGGACATGGAAAACGGCCCACAAACATCGGGACGACATCGCGAAGCGCAAGCGGAGTTTGCGGCATGGAGAGAATTTCCTAACCACGGGTTGCCCTTCGGTCGCGACCCGGCTTGGCTGCGCGGCCGTGAGCGAACCCCGCGCAAACCCGTGGATGCCGCCCCGTCGCCGGGAGATCTTCGGCTGGTGCTGCTTCGATTTCGCGAATTCGGCCTTCACCACGATCATCATCACGGTCGTGTACGCCGTGTATTTCACGGCCGTGGTGGCGCAGGGCGACCCGCGCGGTCCGGGCTGGTGGGGCACGGCGCTCGCGGCCTCGCAGGCGGCGGTGATTCTCCTGTCGCCGCTGCTCGGGGCCCTGGCCGACGTGCGCGCGATGAAGAAGCGGTTCCTGATGATCTCGGCGCTGGTCTGCGGAACGGCCACGATGGCGCTCTATTTCGCGGGGCCCGGCGACGTGGCGCTCGCGCTGGGGCTCGTGATCGTGGCGAACCTCGCGTTCTCGCTGGGCGAGAATTTCTGCGCGAGTTTCCTGCCGGAGATCAGCCGGTCCGACAACGTGGGCCGCATTTCCAGCTACGGCTGGGCCTTCGGTTACCTGGGCGGATTGCTGAGCCTCGTTTTCGCGCTGCTCATCATCAAGAGCGGCGAGGGGCGCGCGGCGTGGACGCTGGTGATGACGGGTGCGTTTTTCCTCGTGGGCAGCCTGCCGACGCTGCTGCTGCTCCGCGAACGGGCGCACCCGCGCCAGCTCGCGCCGGGCGAAACCTGGATGGGGCTCGGCTGGCGGCAATTGGCGCGCATGCGGCATGAGCTGCCGCAGCACCGGTCGCTGGCGATCTTCTTCCTCGCGCTCACGCTTTACCTCGCCGGCCTCACGGCGGTCGTGGCCTTTGCCGGCATGTATGCGATGCAGGAGCTGGGCATGGCGCAGAGTGAGATCATCGCGCTTTTTGTGGTGCTGCAGCTGGCCGGCATCGCCGGCGCCTATGGTTTCGGCGTGTTGCAGGACCGGATCGGCGCCAAGCCCGCGCTCGGCTGGTCGCTGGTACTCTGGATTGTCGTCTGCGTGTGGGCGGCATTATGCACGACGAAGCGGGAATTCTACATGATCGGCATCCTCGCCGGCGCGGCGATGGGCTCATTGCAATCCTCGGGCCGGGCCGTCGTGGCCCTGCTTTCACCCGCCGGGCGTTCCGGCGAGTTCTTCGGCTACTGGGGTTTCTTCGGCAAGTTGGCCGCCGTCATCGGGCAATTTGTCTTCGGCTGGGTCGCGACCGCCGGCGGCTTCCGCCTGGCGATCATCTGCAATGCCGGGTTCTTCGTGGCCGGGCTGCTGATCGTGCTCGTCCTTAAGATCGAGCGCCCGAATGTTCAGAAAGCGGTCTAACCCGTTTGATACCAGTCGTTCCAGCGTGATCCGTCCCGTCCGTGCACGTTCAGTCGGGCTGGTGACCGCCGCCCGGGGAATCCGGGTCGGTAGCCACGAGCGCGCTCAGCAGCACGAGGATGACGACGACGATCAGCATGGTTGGTGTTGGTGGTAGGAAACGGTCTGTAACGCATAGAATGGAGCAAGTTCCAAACCATTTTCGACAGCCTGAATACGCAGGGATGCGTAGAAAGTTACAGGAAAGACCGTGGCATCGGTGAAAATGTGGAAATCAGGGAAGCTGGTTTTGAATTCCTGCGGCTTTCCCTGAGTTCCTGATTTCCACCGTCACTCCGTCCGCCAAAAGTTCTGCCCCTGGGGCTTGAACTTGAAGGCGGTGAAACCGCCGTCGATGACCACATTGCTGCCCGTGATGAAGGCGGCGCGGTCGCTGGCGAGGAAGAGGGCAAGCTCCGCGATGTCCTCCGGCCGGCCGAGGCGCGTGAGGTGCGTGGCCTCGGCAGCCTTGCGGGCATCGGGGTTGCTGTACCAGTCCAGCTGGCACTCGGTGATCACGTAGCCCGGGCTCAGGCAGTTCACGCGGATGCCGTGCGCGGCGTAGTTGAGCGCCATCGAGCGCGTGAGGGCGATGACCCCGCCCTTGGCGGCGGTGTAGCTGTCAACGCCCGGCTCGGCGACGAGGGCATCGATGGTCGCCGTGTTGAGGATGATGCCGCTCTGCTGTTTCATCATCACGGGCAGGGCCGCCTTGGCCATGAGGAACACGCCCTTGAGGGCGACGTCGATCATGGTGTCCCAGACGGCCTCGTCGAGTTCGTGCACGGCGCGGTCCTTCTCGTTGCAGAGGCGGGTGGGCGCGGCGTTGTTGTAGAGGATGTCGAGCCGGCCCCAGGCCTCGACGGCGGCGGCGACGGCGCGCTGGGCGTGCGCGAACTGCGAGACGTCGGTGGCGACGAAACGGGCCGTGCCGCCCGCCGCGACGATCTCGGCGGCGGCGGCCTCGCCGTTTTTCGCATCGAGGTCGGCGAGCACGACACGCGCGCCCTCGCGGGCAAAAAGGCGGGCGGCGGCGCGGCCGATGCCGGAGGCGGCACCGGTGATGAGGGCGACACGGTCTTGCAGTTGCATGGCGGGGATTCGGCTCAGAGCGCCGAGGTCTGGTGGTTGCGGCAGAATCGCTTGATCGCGGCGTCGCTCAGCGTGACGCCGAGGCCGGGCCGGGTGGGGACGGTGACGAAACCGTCGGGCGCCACCGGCAGGTGCTCGTTGGTCATCTCCCAGCGCAGCGGCGAGGCGCTCGTGGAAAACTCGAGCAGCTCCTCGTCGGCGTGCGCCGCGAGGAAGTGCAGGTTGGCCGCGACCTCGATGTTGGTCTTGTAGCCGTGCGTGATGACGCGCTTGCCGCGGGCCTTGGCGGCGGCCGCGATCTTCTGGATGCCCGTGAACCCACCGACCATCGTGATGTCGGGCTGGCAGATCGATGCGCCGCCGCGGTCCATCGCCTCGATGAACTCGTGCACGTGCGTGAGGCCGAGGTCGCCGACACCCGTCGGGATGCCCTCGGCCGCCATCGCGGCGTGGCCTTCGATGTCGTCGAGCGGCAGCGGGGCCTCGAGGAAGAGCAGGCCGACCTCGCGGTAGGCGGGGTAGAGCTTCAGTCCCTCCTCCTTGGTCTGGTAGGCGAGCGCGCAATCCACGATCAGCCCGCGGTCGGGTCCGAGCACGCGCCGCGCGGCCTTGAGCAGGCGCGTGGTCTGCGCCACGTCGTCCATCCACCACGGATCGGCGGCGAACTTGACCGCGCTCAGGTGCAGGCGCGTGAGGCGGTCGTGCACCTGCGCCTCGACCTCGGCCTCGGTGCGGCCCATCGGGTAGATCGTGCCGTAGGCGCGGAGCCGCGTGCGTTTGGCGCCGCCGAGGAGCGCGTGGATCGGCTTGCTGGCGGCCTGCCCGCGCAGGTCCCAGAGCGCGAGGTCGAGGCCGCCCAAGGCGTGCATGGTGAGGCCGCGGCGGCCGACATAGTCGCACGCGTTGTACAACGCGTCCCAGAGCCCGGCGTCGCGCGGGTCGCGCCCAAGCAGCACGCCGGCGAGGCCGCGCGCGTGGTTGTGCGCGTCGGGCCCGTGGATCAGGGCCTGGATGGCGGGCGGGAAGGATTCGACCTCGCCCAGTCCGACGAGCCCGGTGTCGGTGGTGACGCGGATCACGCAGTCATCATAGGACCCGTCGAACAGGCTGATGCCCGGGTCCTCATGGCGCATGTGGAAGGATTCGATGCGGACGATTTTCATGAAGGGATGGACGAACCTAGCGCTTCTGCCGATGGCGGGTGAGCACCTCGCAGCCGTTTGCCGTGACCAAGGCGACGTCCTCGAGTCGCACGCCGCCCTCGCCGGGGAGGTAGATGCCGGGTTCGAGGGCGATCACCATGCCCGGGGCGAGCACGGTGGGATCGTCGGCCACGATGCGCGGGGCCTCGTGGTAACAGACGCCGATGCCGTGGCCGGTGTGGTGCGGGTAGGGGGTGTAGCCGCGCTGGGTGATGAAGGCGCGCACCTGCCGGTCGATGTCGCCGGCCACCGCGCCCGGACGCAGGAGCGAGAGGGCAAGGTCGAGGGCCTCGCCGGCGACCGCGCGCAGATCGTGGTATCGTCCCGCCGGTTTGCCCGCGGGAATGACGTTGCAGATGTCGCCCCAGTAATTGCCGAGCCGCGGCACGATGTCGGCGAGGACCCACTCGCCTGCCGCGACCGTTCGGTTCGTCGGCGGTCCGCCGATCTCGGCCGTGCGCGGACCCGAGACAAAGTCGGCGAGCAGCGGCAGGCGCCGGCCGGCACGGGCTTCCAGCGCGGCCCGCAGCTCACCCCAGATGGCGAGCTCGGTGCGGCCGGGCTGAACGAGGCCCGGCAGAATGCCTTGGGCATGGTCGCACAGGTCGAGGGCGGCGCGGATCGAGGCGAGCTCGGTCTCGGTCTTGATCGTCCGC
>CAZGJB010000092.1:0-11577 GCA_964526145.1 uncultured Opitutaceae bacterium
GTCGCTCTCACCTGGACCAGACCTCGCTCGATGCCGCCGTGCCTGGCATGGGCCTGTACTGCCCCGCGCGCAGTCAGGGTTGGCTCTGGCTCACGCCCCAGGCATCCGCCCATGGCCCCTATGGGCTTGAGGTGATCGAGAATGCCGCACGCACGAGCGCGGAGATCCTCCTCCTGACCCCGGGCTTCATCCACCCGCTGCCCGACGATGACTATGACGATGCCGAGCCCGGGATCGGGAAATTGTCCGCCGTCCACCTTCACCCCGAAAATGCCCGACCGGTCAGCCTGCGCGCTGGCGAGTCGATCCATCTCATCTTTGAGATGCATCACTTCGAATGCCCGGACGCAGCCGGGCTCTTCGCCCGCCTGTTTCATAACCGCACCAACTTATTTCCTGGGGCCGCCCGGCCCGCGCCGGATGTACTGCCGTTTTCGGCTGCGTGGGACCTCATCGCCGCCAAGCACAACGCGGACAACTGGCACGAGGAGCGCGGATTGTACCGGATTGGCCTGCCTTGGCTGTCCGGGCAGTTCACGCAGTTCTGGCAGAATGGCTGGGTCGGCGGCGGGGCGACCGCCTACGCGATGGCGCAGGCGGGCGATGCGACCGCGCAGGCGCGGGCGAAACGCAACCTCGACTTCATCCTGCAGAGCGGCCTCTCGAAGCGCGGATTGTTCAAGGCCATCATGGGCGACGATGGGGCCTGGAAAGGCGACGGTTGCGAGGGTTGGGACGAACCGTGGTGCCTGGTACGCCGCCAGGGGGACACGCTGTTTTTCGTGGTGCGTCAACTCGAGCTCCTCCACGAGCGGGGCGAAACGATCCCCGCAGCATGGAACGCGGCCGCCCAGCGGGCTGCCACGGCCTTGTGCGAGGTGTGGGAGCAGGAGGGCGAATTCGGTTTCCAGCTCAATTACGACACCGGACGCCTCATGATCCGCGGCTCCACCTCGGGCGCACTCATCCCCGGGGCGCTCGTACTCGCCGCGCAGTATTTTCGCGAGCCGCGCTTCCTCGGCGTCGCCCGGGCCGCGGCCGCGCATTACCGCGACCACGATCTCGTCTGGGGCGTCACGACGGGCGGGCCGGGTGACGCCGTGCAGGCCCCGGACGGCGAATCCATCTTCGGCCTCATCGAGAGTTTCATTTTGCTCCACGAGCACACCCGCGAACCCGGCTGGCTCGAATCCGCGCGGCAGGCCTGCCACCAGGCGGCGTCCTGGGCTATTTCCTACCCCTATCAGTTCCCGCCCGGCTCCGCCTTGGGCGCGCTTGGCATTGATGCTCGCGGCGCTTTGCTGGCCAACGCCCAGAACAAGTGCGGGGTGCCCGGGATCTGCACGCTCTCGGGCCAGGGCATCCTGCGCACCTTCCGCGCCAGCGGGGACGTGCCGCTCCTCGACCTGCTGCGTGACATCGCGCACGCCCTGCCCCAGTATGTTTCGCGGGCCGACCGCCCGATCCCGGCCCGCCTGACCTGGGCGCATCCGCTGCCACACTTGCCAGCGGGATGGATGTGCGAACGGGTCAACACCACCCCCTCGTGGCCGGAGGCGCTCGGCGAGCAGTCAGCGTACTCCTGCTGGTGCGAGGTCGCACTCATGCTCACCTGGTGCGATTTGCCGGGGGTTTACGCCCAGCCGGACACGGGACTCCTTGGCGTTCTCGATCACGTCCAGGCCGCGTGGACCGATGATTCGCGGCGCCGCTTGCGGCTGGTGAACCCAACGACGTTCCCGGCCCGCGTGCGTGTGCTGGTCGAGACGGCCGACCTGGCTCGAACCCGCTCGCTACCGCCCAATTTCGCCGCATCGCTCCCGCAGGTCGCAGTGCCCCCTGGGGGTGATATCGAGTATGCCCTGCCGTGAGGCGGGGCGACGCTAACTGGGGTTGCGCTCGGCGTTGCGCAGCATCGTGCGCATGCACGCCGCGCTGAAGGCGACGCCGGCCGGCGGGAACGGCGTGCGATAGACCGAACCCGGTGGAAGCGGCGGTGCCTGGTCGATGGCAAAGACGGGCACATGGTCGGGCACGAGCAGACCGTCGAACCCGACGTCGACGAGAGTGTTCATCACCGCCTGCAGGTCGTGGTCACCATTGTCGATGAACGTCTCCTGGAAGCGCGGCAGCGTGCCGCGAAGGTTGCGGAAGTGCAGGTTGAACAGCCGTCTCTCACCGGCCAGCCAGCGGATCATGTCGTTCACCGGCTTGCCGGTTGTCTCGGCCGCCTCGACCCAGGTGCCGACGCAGAAATTCGCCCCGAGGTTGGGGCTCCGATTCAGCGCAAAGAGCTGACGGAAATCCTCAAAGGTGTGCAGCACGCGAGCCACCCCGCCCTGCTCCGGAATCGGTGGATCATCGGGATGGAAGGCCACGCGCACACCGCTGGCCTCGGCCACCGGCATGATATGGTCGAGGCAAACCTTCAAGGCGGCCCGCACCTCTTCGGCCGACCAGCGGCGTTCTCCCGGTTTGTCGATCTTGGCGTATTCGGCCGTGTCGAAGATCCGGGTGCGGATGCCGTTCATGTCGGCATAGCTCGTGTCGAATACCTGCGAACCCGGCAGCAGGCCCAGCCAGGCCGTGTCACACACCGGAATGCCGAGTCGCCCAAGATCCTTGATGCCGTTGGCAAACACCTCCAGTTGGACCTCGCGCGCGGGACCACCCAGCAGCAGCGCGGGGCCGCGGAGATTGTTGTTGTGCACCGACTGGATCTTCAGTCCGTGCTTGGCGTAGCGCTCCTGCGTGCGGGCCAGGTCTTCGTAGCCAAAATCCTTCTCATGCACGTCCAACCGGCACCAGCCGAGTTCCAGCTGCCGCATCAGCTCCAGGTGCTCGTCGGTCATCCAGGGCGACACGCGCATGCCCAGCTTGATCGCCGCCTTGCGGGGCGTGGGTCGCGGGGGAACCGGGGCGGAGACCGGGGCCGCCCTCGTCGGCAGGCTGCCGGCCAGCAGGACCCCGCCCAGGGCGGCGAGGTTGGTTTTGATGAAATCGAGGCGCTTCATGGTAACCTTTCAGCTGGCGGCTTCCTGTTCGCGGCGCCCGTGTTCAACGGGCTGTCATCAGGCTCCGCAGCACTTTTTGTACTTCTTGCCGGAGCCGCAGGGACAGGGGTCGTTGCGCCCGACCTTGGGCGCACTGACGATCGGCGCGGGGCCTTCGCGCAGGACGCGCGAGAAAAGCCAGGACCCATCGATCAATTCGAATTCGGATTTCTCGTGCATGACCCCGGCCTGGCCTTCCTCGGTGAAGTGCGCGGAGAAGTCGACGTGCGAGACGCCGGGGCGGACGTTGGCGTCGTGCCGGTGAATCTCGAGTTTCACCCATTTGATGGGCCGCGGCGTGCCCTCGTAGGGTTTTGGCGGGAGCTTCGAGGTGGGCAGGTAGGTGCGATCGAGGTAGTGGGTGTCGCCCACGACGTGCGCGGTGTACCGGGAGCGCATGAGTGCCTCCGCGTCGGGTGCGGCGGCGGTCCCGGCAATGATGGGTGCGCAGCAGGCCCCGAAGTTGCGACCGCTGCCACAGGGGCACGGCGAAGTCGGGAGAATTGCGGTGGGGGCGGAAGGAGTGGCGCTCACGGGACGCCGATTAGGTAGCATCCCGAGGCGCTTGGCGAGCAATGGAGGCAGGAAGCCTGCGGGCGGAAAAAAGCCCCAGCGTTCAGGCTGGGGCTTTGCTGGCGGGCAATTTTGTTACTGGCAGGCCTCACACTCCTCACCGCGGCGCATGGCCTCGATGGAGCAGGCCTTCTTTTCGGCCTCGGTGTAGATTTTCTTGGCGGTGGCACTGGCCGTGGCCGCCATGGCCATCGGGGAATGGGTTCCGCCCACGTCGCCGCTGTTTTGGCCACCGGAGGCACCTTCGCTCACGGCGCCGCGCATTTCCTTCCGAACACCGACGGTGGCCTTCTCGATATTGGAGGCACCCAGCGAACGGAGGTAATACGTGGTCTTGAGGCCCGTGTGCCACGCCTGACGGTACATGTGACTGAGGGTCTTCAGGTCCGGCGTCTTGATCCAGAGGTTCACGGACTGGGCCTGGTCGATCCACTTCTGCCGCCGGGCGGCGGCATCGATGATCCACTTCGGATCGATGTCGAAGGCGGTGAGATAGCGGGCCTTGAGGTCTTCGGGGACATTGGGAATGTCCTTCAACTCGCCGTCGTAGTACTTGAGGTTGTCGATCATCTCCTGGTTCCAAAGGCCGCGGGCCTTGAGGTCCTTCACGAGGAAGGGATTGAGGACGATGAACTCACCGGAGAGGTTGGATTTGACGAAGAGATTCTTGTAGGTCGGCTCGATGCAGGGCGAGGTGGCCGTGATGTTGGAGATCGTGGCCGTGGGCGCGATGGCGAGGACGTTGCTGTTGCGCATGCCCTGGGCGGCGATCTTGGCGCGGACTGGAGCCCAGTCCATGCGGCCGCCGCGGGGGACCTCGACGGGAACACCACGCTCCTGCTCGAGGATGTCCACGGTGTCCTGCGGGAGGAGGCCGCGGTCCCACTTGGAGCCCTTGTAGGTGGAATAGGTGCCGCGCTCGGCCGCGAGATCGGAGGAGGCCTCGTAGGCGTAGTAGGCGATGGCCTCCATGGCCTCGTCGTTGAACTCGACCGCCTCGGGCGAAGCGAAGGCATGGCCACGCTGGTAAAGGGCGTGGGCCAGGCCCATGACGCCCAGGCCGATGGGGCGGTGCCGGCTGTTGGAGAGCTTGGCGGCCGCGGTCGGGTAGAAGTTGATATCGATCACGTTGTCGAGCGCGCGGACCGCCATGCGGATGGTCTCGCGGAGCTTCTTGTGGTCGATAGAGCCATCCGGGAGGAGGTGCGTCTCGAGGATGACGGAGCCGAGGTTGCAGACGGCGGTCTCGTCATTGGACGTGTTGAGCGTGATCTCGGTGCAGAGGTTCGACGAGTGGATGACGCCGACGTGGTCCTGCGGGGAGCGGAGGTTGCACGCGTCCTTGAAGGTGATCCACGGGTGCCCGGTCTCGAAGAGCATCGAGAGCATCTTCTTCCACAGCTCGAGGGCCTCGATCTTCTGGCCATGCACCTTGCCCTGCTCGGCGAGCTGCTCGTACTCGAGGTAGCGCTTTTCGAAGGCGGCGCCGTAGAGCTCGTGGAGATCCTTGACCTCGTTGGAACGGAAGAGCGTCCAGGACTGGCGGGCCTCCATGCGCTTCATGAACAGGTCGGGAATCCAGTTCGCCGTGTTCATGTCGTGGGTGCGGCGGCGGTCGTCGCCGGTGTTCTTGCGCAGCTCGAGGAACTCGAGGATGTCGTTGTGCCAGGTCTCGAGGTAGGCGCAGCCCGAGCCCTTGCGCTTGCCGCCCTGGTTGACGGCGACGAGCTGGTCGTTGTGCAGCTTGAGGAAGGGGATGACGCCCTGGGACTCGCCGTTGGTGCCGCCAATGTAGGCGCCCGTGCCGCGCACCGCGGTCCAGGAGCCGCCGAGGCCGCCCGCCCACTTGGAGAGGAAGGCGTTTTCCGCGATGCCGCGGAGCATGATGCCTTCGATCGAGTCGTCGACGTAGTAGAGGTAGCAGGAGCTGAGCTGCGAGTGCAGCGTGCCCGAGTTGAAGAGCGTGGGCGTCGAGGAGCAGAAGCGGCGGCTCTTGTAGAGGTCGTACAGGCCGGCGACCTTGGCTTCGCGGTCGCCGGGCTCGTCGAGCATCAGGCCCATCGCCACGCGCATCCAGAAGAACTGCGGCGTCTCCAGGCGGCGGGAAGGCTTCTTCGACTTGTCGATGATCAGGTACCGGTCGTAGAGGGTCTGGATGCCGAGGAAGTCGAACTCGAGGTCGGAGGACGGATCGAGGACGGCACCGAGCTTCTGGAGGTCGTAATCGAGGAGGCGCGGGTTGAGCCGTTTGATGGCGACGCCGTGTTCGAGGTATTTGCGGAAGGCGCGCTGGTGGAATTCCTTAAGCTTGCCCAAGCCATCGCGCATGATGTCCCAGCCCAGCACCTCTTCGTAGATGTAGGTCAACTGGATGCGGCCGGCAAATTTGGCAAAATCGGCATCCCGCTCGATGAGGGTCTTGGAGTTGAGGATGATCGTGGCGTCCAGGTCCTTCTGTGTGATCTGGTCGTAGACGGCGCGGCGTAGCTCCTGTTCGATCGCCTCACTGGAAAGGCAGAGATCGAGACCGATGCGGGCGAACTCGATGCGCTTGCGCAGATCCGCCCCGTCCCAGAAGACATTCTGGCCGTCGGCCTGTTTGACCAAAATCATCGAAGCCTGCGCGGGGGGTTCGACCGCCGTGGAGATCTCCTCGAGACGGTCCGTCTGGCCGGCCTCGCGGGCGGCGGTCCGCTGGGCGCGGTAGAGGATGTAGGCCTCGGCGACCTTGAAGTGGCCGGCCTTCATGAGCTCCTCCTGCACCATGTCCTGAATTTCCTCGATGTGGACGAATGACTGCTTGGTGGCGTGGGCGCGGGCGGAAACGGCCTTGGTGATGGCGACCGCCGGGGCGGAGTCGCGTTGGAGCGAGAGGAACGTCTTGCGGACCGCGATCTCGACCTTCTGCTCGCTCCACGGCACGACCTGATTGTTGCGGCGGATGACGCGCAGGGTGGCGGCGGCGGCGGCCTCGCGGTCGATGGCGATCTTGCGGGCGCGGTTGAGCAGGAGGCTCTTGGCGACGAAGTAGGCGTTGTTGTCGACGAGGGTCTTCTCGATCAGCTCGTAGAGAGAGTTCAGCGAAAGGCGGAGGGGATTCTGATTGCGAGCGAGTTCGGCCAGGTTGGCGACGATCTCGCGGCAGATGCGGGCGACCCAGGCGCGGTTCGCGTCGGTGAAGATGTCCTTTTCGCCCTTGGCGAGGTGGACGTTGGTCAGGGCCTTGCCAAGCGTGTCGGCCACTTCGCTGAGATTGAAGCGCTCCTCGCCGTGCGGGCAGAGCAGGACAACGGGCGGAAGGGCGATGGTTTCACCGGCGAGGACGTCGCGCCAGGCGTAGTGGGGTTTCTGCTCGACGGGCGTGTGGACGGTGCGCTTGAGGGCAAGATCGTGCGCGACAGAGGGATTGCTCATGGAGGTGTGGCGGAATCAGACGGTGGACAAAAGGAGAGAAGCAGTGGGAATGGTGGCAAAGGCGCCGCCGGGAATGGCGCCGCTAGGCTGACAATGTCTATGCGCGGGGTGGGAAAGCGGACGGCGAGCCGGGGTTCAGAGCTCGTCGTCGTGTGCGACGTTCAGGGAGGAGGCTTTCTGGTACTCGGTGACGCGACCCTCGAAGAAGTTCTGCTCCTTCTTGATGTCCATCATCTCAGCAAGCCAGGGCAGCGGGTTCTTCACGCCGCTGGCGAATGGCGCCAGGCCGCAGCTCTCGAGCCGGCGGTCCGCGATGAAATCGATGTAGGTCAGGAAATCCTCCGCACTCAGGCCGATCGAGTTGACCGGGAGGCAGTCACGGATGAACTCCTTCTCGAGGTCGATCGCCTCGCGCATGAGGCCGCGCAGCTCCTCCTTGAACTCGGTGGTCCAGATCTCGCGGTTCTCGTCGACGAGATCCATGAAGAGATTACGGAACACCTCGATGTGGTTCGACTCGTCGCGCAGCGTGTACCGGAACATCTGGCCGATGCCCGGGAACTTGTTCTGCCGATAGAGCGACAGGATCATGCCGAACAGACCGTAAAACTGCGTGCCCTCCATGCACTGGCCGAACACGAAGATGTTTTTCGCCAGCAGCTTCTTGTTTTCGACCAGCGTCAGATCGAGGTCGCGACGCAGCGTATGGGAGGTCTTGGTGACGAACTCGTTCTTGCGGACGATCGTCGGGATATCCTCGAACATCGCCTCGCACTCGTGCGGGTTGATGCCGAGGGAGGAAATCATGTACAGCAGCGAATCCGCATGGATGTTCTCCTCGTGGGCGTGCCGGCCGAGCACCAGCTTGAGTTCGGGGGCGGTGACGAGCTCCCGGACCACGTGCTGGATGTTGTCACCGACGATGCCTTCGGCCGCCGAGAAATAGCCGATCCCCATGCGGATGATCCATCGTTCAACTTCGGAGAGCGCCCGCTCGTCGCGCCACTGCTCGATGTCCTTGCCCATCGGGATATCCTCCGGCTCCCAGTGGTTGGCCTTCATCTTGCGGTACAGGTCGTAGGCCCACTGGTACTTGAGCGGCAGGAGGTTGAAGGTCATGGCCTCGCGACCGTTGATGACTCTCTTGGCGGCAAAGGCGGCCTCTGCCTTGGCCTGGTCGAGCACGAAGGTTTTGGCGCCGACTTGGAAGGACTTCTGCATGGTTCCGGGAAGGTTAAATGGGGGGAAATGACTGAAAAACTGCCTGATACTGGGGCGATTAGAGTTTTAGCGACCATAAGTTGCCAAAACTTATTCACGCCTTGCCGACCACAACAGGATGTGGTCCCCAGCCTCGACGACCACAACCTATTGGTCCTCGGGTTTTGCTCCGTCAATAGGTTTTCCCGAAAATCGCTAGAATTTACGTGAAATTTTGGCTTGCCGGCTTGGTCGCCGGTTCCCCCCGAGCGAGAAATCCCACAATTGGAATCGGTCGCCCTGGAATCCGCCAGATTCGGGATCCGAAATCATTCTCTGGGGAACCGTATTCCCCCACCCCGCGGCCGCCCTGGCCCCGGCAAGAATCCGCGTAACAAAAATTCCGTTACAGTGCTGCCCAACCCTCATCTGGGCACAAAAAAGGCGGCCGCCCAGAAAGGCGGCCGCCCGTGAATCAGCTGCAGCGGGTCCTCAGAAGTTGAGGCGCGCGCCCACGTTGAAGGTCCGCGGCGGGCCGAGGAAGACTTCGGCGCGCTGTGCGCTGTGCGACGGGGCGAGATTCAGGCCGACCGCCTCGAAGGAGCTGTTGTCGGTCGCATCCGAGACGTAGGTCTCGTCGAGCACATTGAAGATGTGCGCGAACAGGCTGAGCTCGAAGTTGCGGTAGTTGAGCGGCAGCTTGTAGTTGATGTGCACGTCGTAGAGCGAGTAGCTCGGGATGCGCCAGGGCTGACCGCGATCGGTCGCGCTGCCACGGGAGTCCGGGGTATAGTCGGACCAGTAGCGGTCGTACCAGCGACCCTGCGTCTTGATGGAAAGACCGCGCACCGGATAGACCGTGACGGCGTAGGCCGTCTGGTACTGCGGCGCATCGCCCACCTTGAGGTCGGCAATGTAGAGCTTGCCGGCGTAGGCCGGGTTGATGACCCGCGTGCTGATGAAGTACTGCTCGGAATTCAGCACGTCATCCGTGTAGACCCAGTCGCCGAAGGAGGCGGCGAAGTCGAACCGGATGAAGCGATTCGGCTGGTAGGCACCCTCGATCTCGAGGCCCGAGTAGTCGGAGTTCACCCCGTAGAGGTAGGTGATCGTGTCGGCCGACTCGCTCGTGAGCGTGATCGTGCGGTCGCGCCATTCGGTCGAGTAGTAGTTGGCGGAAACCGTGATCTTCCGGTCCGGGCTCGTGAAACGGACGCCGGCCTCGTACGAGGTGAAGGACTCGTTCTTCGGCTTGGCGACGAACTGGCCGACGATATCGTTGATGGCGCCGTCGAAGATCGGCGCCTTGGAGACCGTGCCGCCGTTCACATAGGCGCTGAAGTTGTCGTTGAAGGCATACTGCACGCCGCCCTTGATCTGGTCGCCGTCAAAGGTATCGGAGGAGAGCTTGTAGGTGTCGCTTGAACCGGCGCTGGCCCGGCGGAAGAAATCCTCGTAACCAAACTCAATGGTGGAGTAACCGTAGACCGCGAACGCGGTGATCGGACCCTTCTCGTACTGACCCTGGAGGAAGAGACCGAGCCAATCGACGGTGTTGGTGTTGTTGTAGTCCACCTTGTCGCCCAGACCAAGACGGGTGGCGCTGCCGGCCGCCCAGAATTCGCTGCTTTGCGCCGTAGTCGGAAGGTAGTACTGACCACCGAGGAGATCGCGCACTTCGCGGAAGTGGGCGATCTCGGCCGTGCGCCAGTCGACGCCAGTCGTGATCTTGATCTCATCGGAGAAGTCGTAACCGAGCTTGGAGACGAGTCCGTACTGGTCTTGATTGTTGACGCTGTTGCGCAGGATGCCGAGCGACTGGCCGGCGACCTTGGCGCTGCCGTTAGCCGCGACCGATCCGGCGTTGGAGGCGATCGTGCCATCCCAGTTGATGTTGCTGCCCCACATCGAATCGGAATTCGCGTAGCGAGCGAAGGCCGCCGAGCTCGAACCGTTGTTCAGGGTGCCGGAGCCACCACCGCGGCCACCGGAGTAGTAGAGTACGCTGGTGACCTTGGTCTTCTCATTGAGATCCAGATACCAGTTCAGGTTCATCTGGGGCTTGTGGAAATAATTGACGCTCTCGTTGAGGTAGCCGGCCTTTTTTCGGGAGTGGAGACCGTCCCAGTACCACTGCTGGCCGGTGTAAGTTGGGCTCACCGGCGCGTAATTCTGGTTGTAGTCGCCTCCGGCACCAACGGGGCCTTGGCGGAACGCACCGGCATTGGCACCTGAAGCGGTGCTCATGATCTGCTGGTCGGTGTAGCCGAGCTGGTAGGCGTAATTGATGTCGTAGGCCGCGATGTTGGAAGCGAAGCGGCGTTGGCCGTGCTCCTGCGGGGCACCGATCGCGAAGAACTCGAGGCGATTCGTGGCATTCACCTTCCAAGTCGAACCGATATAGTAGCCCATGCCCTCGGTCCAAGTGCCGCGGGCGTAGCCTTCACCTTCCTTGACGACGAGGCCGACCGTGAGCGCGACCTTGTCCTTCAGCATGCCCGTATTGAGGACGGCCGTGGCCTTGCGGAAGCTGTCGCTGCCGAACTCAACCTTGACCGAGCCGCCGGCCTTGGTGGCCGCGGGATCGGTGATGATGTTCATCGTGCCGCCGATCGAGGGCGTGGGCAGTGTGACGTTGCTCAGGCCGCGCTGGACCTGGATCGCCGTCGTGACGTCACCCAAGCCGTCCCAATTTGACCAATACAGCCAACCGTTTTCGATGTCATTGGTCGGCACGCCGTTGATGAGGATGGAAATGTTCCGTTGGTTGAAGCCGCGCACGTTCACGCGCGCGTCGCCGGCACCACCGCTGTCCGTCGTGGCGAAGACCGAGGGTGTGCTGTTCAGCACGAGGGGGATGTCCTGGGAGCCGAGCTCCTCGGCGATCCGATCCTTGCCCAGTTCGCTGAAGGACACGGGGGTCTTGCCTTCGATCGCTTGATCGGAAAAGGCCTTCATCTCCGTCACGACGTATTCTTCGAGGCGAACGATTTCTTCGTTGTCTGTCGTCGATCGGGCAGTCTGGGCGATGAGCCCCAACGGCAGGCCGAGGGCCACGGCCCCGGCGCACAGTAGTTTGGTCAGATTTGCTTTTTGCATGGAGTTTGGTGTTTACGGGCAGCTCGGCCTTTTCGGGCCGAAAAGGATAGTTTGCGCTACCGAATCCCACGCTGGAAACCCAGTCAAGCGTCGAACCGGCGGCATTCTGCGAGTTTGCGCGACCGTAACAGCTTGAACCCTGCCATTTCCCGACAGGTCCGGGAGAATCACACCGGGCCGGAACAGCGCCCGCTCGCCGCGCAACGACTGCCGTGCGAGCACCCGCCTCGCCACTTTC
>CAZGJB010000093.1:0-11567 GCA_964526145.1 uncultured Opitutaceae bacterium
CGAGATCTGGAAGATCAAGAAGGCCGACATGAACGCCAAGGATGAGGCCGCCGGCATCAAGGTCATCGCCGGTACCGCCCGCAACATGGGCATCGAAGTCGTCGACTGATATTTCGTCCGCCAACCCAAACGCTCATCGCGGGAGTCCATCCGGACGTTCGCACCGCAAGGAGTCAATAATGCCAAACAAGCACAGCAAAAGATACAACAGCGCCGTCAAGGCCGCTGATCTCAACAAGGAATATCCGCTGGTTGAAGCCGTGGATATCCTCGCCAAATTCCCGAAGGCGAAGTTCGACGAGACCGTCGAGCTGTCCTTCCGGCTCGGCGTTGACGCCACCTCCGGCGAGCAGAACGTCCGCGGCACCACGCCGCTGCCGAACGGCTCGGGCAAGAAGGTCCGCGTGCTCGTCTTCACCGACAACCCGAAGGCCGCCCTCGATGCGGGCGCCGATCACGCCGGTCTGCAGGACATGATGGCGAAGATCAACGAGGGCTGGCTCGACTTCGATGTCGCGATCGCGACGACCGAGGCCATGAAGCAGGTCCGCACGCTCGCCCGCGTCCTCGGTCCCAAGGGCCTCATGCCCAACCCGAAGAGCGGCACCGTGACCGACGACATCGCCGCCGGCATCAAGGCCGTCAAGGCCGGCCGGGTGGAGTTCAAGATGGACAAGACCGCCAATATCGGGGTCGGCGTCGGCAAGCGCTCCTTCACGAACGCCCAGATCCTCGAGAACGTCCAGTCCGTCATCGACGCCGTGGGCAAGGCCAAGCCCGCGACCTTCAAGGGCAGCCAGTTCATCAAGTCCATTTCCGTCTCGTCCAGCATGAGCCCGGCCGTGCGCATCGCCGCCACCGAGTTCAGCAAATACTAAGGAGCCACGACCATGAGAGCCGAAAAAAATTACCTGATCACCGAGGTCGAGACGCACCTCAAGAAGTCCGACTACGTCATCCTGGCCAACTTCACCAAGGTCACCGTCGCCGACGTCGCCGAGCTGCGCAAGCGCCTCGATGCCGAGAAGGCCGAGTTCCACGTCGTGAAGAACAGCTCGCTGCGCGTCGCCGCCAAGGCCCTCGGCCTCCCCGAGTTCGACAGCGCGCTGACCGGCCCGACGGCCATCGTTGTCGGCGGCAAGAACAGCGCCGGCGTCGCCAAGATCCTCAAGAAATTCTGCGAAGATAAGCAGAAGCTCGAGGTCAAGATCGGCGTGATGGAGAAGAAGCTCATCAGCGCGGCCGACCTGGCCAAGATCGCCGATCTGCCCTCCTTCGACGCGCTGCGCTCGCAGCTGCTCGGTCTCCTCACCCAGAACGCCGCGGCCTTCGTCCGCGTGCTCGATGCCAAGGTCAAGAAGGAGCAGCCCGCTGCTCCGGCCGCCTAACCTGTTCCGTCCAACCCATCACAAAATTTCCGGCGCAAGCCGGGGAAGCCAAATCCCAATAGGCAGGCTAGGGGATACGTCTCTTAAACGTGTTTCACTCCCGAAACCGCTAGCCGCCCAAGGAAAGTCAACATGAGCAACATCACCAAAGACCAAGTCATCGAGTGGCTGTCCAGCCAGTCGGTCATCGAACTCGCCGCCCTCGTCAAGGATCTCGAAGGCAAGTGGGGCGTCTCCGCCGCCGCTGCCGTCGCCGCCGCCCCTGCGGGCGTCGCCGCCGCCGCCGCTCCCGCCGAGGAGAAGACCGAGTTCAACGTCGTCCTCGTCGAGGCCGGCGCGAACAAGATCGGCGTCATCAAGGAAGTCCGCGCCATCACCGGCCTGGGCCTCAAGGAAGCCAAGGACCTCGTCGAGGGTGCGCCCAAGCCCGTCAAGGAAGGCGCGTCCAAGGCCGAGGCCGAGGATATCAAGAAGAAGCTCGAGGCCGCCGGCGCCAAGGTCGAGCTCAAGTAAAGCCTGCTTGGCGATTTACTTCGTACATCTTCCGAAATCTTCGGGACAGGCCGTGTCAAAACGCGGCCTGTCCTTTGCCTTTTCTTTTTTCGTTTCTTTGCCGCTCTTCGCCCCCTGCGCTGAGCGCCTGTCTCCGTCCTCTTTCGTCTAATCCAACCGGGAATTCACATGGCCGACCGCACACAAACCGAACGCATCAACTTCGGCAAACTCCGCGAAGTCATCCAGCCGCCCAATCTCATCGAGATCCAGATCACCTCTTATCTGGACTTCCTGCAGAAGGGCGTGCCGGAAAAGCAGCGCAAGCCCCAGGGCCTTGAGGCGGTCTTCCGCGAGGTGTTTCCCATCGAGTCCTACGACGGTCGCCTGACCCTCGAGTACGTCTCCTACACCCTCGGCGAGCCCAAGAGCGCCGAGATCGAGTGCCTCCGCGAGGGCATCACCTACTCGGTGCCCCTCTACGTGAAGCTCCGCCTGCGCGAGGAGGACTTTATCAAGGACGAGGAGATCTACATGGGCGAGATCCCCATGGTCACGGAGCGCGGCTCCTTCATCATCAACGGCGCCGAGCGCGTCGTCGTCTCCCAGCTCCACCGCTCCCCCGGCATCGCCTTCGAGGTCACGCCGCACCCGAACGGCAAGCTGCTCCACTCCTTCCGCATCATCCCCGACCGTGGCACCTGGCTCGAGGTGCAGTTCGACAACAACGACCTGCTCTACGTCTATCTCGACCGCCGCCGCCGTCGCCGCAAGTTCCTCATCACGACGCTGCTCCGCGCCATCGGCTACTCCAGCGACATCGACCTCCTGAACCTCTTCTACGAGATCAAGGACCTCAAGGTCGCCAAGGCGCTCGACATGGAGAACGTCTCCTCGCTCGTCCTCGTGGAGGACGCGATCGACGCCCAGAAGGGCGTCGTCCTCGCCCGCGCCTTCGAGCCCCTCACCAAGCAGATCGTCCGCACCTTCGAGAAGCACGACATCACCACGATCCGCGTCATCGACACGGCCTTGGACGAGGGCGCCCTCATCCGCGCCCTGAAGAAGGACCCGACCCGCAACGAGGAGGAGGCCCTCAAGGAAATCTACAAGCGCCTCCGCCCGGGCGAGCCGCCGACCACGGCGAACGCCAAGGCCCTCCTCAAGCGCCTCTTCTTCGACCCGAAGCGCTACGACCTCGGCCGCGTCGGCCGTTACAAGGTCAACCAGAAGCTCGGCCTCAAGGCCGACATCGAGCAGCGCATCCTCGAGAGCGCCGACGTCGTCGCCGCCACCAAGTACCTCGTCCGCCTCAAGAAGGGCGAGGGCGTGGTTGATGACATCGACCACCTCGGTTCCCGCCGCGTCCGCACCGTCGGCGAGCTCCTCGCCAATCAGTGCCGCGTCGGCCTCAGCCGCACCGAGCGCCTCGTCCGCGAGCGCATGACGATGTACGACCAGAGCGTCGACTCGATCACGCCGCAGAAGCTGATCAACCCGAAGGCCCTCACCACGGTCATCCGCGACTTCTTCGCCCGCAGCCAGCTGTCGCAGTTCATGGACCAGATCAATCCGCTCGCCGAGGTCACGCACAAGCGCCGCCTCTCCGCGCTCGGGCCGGGTGGTCTCAACCGCGAGCGCGCCGGCTTCGAGGTCCGCGACGTCCATCCGTCGCACTACGGCCGCATCTGCCCGATCGAGACCCCGGAAGGTCCGAACATCGGCCTAATCAACTCCCTCTCGACCTACGCCCGCGTCAATGAGTTCGGCTTCATCGAGACGCCGTACCGTCTCGTCAAGGAAGGTCGCGTCTCCGACAAGATCGAGTACCTCACCGCCGACCAGGAAGAAGGCAAGATCATCGCCCAGGCCAACGCCGAGATCGATGACAAGGGCCACTTCGTCGGCAAGGTGACCTCCCGCCAGGACGGCAACTTCATCGAAGTGCCCGCCGGCGAGGTCGACCTCATGGACGTCTCGCCCAAGCAGGTCATCTCCATCGCCGCCGGCATGATTCCGTTCCTCGAGCACGACGACGCGAATCGCGCGCTCATGGGTGCGAACATGCAACGCCAGGGCGTGCCGCTGCTCCAGACCGAGGCCCCGTTCGTCGGCACCGGCATCGAGGAGCGCGTCGCCCGCGACTCCAAGATCGTCGTCGTCGCCGAGGAGGCCGGCATCGTCGCCTCCGTCGACGCCAAGCGCATCGTCATCACCAAGGACGGCGAGATGCCGCGCACGGTGAAGAATGACCCCAAGAGCGGCGTCCACGTGTACGAGCTGCGCAAGTTCATGCGCTCGAACGCGGGCACGAACTTCAACCAGAAGCCGATCGTCAAGCACGGCCAGAAGATCAAGGCCGGCCAGATCATCGCCGACGGTCCCTCCACCGACCACGGCGAGATGGCCCTCGGCCGCAACGTGCTCGTGGCGTTCATGCCCTGGAACGGCTACAACTTCGAGGACGCGATCCTCATCTCCGAGAAGGTGCTCCGCGAGGACATCTTCACCTCGATCCACATTCAGGAATTCGAGGTCACCGCCCGTGACACCAAGCTCGGGCCCGAGGAGATCACCCGCGACATCCCGAACGTGGGCGAGGAAGCCCTCAAGAACCTCGACCACAACGGTGTCATCCGCATCGGCGCCGAGGTGAAGCCCGGCGACATCCTCGTCGGCAAGATCACCCCGAAGTCCGAGACCGAGCTCGCGCCCGAGGAGAAGCTTCTCCGCGCGATCTTCGGCGAGAAGGCCGCGGACGTGAAGGACACCTCCCTCGTCGTCCCGTCCGGCGCCGCCGGCATCATCATGGATGTGAAGGTCTCGTCGCGCATCGACAACCAGGTCGAGAAGCTCTCGCCCTCGGATCGCCGCCGCCAGATCAAGCAGATCCAGGAAGAGTACAAGACGCAGATGGACAAGCTGCGCGAGGGCCTCACCGAGGCGCTCTCCAACATCCTCCTCGGCGAGAAGATCCCGCTCGACGTCATCAACGGCGAGACCGGTGAGATCATCATCCCGGCCAACCGCAAGATCACCAAGACCCTCCTGCGCAAGCTCGCGGCGGTCTCCAAGCACGTCCAGATCGACCCGTCCCCGGTTCGCATCAAGATCATGGAGATCATCGGCAGCTATCAGACCAAGTTCGACGAGCTCGAGAGCGACCGCGAACGCAAGGTCGGCGCGGTCGAGGCGGGCGAGGGTGACGGCACCGGCGCCATCAAGCAGGTCAAGGTTTACATCGCCACGAAGCAGAAGCTCGAGGTCGGTGACAAGATGGCCGGCCGCCACGGCAACAAGGGCGTGGTCGCCAAGATCGTGCCCGAGGAAGACATGCCCTTCCTGCCCGACGGCACCCCCGTCGAGATCTGCCTCAACCCCCTCGGCGTGCCTTCGCGCATGAACGTGGGCCAGGTGCTCGAGACGCACCTCGGCTGGGCCTGCAAAAAGCTCGGCATCAAGGTGGCGACGCCCGTGTTCGACGGCATTCCGGAAAAGAAAGTCCGCGAATACCTCAAGGACGCGAAGCTGCCCTCCTCCGGCAAGAGCCCGCTCTACGACGGTCGCACCGGCGAGAAGATCGATCAGGAGGTCGTCGTCGGCTACATCTACATGATGAAGCTGAACCACCTCGTGTCGCACAAGATCCACGCGCGCGCGGTCGGTCCGTACTCCCTCGTCACGCAGCAACCCCTGGGTGGCAAGGCCCAGTACGGCGGCCAGCGCTTCGGCGAAATGGAAGTGTGGGCGCTCGAGGCCTACGGCGCGGCGCACACGCTGCAGGAACTGCTCACCGTCAAGTCCGACGACGTGCAGGGCCGCACCAAGATCTACGAGTCGCTCGTCAAGGGCGACAACACGCTGCAGGCCGGCACGCCCGAGTCCTTCAACGTGTTGATCAAGGAAATCCAGTCCCTCGGCCTGGACATCAAGCTCAACAAACGCGACGCACTGGGCTTCGGCTCCTGAGCACCTTCGCAGCCTTTAAACAACATCAGGGAAAGCACACATGAGCATTCAACCCTCTGAAACCGCCGGTTCCGCCGTTCGCGAGGAAGTTCGCAACGCCCTGGGCGACATCGAAAATCCCTTCGATTGCGTCTCCATCACCGTCGCGTCGCCCGAAACGATCCGCAAATGGTCCAAGGGCGAGGTCAAGAATCCCGAGACGATCAACTACCGCACCTTCAAGCCCGAGCCGGGTGGTCTCTTCTGCCAGAAGATCTTCGGCCCGGTGCGCGACTACGAGTGCGCGTGCGGCAAGTACAAGCGCATCAAGTACAAGGATGTCGTCTGCGATCGCTGCGGCGTCGAGGTGACCATCGCCCGCGTTCGTCGCGAGCGCATGGGCCACATCGAGCTGGCCGTCCCGGTCTCGCACATCTGGTTCCTCAAGAGCATGCCGAGCCGCCTCGGCCTCCTGCTCGACATGACCGCCCGCTCCCTCGAGCGCGTGATCTACTACGAGAACTACATGGTGATCGACCCGGGCAAGACCCCGCTCGAGCCGCACCAGCTGCTCACCGACACCGAGTACCGCCAGGCCATCGACGAGTACGGTGACGATTCCTTCGTCGCCAAGATGGGCGCCGAGGCCGTGCGCGACGCGCTCGCCAAGACCGACATGGAGGCGACCGTGGCCGAGCTGCACGAGCAGATGCGCGCCACCAAGTCGAAGCAGATCAAGAAGAAGCTCTCGAAGCGCCTCAAGGTCATCCAGGGTTTCATCCACTCCAAGAGCCGTCCCGAGTGGATGGTCCTCGAGGTGCTGCCCGTCATCCCGCCGGACCTGCGCCCGCTCGTCCCGCTCGAGGGCGGCCGCTTCGCGACCTCCGACCTCAACGATCTCTACCGCCGCGTCATCAACCGCAACAACCGCCTGCGGAACCTGATGCAGCTGAAGACGCCCGACGTCATCATCCACAACGAAAAGCGCATGCTGCAGGAGGCCGTCGACGCCCTGTTTGACAACGGCCGCCACGGCCGCCCCGTCACCGGTGCCGGCAACCGTCCGCTGAAGTCCCTGTCCGACATGCTCAAGGGCAAGCAGGGTCGCTTCCGCCAGAATCTCCTCGGCAAGCGCGTCGATTACTCCGGCCGCTCCGTCATCGTCATCGGTCCCGAGCTCAAGCTCCACCAGTGCGGTCTGCCGAAGAAGATGGCGCTCGTCCTCTTCGAGCCGTTCATCATCCGCCGCCTCAAGGAACTCGGCTTCGTGCACACCGTCCGCGGTGCCCGCAAGATGATCGAGAAAAAGTCGCCCGAGGTGTGGGACATCCTCGAGGAGGTCACCAAGGGCCACCCGGTGCTGCTCAACCGCGCGCCGACGCTCCACCGTCTCTCCATCCAGGCCTTCGAGCCCGTCCTCATCGAGGGCGAGGCCATCCGCATCCATCCGCTCGTCTGCACCGCGTACAACGCGGACTTCGACGGCGACCAGATGGCCGTGCACGTGCCGCTTTCCCTCGAGGCGATCATGGAGTGCAAGCTCCTGATGATGGCGACGAACAACATCTTCTCGCCTTCGTCCGGCAAGCCGATCCTCACGCCCTCGCAGGACATCGTCCTCGGCGCGTACTACCTCACCATCGAGCCGCGCAAGAAACCGGCCAAGGGCGAGCGCGTGCCGCTCCTCAGCGGCCTGCAGGAAGTCCTCTACGCCAAGGCCGACGGCGCCCTCAAGATGCACGACTGGGTCGAGATCCCGAATCCCGACTTCGGCCGCGATACGATCTTCGGCAACAAGGAACGCCGCGTCCTCCGCTCCACGGTGGGCCGCGTGATCTTCAACCAGATCTGGCCGGCCGGTCTCGGTTTCGTGAATTTCCCGGTGCCGAAGGGCAAGCTGGGTGATCTCATCCTCAACACCTACAAGGTCGCGGGTGAATCCGTCACGGTCGAGACCCTCGACAAGCTGAAGGAACTCGGTTTCCAGACCGCGTTCCAGGCGGGCATCTCCATCGGTATCGACGACATGATCATCCCCGAGTCGAAGAAGGAGATCGTCGCCGAGACCCGCAAAAAGATCGCCGAAGTCGAAGCCCAGTTCAACAAGGGCATCATCACCGAGGGCGAGCGGAAGAACAAGGTCATCGACCTTTGGACCGGCACCACCGACAAGATCGCGAAGGAGGTCTTCGCGAAGCTCGAGGCCAACGACGGCCGCACCGAGGTCAATCCGGTGTACATCATGATGGACTCCGGCGCCCGCGGTAACAAACAGCAGGTTCGCCAGCTGTGCGGTACCCGCGGCCTCATGGCCAAGCCCTCCGGCGAAATCATCGAGCGCCCCATCCTGTCCTCCTTCCGCGAGGGCCTCACGGTGCTCGAGTACTTCATCTCCACGCACGGCGCCCGCAAGGGCCTGGCCGACACCGCGCTCAAGACCGCGGACGCCGGCTACCTCACCCGCAAGCTGTGCGACGTGGCCATGGACGTCATCATCGCCGAAGACGACTGCGGCACCCGCGACGGCGTGTGGAAGAAAGCCATCTACGAGGGCGACGACGAGATCGTCGGCCTCAAGGAGCGCATCATCGGCCGCTTCTCCAGCGACGACGTGGTCAACCCGCTCAACCCGAGCGAGGTCATCATCGGCTCCGGTGAACTGGTCACCGAGGAGATCGCCGCCCAGATCGAGGACGTCGGCATCGAGCGCGTGAAGGTCATGTCGCCGCTCACCTCGACGAGCACGGCCGGCATCGACGCCAAGAGCTACGGCATCAATCCCGCGACCAACAAGGTCGCCAAGATCGGCGACTCGGTCGGCATCATCGCCGCCCAGTCGATCGGCGAGCCGGGCACGCAGCTGACGATGCGTACGTTCCACATCGGTGGCGTCGCGTCCGGCGGCTTCAAGACGCCCGAGATCCGCGTCCGCGCCAGCGGCACGGTTCGCTACCGCGGCCTCCGCCTCGTCGAGACCGCCGAGGGTGCGGCCATCGTGCTCAACAAGACCGGCTCCATCCAGATCCTCGACGCCGAGGACAAGGAACTCGAGACGTACAACATCGTCGTCGGCTCCTTCCTCCACGTCGCCGACGGCGCCAAGATCGACAAGGGCGCGGTCCTCGCGCAGTGGGATCCCTACAACATTCCCGTGCTCTCCGAGAAGGGTGGCACGCTCGTGTTCAAGGACATGATCCCCGGTGTCACGGTGAAGCGCGAACTCGACGAATCGTCGGGCCGCATCGCCACCGTCGTCATCGAGCACAAGGAGGACCTCAATCCCCAGATCGAGGTTCGCGACGCCAAGCACAAGCCGCTCGCCGCCTATTCGATCCCGGTCGGCGCCCAGATTGCCGTCAACGAGGGCGACATCATCCAGCCGGGTGCGCTGCTCGCCAAGACACCGCGTCAGGCTTCCAAGACCAAGGACATCACCGGCGGTCTGCCGCGTGTGGCCGAGCTTTTTGAAGCCCGCCGCCCGAAGGACGCCGCCGAGATGTCCCGCATCGATGGCATCGTCTCGTTCGAGGGCACCGTCCGCGGCAAGCGCAAGCTCGTCGTCAAGAACGAGGAGACCGCCCAGGAGGAGGAGCATCTCATCCCGACCGGCAAGCACATCATCGTGCAACCCGGCGACGTCGTCCACAAGGGCCAGCACCTCACCGAGGGCGCCGCTGATCCGCACGAGATCCTCGAGATCCTCGGGCCGTCCGCGCTCTACGATTTCCTCATCTCCCAGGTGCAGGAAGTCTATCGCCTCCAGGGTGTGACCATCAACGACAAGCACATCGAGATCATCATTCGCCAGATGCTCCGCAAGGTCCGGATCACCGATCCGGGCGACAGCGAGTTCTTCTGGGGTGAACAGGTCGACCGGGCGGCGTTCTTGATCGAGAACAAGCGGCTGGAAGAGGCCGGCGGCAAGCCCGCCGAGGCCGAGCCCATCCTGCTTGGCATCACCAAGGCGTCCCTCGAGACCGAATCCTTCATCTCGGCCGCTTCCTTCCAGGAGACGACGCGCGTCCTTACCGACGCCTCGACCCTTGGCAAAGTGGACATGCTCAAGGGCTTCAAGGAGAACGTGATCATGGGCCACCTGATCCCGGCGGGCACCGGCCTGCCGCGGTACAAGCAGCTCAAGGTCACGCTGCCCTTCGGCGCCGAACTGCCGGTCGACGAGGTCAAGGCCACCGAGGCCTCGTAAGGCTGGGCAGGGGCCCCTCAGTTTTCAAAGCCGCGGACGCGAGTCCGCGGCTTTTTCGTTTCGGGCGCAGGCCAAGATTCGGCTTGTCAAAAGCGGCGCCGTGCCGACGATGACAAATCCTCCCGCCAAAAACTGCATGTAGAGCCTAGCTCCATGTGGTTTATCGCCCGGCTTCACCGCCGGGCGTTTTTTTTGGGGCCAAATCAACCGCCGGGGCACTTCCGGCTTGATCTTGTTGGCGAACCTGCGGAGTTTCTTCCGCTCCACATCTCTTTTTGCCGCATCTCCGGCTTCGCCGGGAGTGCGTTTTCCCTCACGAATCGGGCCTGAATCCCGAATTTCGCGAACATCGATACTTTTCGCCAAAAAGTTCTTGCCGAGCATTTGGCCTCAGGTAGCTTTTTCCTCTTTTCCCTAATTTCCACTCCCATATTCGTATGCCGACCATCAATCAACTCGTGCGCAAAGGCCGCCGCAAGGTGACCGCCAAGTCGAAGTCTCCGGCTTTGGCAGGCAATCCTTTCCGCCGCGGTGTGTGCGTGCAGGTCATGACCCGCACGCCCAAGAAGCCGAACTCCGCGATCCGCAAGGTCGCCAAGGTTCGTCTGACGAACGGCAACGAAGTGATTTCCTACATCCCGGACGAGGGCCACAACCTTCAGGAGCACTCCATTGTGCTCGTGCGCGGTGGCCGCGTTAAGGATCTCCCCGGCGTCCGTTACCACATTGTCCGCGGCACCCTTGATGCCACGGGTGTCGAGAAGCGCCGTCGCAGCCGTTCCAAGTACGGCGTCAAACGTCCCAAGGCCGCCAAATAACCGTTCTTTCCCAATCCCGATTTAAGTCATGTCACGCCGTCACAGAGCCACCAAGCGTCAGACCGAGCCCGATTCCCGCTATAACAGCCCGCTCGTCGCGCACCTGGTCAACGTCATCATGAAGAGCGGCAAGAAGAATCTTGCCCAGCGTATTGTCTACGGAGCCTTCGAGAAGGTCTCGGAGAAGCTCGACAAGGGCAATCCGGTCGACCTGCTCCTCGGTGCCCTCGAAAACGCGCGTCCCCGCCTTGAGGTGAAGAGCCGCCGCGTCGGTGGTGCCACCTACCAGGTGCCGGTTGAGATTTCCTTTGAGCGCCAGGAGTCGCTCGCGCTGCGTTGGATCGTGACCGCAGCCGGCGCCCGCAAGGGTCTGCCGATGAAGGACGCCCTCGCGGCCGAGATCATCGATGCCTACAACAACACCGGCACGGTGGTTAAGAAGAAGGAAGACACCCACAAGATGGCTCAGGCGAATCGCGCCTTTGCCCACCTCCGCTGGTAAGGCCGCCCATGTCTGTCGCTGCTCCCAAGATCACTATCGTCACCGAGAAGTCGAAGGTCGCTCCGGCCAACGCCAAGGACCGGCCGTTCCCGCTCGAGTGGACGCGCAACATCGGCATCGCCGCGCACATTGATGCGGGCAAGACGACCACGACCGAGCGTATCCTTTTCTACTCCGGCGCCGTCCACAAGATGGGCGAGGTCCACGAGGGCACC
>CAZGJB010000094.1:0-11487 GCA_964526145.1 uncultured Opitutaceae bacterium
CGAAGCTCATCACGCCGTAGAGATTGAAGTTGCCGCCGAGGCCGCTCGTGGAGTCGTCGAAATAGCCGGTCGAGCTCGTGTGGTTGATGCGCTCGACCATGCGCTCGATCAGGCGGGAGGTCTCGTCCTTCTTGGAGAGGCCGAACGAGTAGCGGGCGACGGCCTTGGCGACGTTGAACGCCTGCCAGTGGTTGTCGTAGTCGCTGCGGTGGAGCAGGGACTTGTCGATGCGCTGCTTGGTCTCCTCGACGAGGCGTTCCCAGACGGGGTTGCGCTCCTTGGAGGGGCCGAAGGCGAGGAGGCCGAGGGCGGCGTAAGCGAGGCCGTTCTCGGCGGCGGGCTCGGTGAACATCTGCGCCGTGATGCAGCGGGCGGCGAGATCGATGAGGTCGTGGCCCTTGAGGGTGGTCTCACCCGTGGCGCGGTAGAATTCACCGAGGGCGAACGCGACGTGTCCGGGCTCATCCGGGCGGGAATCCTCGCCGTTGACCGGGACGATGGTCCCGTCGGGTTGGATGGAGTCGAGATTGTGGGCCAGCATCGAGCGGGCCATATCGAGACATTGCTCGGAGAAACTGTGCATTCGGAGGAGGGATTCTGACGGTGTTTGCGCCCGGGAGGCGGACGCAGCGGAAGGTGGAGTCTGCCCAAGCGCCGGAGAGGGCGGCAAGAGCGAAGTTAGCGGGCGATGAGCTTGATGAATTCGGCGTTGGTCTTGGTCTTGGAAAGGCGGGCGATCATGGTCTCGGTGGCCTCCTCGATCTTCTGCTGCACCAGGGCGCGGCGGAAGAAATGGATGCCCTCGAGGGTCTTGGCGTCGATCAGGAGCTCCTCCTTGCGGGTGCCCGAGGCGGCGACGTTGATGGCGGGCCAGAGGCGCATCTCGGCGCACTTGCGGTCGAGGACGAGCTCCATGTTGCCGGTGCCCTTGAACTCCTGGAAGATCACGTCGTCCATGCGGCTGCCGGTCTCGACGAGCACGGAGGCGATGATGGTGAGGGAGCCGGCCTCTTCGGTCTTGCGCGCGGTGGCGAAGAGCTGGCGGGGCTTCTCGAGGGCGCGCACGTCGAGGCCGCCGGAGCCGGTGCGGCCGGAGTTGCGGGCGGTGTTGTGGGCGCGGGAGAGGCGGGTGATCGAGTCGCAGAAGAGCACGACGTCGCGGCCCACCTCGACGAGGCGCTTGGCGCGCTCGATGCAGAGGTCGGCGACGCGGAGGTGATTCTCGATCTGCTCGTCGTTGGACGAGGCCCAGATCTCGGCGGGGACGCTGCGGCGGAAGTCAGTGACCTCCTCCGGGCGCTCGTCGACGAGCAGGATCATGACGAGGCACTCGGGATTGTTCTCGAGGACGCCGAGGGCCATGTCGCGGAGGAGCGTGGTCTTGCCGGTGCGGGGCGGGGCGACGATGAGGCCGCGGGTGCCCTTGCCGATGGGGCAGAACAGGTCGACCGCGCGGGTGGTCATGCGGCCGTCCTTCATTTCCATCTTCAGGAACTGATTGGGCGAGACGGTCGTGAGCGTGGTGAATTCGAAGCGGGCGCGGCGTTCCTCGAGCGGGACGCCGTCCACGGTCTCGATGAAGCGCATCTTCGGGTTGGGGAAGCGGCCGTCGGGCGGGAAGGCGGTGCCGCCAATGTGGTTGCCGGTGCGCAGCTTGAAGCGGCGGATCAGCTCCTTGGGCACGAAGGTGTCGGTCGGCCGGCGCTTGCCGCCGCGGCTGAGGTCGAGGAGCTGGCCGTTGCCGCCGCGCTGGAGATCGATGTCGAGGATGCCCTCCACCCGGATGCTGTTGTCGACTGGCGCAGGGCGCTCCGCCGCCTCACTGGCCGCCGGAGCGGGTTGAGTGGCTTCGGGGGCGCGTTCCGGGGTAGGTGTGTCCGCTGCGGCGGACGTGGTCTTCTTTTCCATACAGATAATAAATCGGGCTATTGCTCGCCCCATGCTTGACGCTTAAAACTCGGGCCGGGATAAGAAATGCGCGTTCGCGTATCCCAACCCCTAAATCCGCCACATCGTGACAGACCAAACGATTACATCTGTTTCCCGGGAACACCGGAAATTCAGGCCTTCGGCCGAGTTCAAAGCCCAAGCCAACCTTGGGAGTGATACAATTTACAAAAGGCTCTACGCCGAGTCTGTCAACTCCCCAGAAAAATTCTGGGCGAAACAGGCCCGCGAGCACCTCGTCTGGCGCAAGGATTTCAAGCAGGTCCTCGAGTGGAAGGCCCCCCATGCCAAGTGGTTCCTGGGCGGCAAGTTAAACGTTTCCGAGAACTGCCTCGACCGCCACCTCGGCACCTACCGCGAGAACAAGGCGGCGCTCATCTTCGAGGGCGAGCCGGGCGACGTGCGCACGATCACGTACAAGCAGCTGCACTTCCACGTCTGCCGCCTCGCGCACATCTTCGAGAACATGGGCATCGGCCAGGGCGACCGCGTCGCCATCTACATGCCGATGATCCCGGAAGCCGTCATGGCCATGCTGGCCTGCGCCCGCGTCGGCGCGATCCACACCGTCGTCTTCGGCGGCTTCAGCCCCGAGGCGCTCAAGGACCGCATCAACGACTGCAAGGCCAAGCTCGTCATCACCGCCGACGGTGGCTGGCGCCGCGGCAAGGTCATCGACCTCAAGGCCAATGTCGACAAGGCGCTCGAGGGCGCCCCGAGCGCCCACACCGTCATGGTGGTCAAACGCTGCGGCAACCCCGTCAACATGCTCGAGGGCCGCGACGTCTGGTGGAAGGAAGCCTGGGTCGGCGCCCCGAATTACCACAAGGCCAAGGCCTTCGATTCCGAGCACCCGCTCTTCATCCTCTACACCTCCGGCTCCACCGGGAAGCCGAAGGGCGTCATGCACACCAGCGCCGGCTACCTGCTGGGCTGCAAGCTGAGCTCCCACTACGTTTTCGACCTCAAGGAAAACGACCGCTACTTCTGCTCCGCCGACATCGGCTGGATCACCGGCCACAGCTACGTCGTCTACGGCCTCCTCGCCAACGGTGCCACGATCTTCCTCTACGAGGGCGCGCCCAACCACCCGGAGCCCGACCGCTTCTGGCAGATGATCGACCGCCACGGGCTCACGATCCTCTACACCGCGCCGACCGCCATCCGCGCCTTCATGCGCTGGGGCGACAACTACGTCCTCCGCCACCGCCTCGATTCGCTGCGCCTCCTCGGCTCCGTCGGCGAACCCATCAACCCCGAGGCCTGGATGTGGTACCACACGCTGGTCGGCAAGAAGCGCTGCCCGATCGTCGACACGTGGTGGCAGACCGAGACCGGCTCGATCATGATCGCGCCGCTCCCGGGCATCACCCCCACCAAGCCCGGCTCCGGCACGCGGCCGTTCTTCGGCGTCGTGCCGAAGGTGGTCGACGAAAAGGGCCACGAGGTGCCGCGCAACACCGGCGGCAAACTCGTCATCACCCAGCCCTGGCCGTCGATGCTCCGCACCCTGTGGGGCGACGACGAGCGCTACCAGCGCCAGTACTTCAGCGAATTCCCCGGTCGGCCCGACATCTACTTCACCGGTGACGGCGCCCGCCAGGACAAGGACGGCTACTTCTGGATCGTCGGCCGCATCGACGACGTGCTCAACGTCTCCGGCCACCGCATCGGCACGGCCGAGATCGAGAGCGCCCTCGTCTCGCACCCGGCCGTCGCCGAGGCCGCCGCGGTCGGCCGCCCCGACGAACTCAAGGGCCAATCGCTCGTCGTCTTCGTCACCCTCAAGGCCGGCCACGCCGCCACCAACGAACTCAAGGAGGAGCTGCGCAACCACGTCGGCAAGGAGATCGGTTCCCTCGCCAAGCCCGACATGGTGCGTTTCGCCGCCGGTCTGCCCAAGACTCGCTCCGGCAAAATCATGCGCCGCATCCTCAAGGAGATCGCCGCCGGCGGCGAAGTGAAGGGCGACACCACCACGCTGGAAGACTTCAGCGTCGTGGCCGCTCTGCAGAGCGAGGAGTAAGCGACCGCGAAGGTTTTCAGTGGGTAGCGCCCGGCCTCCGGACGGGCGGTTCGGCATGCGCACGCCATTCCGCCCGTCCGGAGGCCGGGCGCTACCCAAAGGCACGGAGTAGTTCGGCGTAATTGACGGGCGGGCCTCATCCCAAACTTGCCCGCCGCGCGTGCGTGTCATCCCTGCGGGTCATGCCTCGCCGCGCTTTCACCCTCCTCGAACTCCTTGCCGTCCTCGCCATCATTGGCGCGCTCGCCGGGCTTATGCTGGGCGTGGGCTCGCATGTGTTCGACCGGGCGAAACGCACGCGGGCCGAGGGTGAGTTGGCGACGCTGGCGGCAGCGTTGGAAGCCTACCGCCGACGGCACGGTGACTTCCCGCGCACCGCCGATGCTGCCGCACTCCTGCAGGCGCTGATCGGCCGGCGCGATCCGTTGAACCAACCGATCGCAGCTCCCGCCGTGATCGACCTCGCGCACTTCGCCGTCGCGGCCGGCGCGGACCCGCACAGCGATCCGACCGCACGGCTCGTCGATCCGTGGGGCAACCCCTACCACTACGCCTATCGGACGCTCACACCGTGGGAGAATTCGGGCTTCATCCTGCAGTCGGCTGGGCCAGATGGTGTAATCTATCGCCCACTGCTGCCCGGCGGCTTCATCGCGATTGCGCACCCCGACAACGCCGACAACGTGATCGCACCCCGCTGAAGTCATGCGTTCCCTTCGCACCCGCACCGTCGGATTTACCCTGATCGAATTGCTCACCGTCATCGTGATCGTCGGCATCATCGCCTCGATCCTCCTCCCCGGGGTCTCCTCCAGCCGCGCGGCTGCCACCAAGGCGCAGACACGGGTTCAGTTTGCGCAGTGGGCGGCGGCCATCGGTGCCTTTCGCCAGGAATACGGGGCGTATCCGACCTTCGATGCCAGCGGACTCGTCAACACCGACGCCACCCCCAGCCCCGCCGCGCCGCACCTGTTTCACGATCTGCTCGCCGGCCGCCGCCGCGACGGCACGCCGCTGCCGGACGCGGCCGGAGCGGACCCGCGCAGCCCCGAGGCGCAGAACCGCCACCGACTGACGTTCTACAGTTTCGGTCCGGCGGAGATCTCACCGGACCACCTTCTGCAGGACGCCTCGGGCAACACCGACATCGCGGTGCTGGTCGATCGCAATCTCGACGGAGCGATCGATGGCAACGACTACCCGGGCGGCTGGCCGGCGGTGCGAGGGATGCGTCCCGGTGCGGCAGAGATCCCGCCCACCGGCATGCGCCTTGGCGTGGCCTTCTACGCCCCGGCTCCCGGCGCGACCGCCGAACAGCCGGGCTTCGTGGTCAGTTGGTAATCTGCCGGTCGAGACGAGCGTGATTGAGGGGAACGACGCGTTGCCGTTGACGAAGGCGCGACTGCGCGCCTTCACCCTGATCGAGCTCCTCGTGGTCATCGGCCTCATCGCGGCGCTCGCGGCGGTCCTGGCGGTTGGCCTGCGCCCCGCCGGCCAGGGCGTCGCGCTGCAGGCGGGGCAGAGCGCCGTGGTGAACCTGCTCAATGCCGCGCGGCTCAACGCGCTCGCCACAGGACACGACACCCGCGTGTTGCTGTGTGTGGATACGACGAGTGCCGACGATTACCTGCGCCGGCTGGCCTGGCAGGAGAAGACTGATCAGGGCTGGATCACGCAGGGCGAGATCCGCCTGCCCGACGGCGTGGCGATGCTGCCGCGCAACCCGGAGGCGTTCGCCGGTCTGCTTGCGCCGGACGCGGCGTGGACCCGCGGCGATGGTGCCGCGTTGCGCTCGACCGCTTTCCGGCCGGGCGCGGACGTGCGCGTGGCGGTCAATTCGCCCGACGCGGCAGATTGGTCGGCGGTCACGTTTTCGAGTGCCGGCACCACCCTGGGCAGCGGCGATCTGGTGCTCGGGAGCGTGGCGATCCGCCCGGCCGCCGAGCGTGGCGCCGGCGAGGCACCGGTGCGGTTCGTTCACCCCGATCAAGTGCGCGGCCTGAGCGTGAGCGGCTACGGGCTGGCGACCCTGGTGAACAGTCGGGAGGGATTTTGAGGTGGAGCCACGAATGGACACGAAGGAACACGAAAGGGATGAAGGTGTAGTTCGACGGCTCTTCGCGTTCTCGCTCATCGAGGTCGTCATCGCGGTCGCGATCTTCGCCGGGGCGGTGACCGTGCTGCTCGCCTTGCTGGCGTCGACGCTGCGCGATTCATCGGATGCGGCCGACGTCCAGACCGCGCTGCGCCTGCCGGGCGCGGTCGAGGTTACGCTGCGCGAGATCGCCGCGCGCGAGGGACTGCCGGCGCTCGCGGCGCGGATTCCCGTCATGGACGCGTCGGCCGATCGCGGCTTGCTGTTGGTGGCAACGCACGAAGGTGAGCTTGTGCGGTTGGCCGGTGGCACCCAGGTCAGCGGCGAATATTTCCTGATCGACGTGCGGCGGTTCGGAGCGGGTCCGCTCACGTTTGCGACGGGGCGGACCGTGCTGCCGCTCCAGGTCCGCGTTTCCTGGCCATACCGTGTGCTCACGCCCGACGGCCTCGCGGCGCCCGTGGCGTTCGACGCGCGCCAACACGTGACCTTCAACCTCGGCCTCGCCCTTTGAATTCCATGCAGCGCCCGGCAGGCTTCACGCTCCTCGAGTTGCTGGTCGCGACGTCAATCAGCCTGATACTCGCCGGACTGTTGCTCGCCATCGTGACTCATACGCTCGGGCTGTGGCAGCGTCAGCGCGGGGCGGTCGACACGGCGGCGCAGGCGCGGCTCGTGCTCGATTACTTGGAGCGAGACCTGCAGGGTGCGTTGCACCGTGACGACGGCGGGCGCTGGCTTGCCGTGGACATCCTCGATACGCCGGTCGTGCTGGGGAGCCACGCCTGGCTGGTGACGCCGAACATGAAACCTGGCGGCGCTCCGGGCCTGCGCGTCTTGGGCGATCCGGGCGAGAGCGTGGCGACGGCGCGCTTCGGCCTGTCCGGTTGCTGGCTGCGCTTCGTCGCGAGCCCGAGCGAGGCCGCCGATGCGTGGGCGGTGACCACGGTGGTGTCGTACCAGATTGCGCGCCGGCCGGTTTCCGGTGCGGTGTCTGCGGACAATCCAGCCGAGGTGCGCTACCGGCTCTATCGGACAGCGGTCACACCCCAGGCGACATTCACCAACGGTTACGACCTGCGCGCCTCCGTTTACGCGACTTCGTCGGGTCGTCCGGCAGCGGACCGCAGTCCGGCGGCGGTGACGGCGCCCGCCAAACTGGAGGCCTTGGCCGACAACGTAGTGGATTTCGGCGTCTGGTTCTACGCTCGCAATGCCGATGGCTCTCTGCGGCGGACCTTTCCGCAGTCGGCCGCGACGCTGACGCATACGGCTCCGCGCGATGATGTCTTTCCCGTCGTGACCGACGTCATGGTGCGGATCCTGACCGAAGCCGGCGCGACCGAGTTGGCCGCGATGGAGCAGGGGAGGCTGGCGCGTCCGCCTGAGCACGCGACCGACGGCGCCTGGTGGTGGGCGGTGGTGGAGCGCCACTCGCAGGTGTTCACGCGGCGGATTCAGATTCTGGGAGGTGGACTATGAGTCCCCGACGCGGCTTCGCCTTGGTTCTGACCCTCGTCCTCCTGAGCCTCCTCGTCCTGCTGATCCTGGCGATGACGGCCTTGGTCCGGCTGGAGTCACGTCAGGTGTCCGTCGCCACGCCGCACGCTCAGGCGAGGCAGAACGCGTTGCTCGCCTTGCGCGTGGCCTTGGACGAGCTCCAGCGCCATGCCGGCCCGGACGACCGGGTGACGGGCATGGCGGGTATCACGGGCATCCCGGCCGGGGCCGGCCAGCCGGCGCGGCATTGGTGCGGGGTGTGGCGCTCCGACGGCACCTTTGTCGCCTGGCTCGCTTCAGGCGCGGAGGCCGGGACCATCCCGTCGCCCACGGGTCCTGATTCGGTGGCCTTGCTGTCCACCGGAGCCCTCGGTGCCGATGGCACCGACAAGGAACACGTCCGGGTGCGCAAGCTGCCGATCGAGGAAATTGATCCTCAGGGCGAGCGCCGCGTCACCGGCCACTACGCCTACTGGATCGGTGACGAGGGCGTGAAGTTGAGCGTCGGCGACGCCGGATATCCGCTGGTCGAGCCCACCGTGCGCCCAGCCGTGGACGAGATTCTCACCGGGTTTCCCCTCGGCTCGCCACGCCTCGCCAGCGTCCTCACCTACGAGCAACTGGCCTTCGTACCCTCTCCGGCGCTCACGCCCGGTCCGCTGCAGGCGAATCGCCACAGCCTCACCGTGTCTCACCTGAGCCTGACTGACACGCCAGCCGGTCTGCAGCTCCGCGCCGGTGCCCTCAACATCAACACGACCAACGCCCGCGTCTGGCGCGCCGTCGCCGCGACCTACAACCGCCTCCGCCCCGACGCCCCGCTGGGCATCACCCCGACGACCTTTGCCAACCGGATGCGCGACCGGATGGCGAACTCGGCCAGTGCGGGAAAAGTGCAGCGCGGTCCGTTTCTCATTCCGACTGCGATGGCGGAGAGCGGCCTGCTCGAGGTCGCGCTCAAGGGGTCGGGGGTAGATCCCGAGGAATTCGTCGCAGCCTTACCAAATGTGCTCGTTGTGAGGTCCGACACCTTTTTCCTCAGGGCTTACGGCGACGCCGCGCATCCCGCAGATCCGGAAGATCGCGCCGCTCAAGCCTGGTGCGAAGCTCGGGTGCAGCGGTACCCTGAAGCCTATCCGGGAACGGGCCGAAGATTCGCGGTATCGGCGTTTCGGTGGCTGGGTCCGGGGGATCTGTAGGGGAAGTGATTAGGGTCGCAAATCTCGAGTTATAGCAGCTAGCTAATCTGAACTGAAAACTACTCCGAACCACTGTCCGAGGAGTTAGGGCAAGCCCAGGTTGACCCTTTTCCCGGCTCTGTCTTCATAGCGCCGCGGCCGCATCGTTTCCCCCTTATGAAAAGCAGGATCGCCCTCACGCTGGCGCTTTGCCTCTCGGTTTTCTCCTGTGGCAAAAGGAGCGATGTGGTGGAACTCCAGGACTGGAATTTCGGCGGCCTGCCGCAGCAGACTGCGTTCCTGCGAGAGCGCGTGGCCGAGTTCAATCGGACCCATCCGGGGATCGAAGTTACCCAGAGCGACAAGAGTTGGTACATGATCCGGGAGATCCTTTACGCCAGTTTCGCCGCCGGGGCCGGCCCCGACGTCATGAACACCCACGCCAATTACGCAGCCGAGTTCAGCCAGGCGGGATACTATTATCCGATCAACCGATTCCCGGACTTCCCCCAAGTGAGGCAGTGGTTTGTCCCGCAGCTCATGGAATCGACCGAATACCAGGGCAACTGCTACGGACTGCCGGCCAACGCCATCGCCTTCGTGCTCTGCTGCAACCGGGAACTGTTCGACCGGGCTGGCATCGCCCCGCCGAAGACCTGGTCGGAGTTCCGGGCGGCGGCGCGGAAACTGACCCGGGACACCGATGGCGACGGGGTGGTGGACCAGTACGGCCTCGTGCTCATGGGCGGCGACAAGGGCGGCTTTGCGTATCGGTTGATCCCGTTCTTCTACAAGGCCGGGGCCGATGTCATGTCGCAGGACCTCACCCGGATCGAATTCAACTCCCCGCGCGGGGTCGCGGCGCTCCAGCTCTTTGCCGACATGCATCAGCAGGATCATTCGATCACCCCTGGGTTTCTGGCCTACACGCATTCGGAGGTGAGCGACCTGTTTGCGAACAACAAGGCCGCCATGAGCATCGAGGGGCCCTGGTTCCGGCGCATGATCGAGGACAAGGTGCCCGGGAAGGGCATGTATGTCGTCCCCGTGCCGGTGCCGGACGACCGCATCGCCGCGTACGACACCGCGCCTACGCTGCAGGATCTTGTCATGTATTCGATCAACGCCCGCTCGAAGCACCCGCAGGAGGCGTGGGAGCTGTTGAAATTCCTGCGCAATCCGGAGTCCGACCAGTTCTGGGTCACGGAGGACCTGGGCGCACTCGCCTGCACCACGAGCGCATTGCAGAGTTCCGCGGCCGCCAAGGTCCCCCATCTGCCCGTTTACCTCAGCGAACTGAAGCACGCCCGGCCTTGGCCAGCGCACCCCCAGATCACCGCGATCGCCGGCAATGTCTTCACCCCCGAATGCCTGAAGGCGATCGTCGGCGAACTCTCCGCCCAGGCCGCGCTCGACCGGGCCGCCCGGGAGGCCCAGCGCATGATTGACGAGCACCGATGAAGAAGGCGACGCCCTACCTGCTCCTGGTCCCCGCGTTGCTCTTCACGGCCCTGGTGCTGGTCTACCCGCTGGCGCGCAACCTGTACAACAGCTTCCGTAACGTGAGCCTGATCCGGGGCGACCACGGATGGGTGGGCTGGGCGAACTACGAACGCATCTTCGGCGACGACCTCTTCTGGCTCTCGTTTCGCAATACCGCCGCGTATGCGATCGTGGGCACCCTGATGGCGCTGCTGGTCGGTCTTGGCTTTGCCCTCCTGCTCAACCTGAAGCTCGGCCGGATCACCGGCGTGCTCACCTTCCTCTACACCATTCCCTGGGTCATCTCTCCCGTGGTGGCGGGATTCGCCTGGAAATGGATCCTCAACGATCACTCCGGCATCGTTAACTACTGGCTGGCGCTGGCCGGATTCATCGATCCCGGCACCTCCTGGCTCGGCCGACCCTCCACCGCGCTCGGGTGTGTCATGGTCGCGCGGATCTGGCAGTTTTACCCCTTTGCGATGGTGATGTTTCTGGCGGGGCTGAAGACCATCCCATCCGAGCAGTACGAAGCCGCGGCTGTCGATGGCGCCACCCGGCTGGCACGTTTCCGCTACATCACGCTCCCCAACCTGCAGGCGGTGGGTTCCGTGCTCCTCGTACTCGGGGTGATCTGGAGCTTCAACGATTTCAACCTGGTCTTTGTCATGACGCGGGGCGGTCCGCTCAATGCGACGATGGTCCTGCCCGTGCTGGTTCGGGAGTTGTCCTTCGTGCATTTCGACCTGGGCCGCGGTTCGGCGCTCTCCAACGCCATGTTCCTGCTCCTGGTCGTGTTCGCGTTCGTCTACCTCAAGCTCAGCACCCGGAGGGAACCCGCATGAAAAGGGCCCTGCTGATCACCCTGGGACTGGTGCTGGCGGCGTTCGTGTTGCTGCCTTTTTTCTGGACCATGGCCACGTCGTTCAAGCCGCTGGCGGAAGTGAGCAAGTATCCCCCGGAGTGGATCAGCCCCCACCTGACCTTGCGGCCGTACCGCGACATGTTCTTTTACCTGCCGTTCACGATCTACACCCTGAACAGCCTGATCGTCGCGTTTGCCACGATGATCTTGACGCTGGTCATCGGCAGCCTGGCCGCGTTCGCCTTCGCCCGCTTCCAGTTCAAGGGACGGGGCTTCATCCTCATCGTGTTTCTGCTTTCGCAAATGCTGCCCGGGGCCTCGATCATCATTCCGCTGTTTCAGCTCATGCAGCAGGTCGGCCTGTACGACACGCGCCTGGGACTCGTATTGGTCC
>CAZGJB010000095.1:0-480 GCA_964526145.1 uncultured Opitutaceae bacterium
CACCATCCGCACAACCCGGGAACCGTTTCGCCCGACCAGCAGTACGGCTGGTGGGCCTGGGCTGACCAGTATTCGTACTGGAAGTCGGCCCAGGAGCTTGCGGCGGGGCGGCTCACGGCGGAGGGGTATCATTATCCGCTGGGGTATCCGCTGCTGGGCGCATTGGCCTGGCTGGTCATGCCGGCGCATGCGTTCTTCATCCCGGACCTGCTGCTGGTCCTCGGGGCGGCGGCGGCCTGGTGGCGGCTGGCGCGGGGGTGGCTGGACCGGCGGCTCACACTGCTGGCGGCACTGGCCTTCTTGAGCCTGCATGGCGATATCCTTGTGCTGACCCAGATCGTGCCGTGGAACACGATCGCGACGCAGGCGGCGCTGCTGGCCGGGGTGGCGGTGCTGTGCAATTCCCCGGGACCGCGAGCGGTCCTGTGGCTGACGATCCTGTCGATGCTGACCTATTGGGTGCGTCCGGGAGATGCGGCC
>CAZGJB010000095.1:490-11397 GCA_964526145.1 uncultured Opitutaceae bacterium
CCTGCTTCGCGCCGATGCTGGTGTGGTCGGTGCTGCGGTTGCCGCACCTGCGTCAGCGGCTCGTTTGCGGCCTCGGTGGTGTCGCCGGAATCGCGGCGGTTGTGGCGGCGGTCGCGCTCGTGAACCTGGCGGTCTTCGGCACTCGGTCCACACCGTACGAGCGCATGAGCTGGGATGCCGTGGGCTTTTTCGCCTATCCCTTTTGGCACAAGATCTACTGGCTGTTCGTGGATGGCGGCACGTTCTTCGGTGAGACCGGCACGGCGCTGCTGTTCCGTTATCCCTGGCTGTTTCTCGCGCTGCCGGGGGTCGTCTGGTGGGTGAACCGCCAGGGTGTCAGCGCGCTGGCGGCGTTGGCGACGCTGGGACTGAACTGGGTCCTTTACGTCAACTACAACGATTTCCAGCCATCAGCGGTGTTTCGTTTCAGCCTGATCCACTACCTCACGTGGGCGTTTCCGCTCCTGTTCGCGCTGACGGTGGCGGTGGTGTGGCACGGCTGGCGCCTGCGCAGCGTGCGGGTGGCTTTGGGCTTGGCGGGTGGACTGGCGATCGCAGCGACGGGCGTCCGGCTGGAACCGCGCGTCCTCGAGATGCCGGTGGCGCCGGGCCGGGTGGTGGGGCTGGCTTCAACGCGACCGTTGTGGGTCATATTCCCGGACTTGCCCCGGAATGCGGAGAAGATGGTGCGATTGGACGGCCAACGCCCGTCGGCGAAGGAGTGTCAGGCCGCCTATGCCACCGCGGATCTGCGGGTGATCCTGAGCGCCGCGGCTCGAGGCACTGAGCTGGCGGTGGCGTCGGATTTTCCGGGTCTGGCGACACCGATCACGGGCGACTTCGTCTGGGGCTGGCGCTGGTCGCCGGCCCGCTGGCGGGCCGGCGTGGGAACCTCGCTGGAAACCTCGACACCGCACGTCGAACGCTGAACGCCCAAGGACGCGGCGGGGTCGAACAATCACAAGCCGCCGGACAATCTCAATCGATCAGCCGGCGCAGGTAGTCGCCGTAGGAGGACTTGCCCAGGCGCTTGATGTTGGCTTCCAGGCCCGCGCGATCGATCCAGCCCTGCTTGTGGGCGATCTCCTCGATGCAGGCGATCTTGAGGCCGGTGCGGTTTTCGAGGACGTGGACGAACTGCGCGGCCTCGATCAGCGAGTCGTGCGTGCCGGTGTCGAGCCAGGCGGTGCCGCGCCCGAAGAGCTCGACGTGGAGCTTGCCGGCCTCGAGATAGACGCGGTTGAGGTCGGTGATCTCGAGTTCGCCGCGGGCCGAGGGCTTGAGGCTGCGGGCGAGGCGGACGACGTCCTGGTCGTAGAAATAAAGCCCCGGCACCGCGTAGTTGGACTTGGGCTGCTTCGGTTTCTCCTCGAGCGAGAGCACGCGGCCGTCGGGGGCGAATTCGACCACGCCGTAGGCGGTGGGGTTGGCCACGTGGTAGCCGAAGATCGTGGCGCCCTGCGTGCGCGCACTGGCGCCGGCGAGGGATTTCACGAAGTCGGCGCCGTAGAAAAGATTGTCGCCCAGCACGAGGGCGGACGGCTCCCGGCCGGTGAGGAAGCCCGTGTCGCCGGCGATGTGGAACGCCTGGGCCAGGCCGTCGGGGCTGGGCTGCGCGGCATAGCTGAACTTGAGCCCGAGGTTGGCGCCGTCGCCGAGGAGCTTCTCAAACAGCGGCAGGTCGGTGGGCGTCGAGATGACGAGGATCTCGCGGATGCCGGCGAGCATCAGCACCGACAGCGGATAATAGATCATCGGCTTGTCGTACACCGGCATGAGCTGCTTCGAGACCGCGATGGTCAGGGGGTAAAGCCGCGTGCCGGAGCCGCCGGCGAGGATGATGCCTTTTCGATTCATAGGGTTCATGCGTTGCCCAATCGTTCGAGCTTGTAGCTGCCGTCCAGGATCGACTGCCACCAGGGTTGGTTGTCGAGGTACCACTGCACGGTCTTCCGGAAGCCGGACGTGTGGTCCTGCTTCGGGGTCCAGCCGAGCTCGCGCTTGATCTTGGTGGCGTCGATTGCGTAGCGGAGGTCGTGGCCGGGGCGGTCGGTGACAAAGGTGATCTGGTCCGCGTAGGGCTTGCGATCGGCGCGCGGCCGGAGCTCGTCGAGAAGGCTGCAGAGGAGGCGGACGAGGTCGAGGTTCCGGCGCTCGTTGTTGCCGCCGATGTTGTAGGTCTCGCCGACCCGGCCGCGGCTGATGACCGTGAGGAGGGCCTCGGCGTGGTCGCCAACGTAGAGCCAGTCGCGGATGTTCTCGCCCTTGCCATAGACCGGGATCGGGTCGCCGCGCAGGGCCTTGAGGATCACGACCGGAATGAGTTTCTCGGGGAACTGGTAGGGCCCGTAGTTGTTGGAGCAGTTGGTGACGAGGACCGGGAAGCGGTAGGTGTCGGCCCAGGCGCGGGCGAGGTGGTCGGACGCGGCCTTGCTGGCGGAGTAGGGCGAGTGCGGGTCGTAGGGCGTCTCCTCGGTGAAGAGCCCGGTCTCGCCGAGCGAGCCGTAAACCTCGTCGGTCGAGACGTGCAGGAAACGGAACCGCTCCTTGGCCGCGCCGGTGAGGCCGTCAAAATGCTTCCGCGCCGCCTGCAGCAAGGTGTAGGTGCCGACGACGTTGGTCTGGATGAAGGCGCCGGGACCGTCGATCGAGCGGTCGACGTGGCTCTCGGCGGCGAGGTGCATGACCCAGTCGGGCTGGAAGCCCGCGAAGAGCTTGGTCAGCGCCGCGGCGTCGGTGATGTCCGCCTGCGCAAACCGGTACCGCGGATTATTCGCGAGGTCGTCGAGCGAATGCCGGTTCCCGGCATAGGTGAGGGCATCGACGTTGAGGACGGTATGCTCGGTGGTGGTGAGGATCAGGCGAACGAGATTGCTGCCGATAAAACCGCAGCCGCCGGTGACGAGGATGTTCATGGTGTAGTGACCTTAGGATGTCCGTTGCCAGCGGCTCAGATCTTTCGCGATCGCTTCATGCACCTCGGTCATGGTGATCCCGGCGGCGGCGAGCTTGGTGGAATTCATCACGCAGTTCGACCGCGGGGTCTTGGCGGCCTTGGCCATGAACTCGTCCTCGTCGCGGAAGAACTCGTAGTCCTTGGTGCAGACGCCGCTGGCCTTGATCAGGGCGACGACCTCGTGGGTCGTCACCTGGCCGGGGTTGGTGACGTTGTAGGTGCCGAAGGGTACATGCTTTTCCCAGCAGGCGAAGGTGGCGGCGCAGAACTCGTGGAGCTGCGAGATCGAGTTCGTCGCCTCGAGCAGGCGCTGGTAGCGCATGAGCTTGGTCAGGTAGTTGCGCGGCGACTCGACGTGGTCGAAGGGGATGCGCAGGCGCCAGATGTAGACGTTGTCGCGGCCGGCGAGCACTTCCTCACCGAGCGCCTTGGTGCCCGAGTAGAAGCTGCAGTGGTTGGTGCGGAAGGTGAAGTTGGGCGTGTCGGTCTCGGTGAAACCCGAGCCATCGGGCCGCGCACCGCTGTAGATGCAGCCCGAGGAGACGTGGCCCCAGGGCACGCCGGCGGCGGCGCAGGCCTCGGCGATGCGGCCGGGGAGGACCGCATTGCCGAACAGGCACTCGGCCTTGTGCAGCTCGCACGCGTCGACGTTGGGCTTGCCGGTGTAGCCGGCGGCGTTGATCAGGAAGTCCGGCTTCTCGCTCCGCAGGAGGTCGGTCAGCACCGCGGTCTGCGCATAGTCGCAGTCCGACCGCCGCAGGTTGCGGAAGGGGATGCCCTTGCGCGTGAGCAGGGCCTGATAGGCTTGACCGACGTAACCGGAACCTCCGAGCAGATAGATCATTAGACGGTTTTAGGTGATAGATTTTGGCGATTAGGCAAACCGTCATTGGCGGCGGTAATCGCCGCGGCTGAAGTATTTTTCGAGCCAGACGTAGGCGCAGATGAAGAAGTAGCGGCTGCCCATCTCCTTGATCTTGAGCTTGGGCTCGCCGTATTTCCGGTTGCGCCAGGAGATCGGGATCACCGTCCACGTGAAGCCGCGCACGATCGCCTTGAGGGGGAGCTCGACCGTGAGATTGAAATGCGGCGAGAGGAACGGCCGGCAGCCCTCGATCACGGTGCGACGGTAGGCCTTGAAGGCGTTGGTGGTGTCGTTGAGCGCGATGTTGAAGCCGATCCGCACCAGAAAATTGGCCAGCCGATTCACGGTGAGCTTCACCTTCGGGTAATCGATGACCTCGCCACCCTTGATGAAGCGGCTGCCGAAGACACAATCCCAACCCTCGTTCAACTGCCGCCAGTATTCCACCGCGTCGGCCGGTGAGTCCGACGCATCCGCCATCATGATTGTGCAAGCGTCACCCCGCATGTGATTGAGGCCGCAGGTGACCGCGAGGCCGAAACCGTGCGATCCCAGGTTCTGCACCGGTACCAGCGTGGGGATCTCCTGGCGGAGCTCCTGCAGGACGGCCCAGGTGCGGTCGCGGCTGCCGTCGTCGACGACGACGATCTCGTGCGGGATCTGCTCGCGCGCGAGAGTCTGGTAGATGGCGCGGATCGTTGGCGGCAGCGACTCCTCCTCGTTGTGGGCGGGGATGACGATGCTGAAAAGGGCGAGCGGCACAGCGGCGGACACGGCGCGGATTTGACAACGGGCGCCGGGCCGACCGCAAGTCCGCTTCAGGGCCTAAAGCGGAGCCGACAAGTCGAGCCAGTCGGGATGCAGTTCGGCGTGGCGGGCGATCTCCTCGAGGATCGCTTCCACCGGCGTCTGTGGCTGCCAGCCCCAGATTCGGTCGGCCTTGGCGGCGTCGAGCACGACCCAGGGCAGGTCGAAGGCGCGCGGCTGCGGGTCGCTCGCCACCGGGTGGGGGCCGAAGCGCTGCCCGCACCAGGCGCTGAGCTGGCGGAGCGAGCGGGCGGAGCGGGCGCCGCCGGCGCAGTTGATCAGCCGTTCCTCGACCGGCAGCGGGCCGGCGCTGAACTGCCGCTCGACCAGCGGCACGAGATCGCGGGGGTGCAGGCAGTCGCGCACCTGGTGGCCGCGCCCGTCGAAGCCGAGGTACTTCAGCGGCCGCCGGCGCACCCAGGCATTGATCCAGTACGTGAAGATGCCCTGGTCGGCGCGACCGAACTGGCCCGCGCCGGCGAGCACGCCGCAGCGGTTGATGAAGACGGGGAAGCCGAAAGTCTCGCCGTACTCGAGGGCCAACGCCTCGGCGGCGAGCTTGGTGGCGCCGTAAAGCGAGACCGGGGCGGTGGTCGCGAAGGTCTCGCGGATGCCCGCGGGACCCACGCCCAGCGGGTGATCCTCCGTCTCGGTGAGACTGAAGGCATCCGCGCGGACCTCGACCTTGAGGCTCGCGAGCGGAGCGATCGAATAAACGCGGCTTGTGCTCAGCAAAATGAAGCCGGCGCGCTGGGCCTTGCAGTATTCGAGCAGGTTGACCGTGCCGCCGAGGTTATGCTCGACGAGCTGGCGGGAGCTCGAGCGGCCATCGACGCCGGCGAGGACGCTGGGGTTCGCCGCAGCGTCGATCACGAAATCCGCCGGAGGCAGGGTCTCGAGGTCGCTTGCATTCCGGAGGTCGGCGTGGAACAGGCGGACACCGAGGCGGCGCAACTCGGCGCGGTTCGTCTCGCTGCCGGGGCGGATGAAATTGTCGAGGCCCGTGAGGCGGTGGCCGCCGGACTGCGCGAGGGCGCGGGCGAGGGTGGATCCGACGAATCCGCAGACGCCGGTGATGAGGATGCGCATGACCGGAGCAAAGCAGCGGCCGCTCGTCGGGGAAAGCGGAAAGCGGAGAGCGGAGGACAGACGGCGGAGGCCTGTCCCCTGTCATCCGTGATCTGCCCTCAGCCCTAGAACGCCGCGGTCACCGACAGCGAGTAGGTGCGCCCGCGCCAGTCGCCGTAGGGCTGCACGCCGGCGCCGGAGGCGTCGTTGGCGTAGGCGGGGAAGGCGGCGTCGAAGGCATTGTTCACGCGCACCTGCGCGCGCAGGCTGGCGCGGCCCTCGAGCCAGCGGATCCAGCGCGCCAGTTCAGCCTCGAAATACACGTCATACTGGGTGGTGCCGGCGACGTGGGGCGATCCCTGGCTGGGCCATTCGATCTCGGGCAGCAGGCGGCGGTGATAGTACTGGCCCTCGAGGCCCAGACCCCAGCGGCGGTTGGACCAGCCGGCGCCGAAGTTGGCCCGCCAGCGCATCAGGCCGGCGGCCGTGCCGTCGGGCGCGGCAAACTGGTCCACGACCGGCGAGGTCGCCAGCACCTGGCGCTCGTACCGCTGGAAGTAGGCGAGCCGGGCGTGCAGTTCGAGCGTGCCGCCGAGGCACTCGTTCCACGCGTAGTCCACGGCGCCGTTCCAGTTCTGCGAATGGCGCCAGGACGAGTTCACCACCCCGGTGACCAGCGAACGGATCTGCCCCACGGTGTGGGCATCGCCCGGGGTCAGCGGGGCGCGGGCGATGCGGCCAGGGAACAGGGCGTCGAGGTTGATCACCATCTGCGGTTCCAGGTACAGGAGCTCGTTGGTCTTGCGCGTGTCGACAAAATCGAGGGCTGCGCGCAGCCGGTGCCGGCCGCCGCGCTGGTAGATCACGCCGGCGGTTTGCGTCACGGCGCCCTCGGTGACGATCGCGGGATTGGGGTCCTCGGTGGCCTCGATGTTGTAGTTCTCGTTGCGCACCGGGTCGTAGATGTAGGTGTAGTTGACGCCCGGGCCGCCGCCGGTGCCGGCGCGGATGGGGCGGCTCATGGCCGACGTCGGATAGCGGTTCGCAGTCGTGAATGACGCCCGCGCCGACCAGCCGCCGCCGAAATCGGCCTTGAGCCCGAAGGTGGGCGCGACGTTGGCCTCGCGCGCGAGGTCCGACGTGACGTAGCGCACGGCGAGTTCGCCCTCGAGGAGCCGCAGCCAGGCGGGCAGCCGCGCGGCCGGGAGCAGCGGCGCCTGCGCCTCACCGAACAAGCTGATGCGCTCGAGCGTGCGTCCCTGCCAGAGCACCGACTGTCCCGACAGTGTGCCGTCGGCGAAATGCGCCGCCTCGGTGTAGTCGGCCAGGCGGGCGATCCGGTAGTCGCCGCCGGCGTTGATCGTGCCGAGGCCGGTGGGAAGCGCGAAGGCCTGGTTGGTCACCCGCACCGCCGTGTCGATCGTCTCGTAGTCGCCCAGCGTGGTGAAACGGTCCTTGAACCCGAAAAAGCGCAGGGCCCGGTCGTAGAACGCCGCCGGCGGACCGTGGACCTGCGTGTCGCGCAGCGGGTTGTATGCGCCCACGTCGACGAGTTCCTGCCACCGGGCCGCATCCACGCCGGCGAGGCCGCGATAGCGCGCGGTGTTGCGGGTGTACTGCGCGTCGCCGGCCACCGACCAGTCGCCGGGGAGCTTGAGCAGGAGGCCGCCGACGGTGGAAAACAGCTCGAGCTGTGCCTCGCTGTAGTCCTCGCCGAGGGCGGTGGCCGTCTCGCTCAGCGAGACCAGGACGTCGCGGCCGAAGGGATTGAGCGTCGAGCCGGCGGCAAGGACGAGGTCGCCGTTGAACACGTCGTAACCGCGGTTGACGGTCGTGCGGGTGTACATCGCGTCGACGCCCGCCTGCAGGCGTGGGAACACGTCCCAGACCATGGAGCCGAAATATGAGGTGCGCTGCTGGCGGCGGCCGTAAGGCTGGTCACGCGAGTCCGGCGCGACGGCGAGGCCGCCGGGACCGTCGAACAACCCGACGCTGCGCACGCCCGCGCGGCCGGCGAACGCCGCGAGGCCGCCGGTGCCGTCCGCCCCGGGAGCGACGGAGGTGACGGGGGCGGAGCCCGGCCCGAAAAGCGGAGAAAGGTCGGGGCTGCGCACGTTCGGTGTCGCCCGGTACAACGGCACGCCGAGATCCGCGCCCGTCGCGAGGTGGGCCTGGCGGTGTCCGAGCTCGGCCTCGGTGGCCGGATGGGTTGCGGCAAAGCTGGCGTTGAACCGCACCCGCAGGCGGCCGTCGAGGAGCGTGCGACCGTGCTGCAGCGAGACCGAGGATTGCGGTGCATCGTAGCCGCCGAGGGCGTTGGTGGTGGTGAGGGCCAGCTCCGTCGCCTCGAGATCGGGGCGCAGGACGATGTTGATCACGCCGCCCACGGGGTTGCCGGTGTAAAGCGCCGAGGCGGAGACCGGCAGGACCTCGACGCGCTCGACCAGGCTCAGGGGGATGAAGTTGACGTCCGGCGTGCCGAGGTAGCCCGACTCGGCGGCGGCGGACTCGGGCAGGCGGCGGCCGTTGACCAAGATCACGGTGGCATCGGCGCCGAACCCGCGGAGGTTGAGGTTGGTGCTGCCGGCGAGGAAGCTGCTGCGGTTGCCGCTCTGCTCCAGCGGGCGGGTCGTCGCGTCGCTGTCGAGCAGTTCGCGCTGCAGGAACTGGTTGAGGTCCACGACGCCGCTGCGGGCAAGGCGCTCGCGGTCGTAGACGCGGAAGGGCAGGATATCATCTTCCGTGCGCGCGAGGTCGAGGTTGCCGATCGCGGTGCGCGGGGCGAGTTCGTCGCGGTTGAGGGGCTCGCGCCGCGTGGACTCGCCCTCGACGAGGTAGGGCTCGAGCTGCGTCGGCGACTCGGTGGGCTCGAGCACCTGCGCGGGCAGGACCGTGGCGAGGTCGGCCTCGACGGGGACCGCTGTGAATTCCATCGGCCGGTAAGCCTCGGCCGCGACGCGCAGCCGGTACACGGCAGGCGCGAGGCCGGCGAACTCGAAGGCGCCGGCCCGATCGGTGACCGCCTGACGCTCGGTGCCGACGAGGACGACGGTCACGCCGGGCGCACCGTTTTGGTCGGGGGCGAGGAGCCGGCCTTTGATCGCGCCGGTGGAGCGGGCGAGGCGCGTGGCGACGAACTTGCCGGCGCGATTGCGCCGCGCGGTGAAGCCGGTGCCCTTGAGCAGGCGGATGAGCGCCTCGTCCGGCTCGTACTCGCCGCGCACGGCGGCGGATTGCACGCCGGACAATTCGTCGAAGGAAAACAGGACCTCCGTCCCTGCTTGGTTCGAAAACGCCAGCAGCGCATCGGTCGCGCGTTGGGCCGGCAAGTCAAACACCACCGGCGCCGCCAGGAGCATCCCCGTCAGTGGGAGGCATAGGAGCAGGTGGAAAAAGCGGCAAAGGGTGCGGGACGGCAGTCGGCTGGGCATGGTGCGGCGGACGGGAGCGGTGTCACTTGGCTTCCGCCAGCGCCACTTGCAAGGTTCCATTCAGGCCGCGCGAGACCCGCACGGGCAGGATCTCCTCGAGGGTGGAAAGGAACCCCTCGAGATCGTCGAGGCTGAACCGGCCGCCGATCCGCAGCTGGGCTGCGGCCGGCGTGGCGGCGAGCCCGACGCCGTGGTAGCGGGCGAAGCGCGCGAGCGCCTCGCTGAGCGGAATGCCCTTGAACACGACCTGCCCCCGGCGCCACGCCAGGGCGTCGTCGCGGTCGGCGGGCGAGAGGTTGGATCGGGCGACCCCCTGCGGCCCGGCCTGCAGGTAGTCGCCGGGGGCGAGCATCACCGGCGCGGTCGGCCGGCCGTCGCCCGGATCCGCCGGCCGCACCTGCACGGAACCCGTGGCGACGAGGACCGAGAGGGTGGCATCGGTGCCGGCCTGGACGTCGAATTCCGTCCCGGTGACGCGCACCGAGCCCGCTGGTGTCTCGACCGTGAAGGGCCGGCGCGGATCGGTGCTCACGTGGAAAAAGGCCTGCCCGGCGGCGAGCTGCACGCGCCGCTGGTCGGCGGTGATCTCGACGCGGAGGCTGGTCTGCGCATTCAGCTCCACTTGGGTGCCGTCGGCCAGCGTCAGCGCCTGCCGGTGGGCGGCGGGCGTGGCGATGCTGGCGAACTGCTCGGCCGGCGCGGCGGGCCAGAACACGAAGGCGAGCGCGGCGGCCGCGGCCAGGGCCGCCCCGGCGGCCAGGTAGAATCCTGTCCGGCGCCGGGGTACGGCCGCCGGTTCCGGCAGCGACGCGCCGCCGGTGGCGGCGAGCGCGGGCAGGAGCAGCTCGAGATCGGTGGAGAGCTGGCAGTATTCCGACAAGAGGGACCGGTGGAGGGGGTCGGCGGCGAGCCAGGCATCTAGGTCGGAGCGCGCGGCGGCTGAGAGCGGGGCGCCCTCCAGGCGGGCGGCCCAGTGCGAGGCGGCTTCCTCGGCGGCGGAGTGGCTGGGTTGAGTGTTCATGAGCTGGCCTCCTCCGGTAGCGGGTTGGCGGCGGGAGTGCGGTCGTGTTGGCGGGAGAGTTCGGCCCGGAGCAGGCGCAGGGCGCGTGCGTGTTGTTTTTCGACGGTGCTGATCGCGATCCCGAGGCGGGCCGCGATCTCGGCGTGGGAAAGGAGTTCGACCTTGCGCAGGAGGAGCACGGCCCGGCAGCCGGGCGGCAGGGCTGCGATCGCCTGCTCGAGTTCCTGCAATTCCTGGCGGGCGATCACCTCTTGGGCGACACCCGGTGCGCTCGAGGCGGCATCGGGATCGGCCGGCTCCGCCACGAACGGCGCGATGCGGCGGCGCTTCAGCCGGTTGATGGCGAGGCGGCGTGCGGTCGTGTAGAGCATCGCCTCGGGCTTGTGGGCCGACTGGAGCGCGGAGGCGCGGTACATCCGCAGGTAGGCGTCATGCGCGATGTCCTGCGCCTCGGCGGGATCGCCGAGCATGCGCGCCAGGTAGCGACGCAGCGGCGCCACCGTGGCCCGGTAAAGGCCGGCAAAATCGCGTTCGGGCGGAGGAGCTTCAGCCATGGCAGGAGACAACATCACTCCTAACCGACAATCCGGTCCTGCCAACCCGCTATTCGCCCCGGGCTCAAACCGCCCTCCTTGGGGGCTACGCTTCGGCGAGTTCCGCGGGGGCCGGGGTCTCGGCGGGCGGGCATAGCTCGCGGAAGCGGGCGTAGTCCAGGAGTTCGTAGCGGCCGTCGTGATGCTCGACGATGGCGGTGAGGGA
>CAZGJB010000096.1:0-11367 GCA_964526145.1 uncultured Opitutaceae bacterium
CCCACAACCAGCGTGACCCTGCTGCGCTTCACGGACGGCCGGGTGGGGAAGTGCGCCTCGGTGATCGATTGCCTGCAGCCGTACTATTTTCACACGCACCTCGTCGGCAGCGAAGGCTCGATCCTCGACCAGAAATTCTCGGTGCACCGGCCCGGCTTCGACCGCAACCGCTGGCAGACGACCGACATGAAACCGATCGATTCGGGCGACGTGGCCGACCACCCGTACCGGTCGCAGTTTGACGCCTTCTTCGCCGCCCTGGCGGCCGGTCGGCCGATGCCGTTGAGCGGCCTCGCCGAGGCGGTGGCCACGCACGAGGTCATCTTCGCCGCCGATCGCTCGATCGCCGAGCGGCGGCCGGTGAAGGTGGCCGAGGTGCGGGGTTGAGGCGTCACACGCCTATTGATCAGGCACGCATCTTCGCTCAGCTTTCGGCCATGCAAGCTGCCGACCTTTTCTCCCTGCCGCCGTCGCTCCAGGCTTTCGCGGAATTCTTCCGCGCCGAAGCGGCGCCGTGGGACTGGATCAAGCAGATCGGGCCGGCGCTGAAAGCCCACCGCTTCGCGTCCGCCCAGCCCAAGGTGCCGGCGGGAGTCCATCTCGAGGGCTGCGTTCACCTCGATCCGACGGTAAAGCTGCCGTCCTATGCGACCATCATCGGCCCGGTGTGGATCGGGGCCCGCACGGAGATCCGGCCCGGGGCCTTCATCCGCGGCAATGTGATCGTCGGCGAGGACGGCGTGCTCGGCAACGCCTGCGAATTCAAGAACTGCCTCCTGCTCGACCGCGTGCAGGTGCCGCACTTCAGCTACGTGGGCGACTCGGTGCTGGGCAACGGCGCTCATCTGGGGGCGGGCGTCATCTGCTCCAACCTCCGGCTTGATCAGCGCGAGGTGGAGGTGCGGCTTGCGGACGGTCAGGCCAAGACGGGCCTGCGCAAGCTCGGCGCCCTGCTCGGCGACGAGGCCGAGGTGGGCTGCAACGCGGTGCTCCAGCCCGGAACCATTCTGGGGCGGCGGGCCCTGGTCCTGCCGCTGACCGCCTATTCCGGCTATCTCGCCCCGGCCACCATGGCGGGTCACCGGCAGACGATCGTCCGCGTACCCCGTCGGGACTAATCGGGAAAATCGTTCTCGTTCTCTTTCCCTTTCTCGTTCTCCCTTACCGACCATGCCCAGAATCCTCACCGGCATCACACCTTCCGGCACGCTGCACATCGGCAACTATTTCGGAGCGATGCGCCCGGCGATCGAGCTGCAGGCGGGCGGCGATGCGTTCTATTTCATCGCGGACTATCACTCGATGACGGCGCTGACCGACGCCGCGGAGCGTCGGGCCTACACGCGCGGCATCGCCCTCGACTGGCTCGCCTGCGGGCTCGACCCGGCCAAGGCGGTCTTCTGGCGGCAGAGCGACGTGCCCGAGGTGTGCGAACTGACCTGGCTGCTGGGCACGCTCACCCCCATGGGGCTCCTCGAGCGCGCGCACAGCTACAAGGACAAGACCGCCCGCGGCATCGCGCCCAATTTCGGGCTCTTCGCCTACCCGGTGCTGATGGCGGCCGACATTCTGCTCTACGACACGAATGTCGTGCCGGTCGGCAAGGACCAGAAGCAGCACTTGGAGATGACCCGCGACATCGCGATCAAGTTCAACCAGACCTACGGCGAAACCTTCGTCGTGCCCGACGAGCAGATCCGCGACGAGGTGGCCGTCGTGCCGGGTCTCGATGGCCAGAAGATGTCCAAGAGCTACGGCAACACCGTCGAGATCTTCGGCGACGAGAAGGCGCTGCGGAAAAAGATCATGGGCATCGTCATGGACTCGCGCACACCGCAGGAGCCGAAACCCGACGCCGACCGCAACCTGGCGATCCAGCTGCTGCGGCTCGTGGCGCCGGCCGACGTGGCGGCGGACTACGAGAACCGTCTGCGCGCCGGCGGCCTTGGGTACGGCGACCTCAAAAAGGCGCTGTTCGAGCACTACTGGAACTATTTCGCGCCGTACCGGGCCCGCCGCGCCGAGCTGGTGGCGAATCCGGACTACGTCGATCAGGTCCTGAAGACGGGCGCCGAACGCGCCCGGACCGTGGCGCGCGGTGTCCTCGGTCGCGCCCGCCGCGCCTGCGGGCTGGAATGATTGCAGGGGGCGCACGCGAGTGCACCCCCTACAGGAGTTACTCAGGGACTAGCGGACGGCTCAGGTGCCGGCGACGAGCTTGACCGGCATCATCACGCGCTGCGAGACGGGCAGGCCGTCCTTCGTCGCGGGCGTGAAGCGCCACTGGGCGATCGCCGGGACGAGGCTGCGCGCGAGGTCGCGATCCTTGCGGCCGACCAGGGCGATATCCCTGGGCTGGCCGTTTTCGTCGACCGTGAACACCACCTTGACCGTGGTGTCGAGGTAACGGCGCGGCAGGCCCTCGGGGCTGACGACCTTGGCGGGTTGCGGCTTGGTGTAGGTGGCTTCGGTCGCGCTGGCGTCGTTGGCGACACCGGCGGCAAACGCTGAGGTGGAAAGGAGGCCGCTGAGCAGGGCAGCCCCGACGAGCATCTTCATCTTGTTCATGGCAGATTCTCCGCTGGAGCGGAGCATTGAGGGTTGGTGGTTATCCTGACTGACTGCGCCTCGTGTTGTGCCGGGGACGTCGATGAGAACACGACGAAGAGAACAAAGTTACACGGTGTTCGTGGGAATATTTCGACGAACGGCCAAGATCTGCCGGTGAGCCGCCTTTGCGGCCTGACCAACGGATGGAATATCGGGTTGGCGTCGGGAAGGTGCGGCCGCGCTCCGCCCAGGCGGCGCCCGGTTCAGCGGGCGAAGGGGCTGCCGCCCATGCCCTGCATCATGCCGCCCATGTCGAACTTCTGGTAGCCGGCAGGCGGAGCGAAGTAGGAGGCGGGGAGGGATTTGGGCTCGACGGCCGTGACCTCGAGGCGGAACTGCTGCTTCGAGCCGGGCGCCGACACCACGCGCAGCGGGAAAAAGCCCTTGCCGGAGAGCGCCTGTTCCCACGAGGCCGGGGCTGCGCCCTGGCCGGGGCCGCCCATGGCTTTGGCGAGTCCCATGAAGGCACCGATCTCCTCGGTGGCCCAGATCTCGGTCACGGCCTCTTTCGACTTCACGAGGTATTTCGTGCACTTGTAGCCGAGGATGGTCTCGGTCTCGCCGGTGTTCACCAACTCCGGTTGCTCGCCGACATGCTGCGCCGCTTTGGCGGCGGCCTGCTTCATCGGCATGACCATGTACATCGGCTGCCCGGGCATGAGCATGATCATCTCCTGCTTGGCAAAATCCATGATCATCGTGGCGGTCATGCCTTCTTCCGCCTGCATGTCGGTGCGGAGCAGTCCGCCCTTGACGCTGTACTCGAGCGGCATCGCCTTGCTGCGACCGTCGGTGAGCTTCATCTTGATCGTGCCTTCGAATTCCTTGGCGCTGAGCGGGGTGGCCGCGACGAGGGCGGCGAGGAGCAGGGCGAATAGGTGTTTCATGGGTGGCGCACATCCAATGACTCCCCGGCCCGGTGGGCAAGCGCGGGTTGGGTGGGGTGCTGCAAACGGGACTTGCATCGCACGCCAGGCGGGCGTGGATAGGAGCCCCATGGCTATCTTCGGTTCCCTCTCCACGGTGCGGGCGCAGTGCCGCGGCCTCGCCTATTTCGATCCGGCCTTCGCCTATCTCGACGAACTGGCGAAGCCGGGTTCGCCGGCGCGGAAGCGCCTCGAAGCGCTCGCCGCGGGGGAGTCGGGCCGGGTGGAGCTGGCCGACGGGATGTTCGCGATCGAGCAGGTCTATCGTTCCAAGCCGCGGGCCGAGGGCTTCTTCGAGTCGCACCGCAAGTACATCGACATCCAGGTGGTGCTCACCGGCGAGGAACTCATGGAAGTGACCGAGATCGGGCACCTGCCGGTGAAGACGCCCTTCAACGCGGAAAAGGATGTGATCATCTACGGCGACTTTGCCGGGGCCTCGGTGCTCCGCTTCCAGGCCGGCGAGGCCGGAGTGTATTTTCCCGCCGATGGCCACATGCCCGGCCTGATGGGCGCCGGCGGTTCGCAGCTGGTGCGCAAGACTGTCGTCAAGGTCCCGGTGCCGGCTTGATCGCGGGCCGATGAACTATCGGCACCATTTCCACGCCGGCAATTTCGCGGATGTGATGAAGCATGCGCTGCTGGCGCGCCTGGTGCGGGCGCTGCAGCGCAAGCCCAAGGGCTTTCTCTACCTCGATACGCACGCCGGGCGCGGGGCCTACGACCTGGAGCGCGCGGCGCAGGGCGACACGCTGGCGCGGGCCCCTGAGTGGCCGGACGGCATCGGCCGGCTCTGGGCGCAGGCGGACCTGCCGGAAGTGCTGGCGGAGTATGTGGACCTGATCCGCGACCATGACCGCGCGCGTGGCAACCTGACGGCGGAGCCGCGGTTTTATCCGGGTTCGCCGCTCCTGGTGCAGATGATGGCGCGGCCGGTGGATCGCCTGGCGCTGTGCGAACTGCACCCCGCGGAATGCGATGCGCTGTTGACGGCCATGCCATTGCGGGCGCGGGCGACGGTGCAGGTGCTCGATGGCTACATCGCGCCGCGGGCGCTGCTGCCGCCGCCGGAGCGGCGCGCGTTGGTGCTGATCGATCCTCCCTTCGAGGCGCAGGACGAATTCGCACGCATCGCGACGGCACTCGGCGAGGGCCTCGAGCGGCTGCCGGCCGGCGTGTTCGCGATCTGGTATCCGCTGACCGAACGGGCGCGCGTCGATGCCTTTGCCGAGCGCCTGCGGGCGCTGGCGCTGCCGCCGACGACGGTGTTCGAGCTGGCAATCGCCGGCGAGAACGCCGGCCTGAAGATGCGCGGCTGCGGTCTCGTGGTCGTGAATCCGCCCTGGCAGTTCGAGGCGGAAGTCATGCCCGCGATGCACACGCTGGCCGGCCTGCTCGCGCAGGGTCCGGGTGCCGCGGCGGAATGCCACTGGCTCGTGCCGGAGCGGTAGAAGCGGAGCCTCAGTCGGTCTTCGCCGGGAACTGTCCCGGCTGGGTGACGCGGACGGCGGTGAAGGGCAGGGGATCGAAGATGATGCGCGGGTTCGGGAGCTCGGGAGCCTTGAAGACGGGTTGTCCCCAAAGGATGTCCCGGGGGCGGACGCGCTTCTTCGAAACCGACGGATTGGTAAGTTCCGCGGGGAAGAATGGAGTTTTGCGCAGGGCGGACATGATGCTTGGGTAGTTCAGGTTTGCGGGAAACTATGAGAGTCGCGGCGGCGGCGGATGTTCCCGGATTCACGGGAAAAATCCGCGCCGCCGCGCGTCAGGCGACGTGGGACAGGCGGGCGGCCCCGCCGGCGGGATTCAGCTTCGGGAGCGAGACGGTCAGCACGCCCTCGTGCAACTCGGCCTGCAGGGCCCGGTAATCGAGGCCATGCCCGAGCCGCAGCCGCAGCTGGTAGTCGCGCTGGGCGCTTTCCAGGTGGAGGGCCTGCCAGTTGACACGCACGAATTGAGCCTTGCGGGCCGTGATGGTGACATCCGGTCCGCTGGTCTCGATCTCCACGGCGGCCGGGTCGACACCCGGGACGTAGACGATGAGTTTGACCGCATCCGGCTGCTCACGGCAGTCGTAGCTGGGGCGGCGGAACGAGGCGACGGCGGCCTTTTCCGCGTTCAGACGATGACGGCGGTGGTTCTGGGGTTGGATGATCGTGTGCATTGGATGGAAATGAGGTGTCGGACCCTCGGGCTTCTCGCCTCGGGCTTCAGGTGGCTAAACGAAGGTCCGTTGGAACGGAGGTTTAGGCCTGCAAGCCCTGGTCGAGATGCTGTTTGTTCCAGCCAATAACGACCGTGCACATCTGGGCGCGACGAAGGGCGACGGCCTTCGTATACGAAGTACCGGCGCAAGCGCGGAGATGTTTGAAGGAAACGGTCATGGGAACGAGGCACACCATGCACAAACTCGTGGCTCCGCCAAGAAATTATTCGCGGATGACAGAAACAATCACGTGACGCGGCCGCGACCGTCCGGTTTTTGCGCTCGTGCCACCGTCGGTCGTTCGCATGCTCCGCGCGTCCACCCACGATCCGCCCCGCCGCATGAGCCGCCTGCTGAATCACCTCACGAACGCCTTCCCGCTCTGGGTCCTCACGGGCGGCGTGCTCGCGCTGTTCGTGCCGCAATGGTTCACGTGGTTCAGCGGGCCCTGGATCGTGGGGGGCCTGGGCGTGATCATGCTCGGCATGGGCATGACGCTCACGGTGGATGATTTCCGCCGCGTGCTGGTGATGCCGCGCCCGGTGGCGCTGGGCTTTGTCGCGCAGTTCACGATCATGCCGTTCCTCGGGTGGAGCGTGGCGCGGGTGCTGCAGCTCGACGCCCCGTTCGCCGTGGGGTTGATCCTCGTGGCCTGCTGCCCGGGCGGCACGGCCTCCAATGTCGTCACGTACCTGGCGCGCGCGAACGTCGCGCTCTCAGTCGTGATGACGATGTGTTCGACCTTCGCGGCCGTGTTTCTGACACCCCTGCTGACCAAGGCCTACGCCGGCGCGATTGTCGCCGTGGACGCGTGGGGGCTGTTCTTCAGCACGTTCCAGGTCGTGGTCATGCCGGTCGTGGCTGGCGTCGTGCTCAATCGCTTCGCACCGCGGGCGGTGGCCTTTGCGCTGCCGGCGGCACCGTTGCTGTCGGTCCTGACGATCACCCTGATCTGCTCCAGCATTATCGGCCTGAGCGCCGCGGCGGTGCGCAACAGCGCCGGCTCGCTGCTGCTGGCGGTATTCCTCCTGCACGCGGGCGGGTTCGCGCTGGGCTACCTCGCGGCGCGGAGCTTCCGCTACGACCAGATCATCGCCCGTACGGTCTCGATCGAGGTGGGCATGCAGAACTCGGGCCTGGGCGTCGTGCTGGCGCGGAAGCACTTTGCGGACCCGCTCACGGCCGTGCCCTGCGCGATCTCGAGCGTGTTCCATTCGGTGATCGGCAGCATGCTGGCGGGCTACTGGCGCCTGCGGGACAGGAAGTGATTGTCGAAGGCGCGGCGCGTGTCAGGCTCGCCGGCCATGAAGACGATGTCTGACCGGGCCACAACCGTGGCCGAGTTGCGGGAGCGGGTGCTGGCCTTCGTGCGCGAACGCGACTGGGAGCAGTTCCACGCCCCGAAGAACCTCAGCATGGCACTCGCCGCCGAGGCGGGCGAGTTGATGGAGCATTTCCTGTGGATGTCGCCGGAGCAGTCGCGCACCGCCGTGCAGGAACCGTCCAAGCGCCACAAGATCGAGGAGGAGATCGCCGACGTGGTGATCTACGCCCTCGAGTTCGCCAACATGACCGGCATCGACGTCGCCGCCGCCATCGAGCGGAAGCTCGCGGTCAACGCGAAGAAGTACCCGGTCGAGAAGGCGCGCGGCCGGTCGGACAAGTACACCGAGCTTTGAGGCTGCCGTTCACGGGCGTTCGTTCGGCCGGCGAATTTCATTCCGATTCAGCGGTGAAAGTGACCTGATAGGCTGCGCGCGCGTTGGCCAGTTGCCCGCCGGTGCGGGCGGGCTTGAATTTCCAGAGATAGGCGGCCTTGGTGACCGCTTCGGCGAAATCGGGATGCGTGGCGCTCACGACATGGATCGAGCGCACGTCGCCCGCCATATCCACGACGAAATCGACTACCACCTCGCCGTCGACGCCTTCCGCCTCGAGCGCGATCGGGTAGACGGGCTCGACCTGCTGTTCGGTCAGGGCTTCCTGATCGAGGGCGGCCATGAGGTAGACCTTGCGCTCCTCGCGAATCGACTCCGGGAGCGGGTAGTCCGGGAATAACACCCGCTGAAGTTTGACGACCGATCGCGACGAGGTCTCGCGGGCCACCGGGTCCGGCACCACCGCGGCCGCCGCCGACCGGATCGGCGGACCAAACCGGGAGGCCCGTTCCCGGGAGTTCGGGTGCGTGCTCAGATAGGTGTAGTCGACCCCGGCGTCCGGCCGGGCCGCTTCGAGCTTCTCGAGAATGGCGGTGAAATGCCCGCTCCGGATGCCGCTCGCGTGCATCAACTCGAAGGCGTGGGCATCGGCGGCCCGCTCAAGATCCCGGGAATAGCCGTTTTGCAGCAGGATGAACGGCACGGTCCCGGAAAAGGCCGTGAGTGACGACAAGTCGCCGGTGACGGACGCCACCACGAGCAGGGCCATGGAGCTTCGCAGCAGGCTTTGCAGGCCGTGTCGGTGTTCCAGATGGCCGAGTTCGTGGGCCAGCACGGCGGCGATCTCGTCATCGTCGGTCGCCAGGCGCACGAACGCATCAGAGACGACGACGGAGTTGCCCGGCAGGGCAAAGGCGTTGGCCATGCCTCCCATCTGGCAAAATACCAGCTGGGGGCGGGGTGTGAGCGGCCGAACCTCGATCAGTCGGTCGAGCTGACGTTGCACCCGGTTCCGTTCATGCCGACCCAGCATCGACGCCCCAAGGTACGGCTGCAGCGTCGTCAGGGCCACCTCCCCGGCCTTGGTCTCGATGGCCGCGGGCACCTTCCGGGCCGTATGGGCGGCGAGCCGGGGGAGGCCGAACTGGAGGCAGGCCGCCACCAGGGCCACCAGCGCCAGGGTCGCGCCGGTTGCGACGCGCGTGTGCGACTCGAGCAGATGGATTGCGGCGGTCAGCCGCCCGCGCCGCTCCCGGGCGAGGGCATGGTCGATGGCGGCGTGGTCGGCGGTCTCGATCGTGCTACCGTCGGGCAGGTAGAGAAAGCGCGGCACCGACCCGATGCGGTCGCTGATCGTCACCGCCGCCAGGGCGACGCGTTGCGTTCCCGCGTCGGTCTCCAGCTGCAGCTCCCCCGTGTCAGTCAGCGTGACCCGGACGGCGCTCCCGTGCAGCGTTCTGCCATCGAAGTTGATGCCGGTGAACTCCGTCATAGGCCAAAATCGAGGCCGATGAACTCGGCCGCCGTGTCGCCGACGGCGCTGCCCTCCCGGCCGCCCAGACGCTGGATGTTGTCGATCGGACCGGCCGGGGCGAACCGCAGGCTCGCCGCCGTGAAGCGGAAGGACCGGATGACGGCCCAAGGATAAAGCAGGCCGCAGGAAACGATGATGGCGCCGAGGTTGACGAGTTGCAGACCGATCCAGCGCCCGGCCTCGAACCGGGCGACGAAGCGATGCTCGTCCAGGCGGGTGTGGTTCCAGACGTGGTTGAACAGCCGCGCATGGATGTAGTGCTTGGCAACGTACAGGGCCAGGCCGTAGATGGGCAGGAAGATCAGCCACTGCGGCAGGGACGGCACGCTGTTGCGGCCGGCCGGAGCGAGGGTCATCAGGGCCCCGGCGCCGCCAGCGGCGAAGACGACCAGCAGACCGGCGAGGAGATAGACGCCATAAAACGGGCCCCGGCCGCCGTCGAAACCGAAATAAGCGTCGCCGAGCTTGTGGTGGGCGATGATGTATTCGCGCTGGGCCCGGGCCCAGGCCGGGAAATAAAGGCCCAAGGTGGCGAGGATCAGCCACGGCTTGATCAGGTAAAGCATGATGGCCGGGGAGAGCGGCTGCCGGAAATGGAAGCGCAGGCCGCGGTACACTGTGTTGTGCGCGTTGAAGGCGAGCGACCGCACCACGATCCACGGCAGCAACAGGATCCCGACCGCGATGGTCGCATAGGCGACCACCGGGTAGACGACGCCGAACAGGGAATAGGCGAGAAAAAGGGCGACCACCAGGACGTTGCCCACGAGGATGCGGCGCGGGTCCGCCCGGTAGTCGAAGCGGTGGCCCATCAACTCGGTGCAGCCGCGGAGGTAGCGCCGCTTCCGCACCTTGGCCCAGGCGGCGAAGACCCCCAGCGTCACGAGCGAGAGCAGCGTGTTGACAATCCAGATTCGGAAGTACTCCGACGCGGTGCCGTGGAACCGGAAGGGTTCCGGCGGTGGCGGGGCCTGGACCGGGGCCAGGAGCGGGGGAGTCGCGGGCATGGGCGCATCCGTCGCCTCGGGCGCTTTCATCTGGAGGTCTTGCGCGGCGCGATCGTCCATACCGGGAGCGCCCGTCATCCTTGCATGGGTGCCGGCCGCGCTTCAATAGCGATCAGCGGACGCCGCGCGGAATCAGGTCGATTCGCTTCAGACTGCGTCGAAGCCGCGGATGATCTCCGCCGGCGTCACGCCGCGCTCGCGGAGGGTGCGCAGGCTCAAGGCGTCGTGGCGTTTCGCGAGGCGGACACCTTGCTCGTCGAGCATGAGCGGGCAGTGATAAAACGCGGGCACGGGATGGCCGAGGGCGCGATAGAGGAGGATTTGCCGGAAGGTGGATTTTACGAGATCGGCGCCGCGGACGACCTCGGTGATGCCCATTGCGGCGTCGTCCACCACGCAGGCGAGCTGGTAGCTGGGGACGTCGTCCTTGCGCCAGACGAGGAAGTCGCCGAAGTCGCGGCCGGCCAACGCTGCCTGGGGTCCGAGCTTGCCGTCGGTGAAGGCGACGGTCTCGCCGTCAGGCACGCGGAAGCGCCAATTGACCGCAATCGTTTCGCCGAGGGGCGGCAAAGGCGCCTCGGCGGCTGGGCGGAACGAGGGCGGATAGACCGGCTCGTCATTCTCCCCGCCCTCGTGCGGTGCGCCGGCCGCCTCGATCACGTCGCGACGCGAACGGGTGCACGGGAAGATCATCTTGGCGGCATGCAGTTTCTCCAAGGCGGCGCGGTAGAGCGCCCGGTGCTGGCTCTGGGCGACGACGGGCTCTTCCCAGCGCAGGCCCAACCAGCGCAGGTCTTCGATCATGGCATCGACGAAATCGAGCCTGAACCGGATGGCGTCGAGATCGTCGTTGCGCAGGAACAGTTTGCCGCCGGCCTGCCGCGCCCGCTCGGCGGCGATCCAAAAGGTGCGCGCATGGCCAAGGTGCAGCAGACCCGTGGGCGAGGGCGCGAGGCGACCGCGATAATCAGAAGAGGAAACCACGAAGTGACACGAATAGGCACGAATGGAATCGGGACCATGCTAAAGTCGCGCCAAGCTTGGGTTGAATTCGTGTCCCTTCGTGTCCATTCGTGGTTCCTCCCCATGCCCAAGCTTCTCTGCGTCTATTGTGCCTCCAGTGACCGCCTCGATCCGAAATACTATGCCGTGGCCGAGCAATTGGGTCGCGAACTGGTGGCGCAGGGTTGGGGCCTCGTTTACGGCGGCGGCAAGAATGGCCTGATGGGCGCGGTGGCCCGCGGAACCAAGTCGGCCGGCGGCCGGGTCGTCGGAGTCATCCCGGAATTCATGAAGGCGCGCGAGCTGGCCTTCGACGAGGCCGACGAGCTCGTCACGGTCGTGACGATGCGCGAACGCAAGCTGCTCATGGAGACGCGCGCCGACGGCTTCGTGGCGCTGCCGGGCGGGTTCGGCACGCTCGAAC
>CAZGJB010000097.1:0-11364 GCA_964526145.1 uncultured Opitutaceae bacterium
GACGGCGGAGCTCCCGCCGTCGCTGGCGGCGGAGCCGGCCGAGGGACCGGACGAGCTGCGCGTCGCCGTGCTGCGCACGATGCAGCGGTTCCTTGCGGAGATGCCCGAGACGTACCGCGAGCCGGTGCGCCTGGCCGAGATGGAGGGCCTGCCGCTCGCCAAGATCGCGCTGCGGCTCAACCTGTCGCTGTCGGCCGTGAAGGCGCGGGTGCGGCGCGGCCGGGCGATGTTGAAGAAGAAATTGCAGGACTGCTGTCGGTTCGAATTCGACCGGCTGGGCAAGGTGATCGGCTGGGAAAGCCGGAAATCCTGCAAGTGCTGAAACGTCCGCCGCGCGGCGTCCCTATTTAATCGCGAGCTCGATCAGGAAGCCCAGCAGGCCGGTGACGGGGAGGGTGAGGACCCAGGCCCAGATGATGCGCTCGACGACACCCCACTTCACGGCGCTGAGGCGCTTGGAGGCGCCGACGCCCATAATGGAGGTGGAGATGACGTGGGTCGTGGAGAGCGGAACGCCGATGGTGGACGCGCCGTGGATGATGAAGGCGGCGGTCGTCTCGGCGGCGAAGCCGTGGATCGGCTGCAGCTTTACCATCTTGTGCCCCATCGTGCGGATGATGCGCCAGCCACCCGCGGCGGTTCCGGCGGCCATGGTGAGGGCACAGGTGATCATCACCCAACGCGGGACGATGAACTCCGGGGTGTAGAGGAAGCCGAGACCGGTCGGAAGATTCGCGAAGATCCCGGCCTGAGTGCCGGTAAACAGGGCGAGGGTGATGATGCCCATGGTCTTCTGCGCGTCGTTGGAGCCGTGGCTGTAGCCCATGAAACCGGCGCTGAGGAGCTGGGCCTTGCCGAACACTAGGCCGACGAATCGCGGGGTGGCCCGGTGCAGCGCCATGATGAGCAGGTACATGAGCAGCGCGCCGATGATGAAGCCGAGCATCGGCGAGGAGAACATGGGCAGCACGATCTTGGGCCAGAGGCCGCTGTGGTTGCCGTTGGCGTCCACGACGTGCCACTTGAGTGCGCTCCAGTTGCCGTTCGATGCCCCCAGGGCGGCGCCGCAGAGTCCGCCGACGAGCGCGTGGCTGGAACTGGAGGGGAGGCCGAGCCACCAGGTGAAGAGACCCCAGACGATGGCGGCGAGCAGCGCGCTCAGCACCGTGGTCAGGTTGACGAAGCTCGTGTCGACCAGACCGCGGCCGATGGTTGTGGCAACCGCCGTGCCCATGAGGGCGCCGACCAGGTTCCAGAAGGCGGCCCAGGCGACGGCCTGGCGCGGCGAGAGGACCTTGGTCGAGACGACGGTGGCGATGGCGTTCGCCGTGTCGTGAAAGCCGTTGATGTACTCGAAGATCAGCGCGGCCAGCAGAACGAGCAGGAACAGCGTCATGGGAGATGGCGCCGGCGGCTCAGGAGTGTTTCAGCACGATCTGGACGACCACGTTGCCGGCGTTGCGGCACCGGTCGACGGCGCGCTCCACCAGCTCGTAAATCTCCTGCAGGATGACGAGTTCCTTGGCGTCGGCCGGACCCTGGTAGAGCTCCTTGAGCAGCTCGAGCATGACCTTGTCGGCCTCACCCTCGGCGAACTGCAGGCGGTCGTTGGCCTCGCGGATGCGCTCGATGTTGGTGCCGCCGCGCAGCTCCTTGACCATGAAGGAGACGGCATCGGCGGCGGCCTTCAGGAGTTCGGCCTGGCGCTGGAAGGCGGCGTGCGGGATCTTGCCGGGATAGATGGAGAAGCGCTCGACGATCTTCTCGACGGCCTTGGGAATCCGGTAGAGGGCGAAGGAGAGTTCCTCGATGTCCTCGCGCTCGAGCGGCGTGACGAAGGTCTTGCTGAGCGCCTCGGTCATCTCGTGGCGCACGCGCTTTTCCTTGCGGCGGCTCTGCACGAAATCGTCGAGGTTGGCGGGCGAGGCCCCGGAGGCCAGATGCTGCAGGTAAGTGCCAAGCAGGGTGACGCTGGTGTTGGCCGCGTCCGCTCCTTCCTCCAGCAGATCGAAAAACTTGTCGTCTTTGCCGAATAGCTTTTTGAGCGAGAACATGCGGTCCTTGAGTAGCGACGTTTGTGACAAACGTGCAACAAATCATTCTGAACCACGGGCGCAGGATTACGCGCGGCCGCGGAGTTTGGCCCAGGCGAGGCCGAGGTATTCGTAGACCGCCTTGGTGCTGCGCTCGAGGCCGCTCAGGTCGCAGGTCCAGTCGTTCCAGCGGAAATCGGGGTTGGGTCGGGCGGTGAAATCGGCCGGGCAGGGGAGGACGTTGAGTCCGTGCCGGCGCAGGAGCGCGACGGTGCGGGGCATGTGCCAGGCGGAGGTCACGACGGCGATCGGTTCGGTGCCGAACCTGCGGGCCAGGGCCGCGGCCTCCTCCTCTGTGTCGCGGGCGTCGGCGATCAGCTCGATGCGCCCGGGGGCCACGCCCAGCGCGGTCGCGGCCCGGGCCAGGACCGTGGCATGGGTGTCGTGCCCCGTTTCGCCGGGGCCGCTGCAGACGACCCGCGCCTGGGGCACGAGGCGGGCGATGCGCGCGCCCTCGGCCAAGCGGGCGAGGGCGGAGGTGCTCAGTCGGTGCGACGCCGCCAATCCAGGCGTGTCGGAGTGGCCGCTCCCCATCACCACCACGGCCCGGCACGCCGCGAGGTTGGCGGGCACCGGCGCACCGGGCGCGACGTCGGGGATGGGCGCGTAGCGGGTTTCGAGCGGGTGCAGCAGCGCCATGCCGACCTGCTTGTGGCTCAGCACCACGAGGAGCCCGACGCCGACGAGGACCAAGATCCGCCCCAGGCGGACCCGGCGCGTGAGGAGTCCGAGGAGGGTGCCGACAAGTATTAGGCCCAGGCTGAACTGCAGGGGCATTAGGAAATACGAAACGAATTTCTTGAGGGCGAAGAGCATGGAGCGGAGGCGGTGCCGCAATTGCCCGGCGGACCGCGCTTCCGGCCTAGATTCGTGGGTTCAATCGCCGACCGGAACGAGCCAATAATGCGCAGCCTGACGACGCGCAAAATTCTCCCGGTCTGCCAATCCTCGCATCGCGAATGCCAAGATATGCGCAGCATAAGCGGGCGTTAATTGGCATGCTGGAAACGGTCCCCGGGACTCCCCCCGGCGGCCATCCATACCATGCCCAGTCCGACCGCCAATCCCGTCTTTGTCACGTGCGACGCCAACGAGGCCGTCGCCTCCACTTCCTACCGGCTCAACGAGCTGGTCGTGATCTACCCGATCACGCCCTCGTCGCCCATGGCGGAATTCTGCGATGAGTGGGCCGCCGCCGGCAAAAAGAACCTCTGGGGCGAGGTGCCGCGCGTCGTTGAGATGCAGTCCGAGGGCGGCGCCGCCGGCGCCGTGCACGGCGGCCTCCTGGGCGGTGCGCTGACGACCACCTTCACCGCCTCGCAGGGCCTGCTCCTGATGATCCCCAACCTGTACAAGATCGCGGGCGAGCTTTTGCCCCTGACCTTGCACGTGAGCGCCCGCGCCCTCGCGGCCCAGGGTCTCTCGATCTTCGGCGACCACTCCGACATCAACGCCTGCCGCGCCACGGGCTGCGCGCTCCTCTGCAGCAACTCCGTGCAGGAGGCCCACGACTTCGCCCTCATCGCCCACGCGGCCAGCTACAAGTCGCGCATCCCCTTCATCCACTTCTTCGACGGCTTCCGCACGTCGCACGAGGCGGCCAAGATCGCCCAGCTCTCCGACGCCGACATCCGGGCCATCGTCCCCGAGGAGGACATCGCCGCCTTCCGCGCCCGCGCCATGTCGCCCGACAAGCCGACGATCCGCGGCACGGCCCAGAACCCCGACGTCTATTTCCAGGGCCGCGAGGCCGTGAACCGGTTCTACGACGCCCTCCCGGGCATCGTGCAGGGGATCATGGACCAGTTCGCCGCCGTCACCGGCCGCTCGTACCACCTGTTCGACTACCACGGCCACCCCGAGGCCGAGCGCGTGATCATCGCCATGGGCAGCGGCATCGAGACCATCTGCGAGACGGTCGACTGGATGGTCGCCAAGGGCGAGAAGGTCGGCGTCATCGCCTGCCGCCTCTACCTGCCTTTCCACCTCAAGTCGTTCCTGGCCGCCCTGCCGAAAACCACCAAGGCGATCGCGGTGCTCGACCGCACCAAGGAGCCCGGCTCCCTCGGCGAGCCGCTGTACCTCAACGTCCAGACGGCGCTGGCCGAGGGCCGTTCGCCCCTCGCCGGCTCCCCGCGCATCATCGGCGGCCGCTACGGCCTGGTCTCGAAGGAATTCACCCCGGGCATGGTCCGCGGCGTCTTCACCCACCTCAACACCTGGGAGCCGCAGAACCACTTTACCGTCGGCATCGTCGACGACGTCACCGGCACCTCGATCCCGTACGAGGCCGAGTTCAACATCGAGGCCCCCGACGTCCGCCGCTGCGTCTTCATCGGCCTGGGCGCCGACGGCACCGTCGGCGCGAACAAGAACTCCATCAAGATCATCGGCGAGCAGACCTCCAACTACGCCCAGGGCTACTTCGTGTACGACTCGAAGAAATCGGGCTCGATGACGATCTCGCACCTGCGCTTCGGCCCGCGGCCGATCCGGGCGCCGTACCTCATCAGCGTCGCCGACTTCGTGGCCTGCAGCCAGTTCAGCTTCGTCGGCCGCACCGACGTCCTGAAATACGCCGGCCCGAAGGCGACCGTGCTCCTCAATTCCCCGTACAGCCCCGAGGAGACCTGGCAGAAGCTGCCGCTCGACTGGCAGCAGAAGATCATCGCCCGCGGCCTCAAGCTCTACGTCATTGACGCCACTCAAGTCGCGCAGGCGAGCGGCATGGGCCGCCGCACCAACACCGTCCTCCAGACCTGCTTCTTCGCGCTCTCCGGCGTCCTGCCGCAGGCCGAGGCCATCAAGCAGATCAAGAAGGCCATCGACAAGACCTACGGCCGCAAGGGCGAGCAGATCGTGAAGATGAACTACGCCGCGGTCGACGCCGCGCTCGCCGGCCTGAAGGAAGTCTCGATCCCGAAGGAAGCGGCGGCCGACGCCGTCGCCTCCGTGCCGCCGAGCTTCAGCCATGCGCCGGAGTTCGTGCAGAAGGTCACCGCCCGCCTCCTCGCCGAGGAAGGCGACCTCATGCCCGTCAGCGCCATCCCGCTCGACGGCTGCTGGCCGACCGGCACCGCCCGCTTCGAGAAGCGCAACATCGCGCTCGAGATCCCGGCCTGGGACGCCTCCATCTGCATCCAGTGCAACAAGTGCGTGCTCGTCTGCCCGCACGCCGCCATCCGCGCCAAGATCTATCCCGCGGCCGAGCTGGCCACGGCGCCGGCCGGCTTCGCCTCCACCGACTTCAAGGCCAAGGACTTCCCGGGCAGCAAGTACACGATCCAGGTCGCGGCCGAGGACTGCACCGGCTGCTCGATCTGCGTGCAGGTCTGCCCGGCCAAGGACAAGACCAACCCGCGGCACAAGGCGATCGACATGGTCGCGCAGCCGCCGATCCTCGAGCGCGAGCGCGCGAACTGGGACTTCTTCATGAAGCTCCCGGATCCGGATCGCACCAAGGTGGATCTCACCACGGTCAAGGGCACGCAGTTCCTCGAGCCCCTCATGGAGTTCTCCGGCGCCTGCGCCGGCTGCGGCGAGACGCCCTACATCAAGCTGCTCACGCAGCTCGTCGGCGACCGCCTGCTCGTGGCCAATGCCACCGGCTGCTCCTCGATCTACGGCGGCAACCTGCCGACCACGCCCTATTGCACCAACCGTGAAGGCCGCGGCCCGACCTGGGCCAACTCGCTCTTCGAGGACAACGCCGAGTTCGGTCTTGGCATCCACCTCGCCGTCGAGCAGCGCCACCGCACGGCCCGCGAGTTCGTGGCCAAGCTGGCCCCGCGCCTCGGCGACACGCTCGCCAAGGCGATCCTCGACGCCGACCAGTCCACCGAGGCCGGCATCGCAGCCCAGCGCGAGCGCGTGCTCGCCCTGCGCCAGGCCCTCAAGGGCTCGAGCGGCCCGGATGTCGCCCGCCTCCTGGCGCTGGCCGACGACCTCGTGAAGAAGACGGTCTGGATCATCGGCGGCGACGGCTGGGCCTACGACATCGGCTACGGCGGCCTGGACCATGTCCTCGCCTCCGGCGCCAACGTGAAGGTGCTCGTGCTCGACACCGAGGTTTACTCGAACACCGGCGGCCAGTCGTCCAAGTCCACCCCGATGGCGGCGGTGGCCAAGTTCGCCTCCGGGGGCAAGGGGACGGCGAAGAAGGACCTCGCGCTCATGGCGATGCAATACGGCCACGTCTACGTCGCCAAGGTCGCCTTCGGTGCCAAGGACAGCCAGACGCTCACGGCCTTCCGCGAGGCCGAGGCGCACCAGGGCCCGGCCCTCATCATCGCCTACTCGCACTGCATCGCGCACGGCTTCCCGCTGCACCTCGGACTCGAGCAGCAGAAGCTCGCGGTGGATACCGGCTACTGGCCGCTCTTCCGCCACGACCCGCGCGTGCTGGAGCAGGGTGGTGTGCCGCTGCGGCTCGACTCGCCCGCGCCAAAGACCGAGCTCAGCCGGTTCATGGGCAACGAGACGCGCTTCGGCATCCTGAAGAACGTCGACCCGGCCCGGGCCTCGGAACTGGCCGTGCTGGCGCAGGCCCAGGTGCACAAGCACTACGCCATCTATCAGCAGCTCGCCCAACCGGCGGGCACCAACGGCAAGACCTCAACTCCTCCCACGGCCCCGGCCGCCCCCGCCAAGTCATGAACCTCACGACCGACTATCTCGGACTCAAACTCCGCAACCCGCTCATCGTCGGGGCCTCGCCATTCGCCGACAACGGCAGTGCGGCCCACCAGCTCCAGGATGCCGGCGCCGCCGCCATCGTGATGCGTTCGCTCTTCGAGGAGCAGATCGACGCCGAGCAGCGTGCGCTGACCTATCACCTCGAGACCCCGGCCGAGAGCGTGTCCGAGGCCACCTCGTACTTCCCGGCCTACGACGAGTACCAACTCGCGCCCGAGCTGTACCTGAAGCAGATCGAGCGGTTGAAGAAGCAGCTCAACATCCCCGTCATCGCCTCGCTCAACGGCTGCCGGCCCGGTGGCTGGACCGATTATGCCGCCAAGTTCGAGGCGGCCGGCGCCGACGCGATCGAGCTGAACCTGTACCAGCTCGTGACCGATCCCGAGGTGCCGGGCGACGAGGTCGAGGCCGACATGCTGGAGACCGTGCGCAGCGTCACCTCGACGGTGCGCATCCCGGTCGCGGTCAAGATCTCCGCCTTCCACACGGCGCCGGCGAACTTCGCCCTGCTCCTGCAGGAAGCCGGGGCGCGTGGCATCGTGATCTTCAATCGCTTCTACCAGCCCGACTTCAACATCGAGGACCTCGAGGTGGAGCCGCAGTTGAAGCTCTCCGACTCGAGCGAGCTCCTGATGCGGCTGCGCTGGCTGGCGATCATCTCGCCGCACGTGCGGGCATCGCTGTCGGCCTCCGGCGGCGTGCACAGCACGGAGGATCTCGTGAAGGCGCTGCTGGCGGGTGCGCACTCGGTGCAGCTCGTCTCCCTCATCCTGCGGCAGGGGCCGCGCACGATCACGCTGCTGCTGGAAGGCCTGCAGGAGTGGATGACCGCGCACGGGTACGCCAACGTGGACGAGTTCCGCGGCGCGATGAATCTCCGCCGCTGCCCCGACCCCGCCGCCCACGAGCGCGCCAACTACCAGAAGATCCTCCAGAGCTGGAAGGTCTGAGCCTGCTGCGGTGCTTGGATTTGCCTCACGCGGAGGACGCGGAGAAAGACGGTAATCGTCTCCGCGCACTCCGCGTCTCCGCGTGAAATGCTTTTAGCCTGAGGCGCGAATCAGACCTGCGCGAGCGCCTGGTCGAGGTCCCAGATGAGGTCGTCGGGGTGCTCGATGCCGATGCTGAGGCGGACCAGGTCGTCGGAGATCTCGCCGCGGGCCTTGTCCTCGGGGGTTAGCCCGGAGTGCGTCATCGCGGCCGGGTGCTGCGCGAGCGACTCGGTCGAGCCGAGCGAGACCGCGAGGCGGAAGAGCTTGAGGCTGTCGAGGAAGGCGAATGCCTCCTTCTCGCCGCCGCGGATGTAGAACGAGATCAGCGAACCGGGGCCGCTCTGCTGCTTCTGGTAGATCGCGTGCTCGGGATCGCCGGCGCGCAGCAGCCCGAGGTAGTTCACCTTGCGGACCTTCGGGTGCGCGACGAGGAAGGCGGCCACCTGCATGGCGTTGGCCTGCGCCTTCTCCGCGCGGATCTTCAGCGTCTCCAGCGAGCGTGTGAGCAGCCACGCCGTGTACGGGTTGGGCATGCCGCCGAGCATGGCCCGGTGGTTCGCGATGGCGGAGATGATGGCGGGGTCATTGGCGAGAGCCACGCCGGCGACGACGTCGGAGTGGCCGCCGATGAACTTGGTGGCCGAATAGAGCACGATGTCGGCGCCGACCTTGGCGGGATGCGCGAAGACCGGGCCGGCCATGGTGTTGTCCACGAGCACGAGGATCCGGCTGCTGCCGTCGGCGGGCGCCGGGGCGTGGCGCAGGGCGAGGGCCTTCAGGGCGCCGATGTCGGTGAGGCGGTTGTTCGGGTTGGCCGGGCTTTCGACGAAGATCGAGCGCGTGCGCGGCGTGATGAGCTTTTCGGCTTGGGCGGGTGCGTCGACGCCGGCGCGGATGAAGTGCGCGGTGATGCCGAATTCCTTCAGGAAATGATGGATGAAGCCGTCGGTGCCGCCGTAGACGGGCGCGCAGACGATCATCTCGTCGCCGGGCCGGTGCGTCGCGAGCAGCGTGGTGGAGATGGCGGCCATGCCGCTGGAAAAACTGTACGCGTCCTTCATGCCCTCCCAGAGGGCGATGCGGTCCTCGAAGATCTCGAGGTTGGGGTTGTTGAGCCGCGAGTAGATCAGGCCCATGTTGTACTTGCTGCGCGGTCCGCCCTCGCCGTGGGCCCAGGCGAAGAATTGTTTCCCCTCGGCGGCCTTGTGGAAGGCAAAGGTCGAGGTGAGAAAAACCGGCGGTTTGACCGCGCCCTCGCTGAGAAACGGATCGAAGCCGTAGCTGAGCGCGAGGGTCTCGGGATGCAGGCGGGAAGTTTCGGAGTCGGTGAGCTTGGACATGGGGTGCTTTTGTTGCCCCCAGCCTAACCCATTTATGACAAAAGTCGGCAACGAACCGTTACTCCATAAGGAGTTAACTGAACCGCGGATGGACCCGGAATTTTTTGACCACGGATTACACGGATGCACGGATCAGGCAGATGGAGCCGGGTGAGATGGCCACATAAGGCGCAAAAGGCACATAATCGGAATTAGGATTTTGAGCCTTTTGTGCCTCTTGTGGCCATCCTGCCACGCCTCATTCGCCAAACCCATGCAATCCGTGTAATCCGTGATTCCTGTATCTACTTCCCGACTTCGTCCGCGTGCTCGGCGACTTTGCGGTACGCGTTGGCGAACTTTTTGATGATCGCCGGGCGGTCGTGTTTGAACCACGGGATCGAGTAGGCGATCTCGCGGATGCTCTCGACGACGGGCAAACTGCCGGGGCCCTGCCGGACGTCGCGCTGGCCGAAGGCGATCATGGTGGGCTTGCCGTGATTGAAGAGGTCGGCGTCGTGGAACACGGCATGCGTGTGCAGCGGCATGTTGGCGCCCGGGCCGCAGGGGACGCCCTCGGCGCGGACGGCCTCGCAGAATTTCTCGCAGGACAGGCCGCCGAGTTCGGCGGCGCGGTAGAGTCCGCGGGAGGCATACCATCCGCCCATCGTGGACTTGCTCTTTGCCGGCGGGCGGTGGGCCTTGAGGCCGGGGACGCCGTCGAGCAGGTCCCAGAAGCGGTTCATGGCATCCTGGATTTCCTGCATGCGCCGGTCGTAGTGCTTCAGCTGCACGCGACCCATGGCGGAGCAGGTCTGGTTCATGCGGTGCTTGTAGCCGCCCAGCGGCAGGCCCGCGAAGTGGTTGAGTGCCGGGTTGAAGATGCTGCGGTCGACGGCGTTGTAGTTGCTGGGCAGACCGGTGCGCTCGTAGTGACCGTAGGCGACGCAGCGTTCGTAGAGATCGCGGTTGTCGGTGACCATGATGCCGGCCTCGCCGATCGCGAGGCTCTTGCCGGCCATGAGGCTCATCGCGGCGATGTCGCCGAAGGTGCCGACCTTGCGGCCCTTGTAGAGGGCCCCGTGGGCGTGGGAGACGTCCTCGATGACCTTGACCTTGTGCTTCCGCGCGATCTTGAGGATCGCGTCCATGTCACAGGGATAGCCGCAATAGTGCACGACCATGATGGCCTTCGTGCGCGGCCCGATGCGGTGCTCGATGTCCTTGGGGTCGATGCAGAGGGTGTCCGGCAGGATCTCGGCGAAGTTGACCGCGGCGCCGAGGGTGAGGGCGGCGGTGCAGCTCGCCCAATAAGTCATGCCGGGGCAGATGATCTCGTCGCCCGCGCCGACGCCGCAGGCCCACAGCGCGGCGCGCAGGCTCTCGGTGCCGTTGCAGTAGCCGAGGGCGAAATCGCGGCCGATCCAGGCGGAGAACTCGCGCTCGAACTGCTTGGTGATGTCGGTCCCGCTCATCGCCCCGCGGCGGAGCACGTCGAGCACGGCTTTCTCGTCCTCCTTGGTGACGATCGGCCAGTGAAACAGGTCCTTGTGGTCTTGGGTGACCGACTTGGGTCCGCCATTGAGGGCCAGCTTGGAAGAGGCGGGGGAGGATTTTTTAACCACGGATTTCACGGATGGCACGGATTGGCGGGTTAGCGGATGGGGCTGGGAGAGATGGCCGCAGAATGATGCCGGGACTGCAATCAGTGCAATCCTTGCTTGCCCGCCGTAGGCTTGCCGATGGTGGGATATCCGCGCGGTCAAAACTCCGCGGCCTCCGCGTCTCCGCGAGAGACCCGCTTGCCCGTGCCTACGGCGCCAGCGCGATCGCGGCCGGGAGGGCGTTGGCGATGGCGTCGACAACCTGGGCCGGGAAGACGCCGAGGGCGGTAGTCACCACCATTAGCACCACGCAGAGGCCGATGGCGGCCGGGGTGAGGGTGATTTTCGTCTGCTCGCCCTCGGTCTCACCGAAGAACGTCGCGCGGATGATGCGGAGGTAATAGTAAACCGCGACGGCGGAGTTGATGACCGTGATGATGACGAGGGCCGTGTGGCCGCGGGCGAGGGCGGCGGTGAGGAGGCCCAGCTTGCCCATGAACCCGACGAAGGGCGGGATGCCGGCAAGGGCGAAGATGCCCACGAGCAGGGTGAGGGCGAGGAGCGGGGCGCGGCGGTGGAGTCCGGCGAGTTCGCTGATGGCGACGTTGGTGCCGTCGCGCGAGACGTGGCAGATCACGACGAAGCAGGCCAGGACCATGAC
>CAZGJB010000098.1:0-8610 GCA_964526145.1 uncultured Opitutaceae bacterium
TGCGGGGAGTGATGGCAATGCCGATCAGGTGGCGGTGGTGGAACTGATCGATCCGACCAGCCTCTGGGTCAATGTGCGCTTCGAGCAACTCCGCGCCACGGGTCTGCGCCCGGACCTGCCCGCCCGGATCGTGCTCCGCTCCCAAGCGGGTCGCACGATCGCCGGGCAAGTGCTGCGCGTTGAGCCGGTCGCCGATACCGTGACCGAAGAGACCCTCGCCAAGGTAGTTTTTAACACGATACCGGAGCCGTTGCCGCCAGTCGGTGAATTGGTGGAAGTAACCGTTGCCCTCCCTGCCCTGCCGGCGGCACCCGTGGTGCCCAATGCCAGCGTGCAGCGAGTCGGCGGGCGTCTTGGCGTCTGGCTCATTACGGGCAACTCCCTCCAATTCGCGCCCATCAAGATGGGGGCCACTGACCTTGACGGCCGGGTGCAGATTCTTGAGGGAGTTGAGCCGGGCACGCAGGTGGTCGTCTACAGCGGGCGCTCACTTGGCGCCCATACCCGGGTGAAACTGGTTGAGCGACTGCCGGGAGTATCGCCATGATCAGTCTGGCCGGACGTGATATTCTGCACTCGTGGGGCAAGTTTGTCTTCACCGGCGTTGGGCTTGGCCTATTGATCGGCGTCACGCTGACCATGGCGGGCGTTTATCGCGGCATGGTGGATGATGGAAAAGCCCTGCTCGACAACAGCGGGGCGGACCTGTGGGTGGTACAAAAGGATACGCTCGGGCCCTATGCCGAGTCATCGAGCCTGTATGATGACGTGTACCGCGGGATCCTGGGCATGTCTGGCGTCGCTCGGGCGGCCAACGTGACCTACCTAACCATGCAGGTGCGGCACGGCGATACCGACGTGCGCTCCATGGTCGTTGGCGTTGTGCCGGGCGGACCCGGCGAACCCGGTCAACCCGGATATCTGATCGCCGGAAGACAGATCACCCGCGGGCACTACGAAGCCGTGGCCGACGTGGCGACCAAGTTCAAACTCGGCGAGCGCATCCAGATTCGTCGCAACATCTACACGGTGGTCGGGCTAACCCGCCGCATGGTTTCATCCAGCGGCGATCCGATGGTCTTTATTGCACTGAAAGACGCCCAGGCGGCGCAATTCCTCAAGGACAACGACGCCATCGTCCATCAGCGGCGCCGCACAACGGACAATCCGATCTATAACCGACCAGGGGTGCCCGGCTTGCTCGATTCGGTGATCGCCTCACAAAGCATCAATACCTCCGTCAACGCGGTGTTGGTGCAAATCCTCCCGGGCTTCACCCCGGAGGAAGTGGCCGAGCCCATCCGCCGCTGGAAACGGCTTCAGGTCTATACCCGGGCGCAGATGGAGGAACTCCTGATCCGCAAGCTGATCGCAACCTCGGCCAAGCAGATCGGCATGTTTCTGGTGATCCTGGCCATCGTCAGCGCCGCGATCGTCGCCTTCATCATCTATACGCTGACCCTGGGAAAAATCCGTGAGATTGCCGTGCTGAAACTGATCGGCACCAAAAACCGCACCATCGCCGGGATGATCATGCAGCAGGCGGTCGGTCTCGGCATCATTGGCTTCGTGGTGGGTAAAATAGCGGCCACCGTCTGGGCGCCGTTTTTCCCAAAATATGTCCTGCTCGAACCGGTCGATGCGGCCTGGGGTTTCTTTGCGCTGATGGTAATCTGTGTGCTGGCCAGCGTGCTGGCCATCCGGGCCGCCCTCAAAGTGGATCCGGCGGAGGCGATCGGAGGCTGATATGCACTGGCAAGGCATCAAGATCGAGGGGCTGCGCAAGCGCTACGGCGAGGGCGATACCGCCGTCGATGCGCTCAAGGGCGTGGACATGCGCGTCGCTCCGGGCGAAGTCGTCGGGCTGGTCGGCCCCTCGGGCTCCGGCAAAACCACCCTGCTCAAGTGCCTGGGTGCGGTCATCGAGCCGACCGCCGGGCGCATGTCGCTGGGCGAAGACGTGATCTACGACCAAGGCTGGAAGATATCCGATCTGCGGGAACTGCGCCGGGACAAGATTGGCTTCGTGTTTCAGGCACCCTATCTGATCCCATTTCTCGACGTAACCGACAACGTTGCCCTGCTGCCCATGCTGGCCGGCCTGCCCAACGAGGAAGCCCGGAAGCGGGCCGTGGAACTGCTCGAAGCGCTCGATGTCGCGCATCGCGCCAAAGCCATGCCGTCGCAACTTTCCGGTGGCGAGCAGCAGCGCGTGTCCATCGCTCGGGCGCTCGTCAACCGGCCCCCGGTGATCCTCGCCGATGAGCCCACCGCCCCGCTCGACAGTGAGCGAGCTCTGGCGGTGATCCGCATCCTAAACGACATGGCCCGCCGCTTCGAGACCGCGGTCATCGTGGTGACCCATGACGAGAAGATCATTCCCACCTTCAAGCGGATCTATCACATCCGAGACGGGATAACCTACGAGGAGGCTGGAGAAGGCCGGGGCTTTGAACCGGCTCCGGACAAATACGCCGTAAAGTGAACCTTTCTGCTGCACGTCGTCTGCCGATCGAAACCCGCAAATCACCATGAAAACCCCTGCTAAAAAAAACCGCTGGCGCCTCATCGCCGTATTCCTCGTCATCGTCCTGGTCGGCCTCTCCTATGCGGTCTGGACCCATTTGCATCACGGCCACGCCGGTGCTCATGATCACAGCGACCATGGCGCGGCCGCGCTTTCGCTCAATGAAGGCAAACGTTGGGCGACCGACGAACCGCTGCGGATCGGAATGCAACGCATTCGCGACGCAGTCGCTCAAACCCTGGCCACCTCAGAACCCGGCGCCTTGCCGTCGGCACAGGCGAAAGTTTTGGCGGACACTGTTCAGGAAAATGTCACCTACCTCATACAAAACTGCCAACTTGAGCCCAAGGCAGACGCAACCCTGCACGTCCTGATCAACGAACTTATGGCTGGCGCAGCGGCGACGACCGCGAATCCCGCGTCCGGGGACGGTGGGGCGAAGCTGGCTGAAGCGCTGCGCGAATATCCGAAATACTTCGATCACCCCGGCTGGAGCCCGCTCCCCGAACGGCGACCCTGAGCCACCATCCACCGAACTTAACGTCCAGACCATGAAACCGAATCGAATCCTGCAAGGTCTCGCCCTTGCCGCCGTCGTCTTTGGCCTCGTCACCATTGTGAGCGGCGGCCGAGCCCTGTTTGGCAGCACGGAGGTTCGCGCCGCATTGGGTCACACGGTCCCCTTCGTGCTTTGGTTCAACTTCCTCGCGGGTTTCCTCTACGTCTTGGCCGGGTCGGGCTTGCTGTGGGGTAAACGCTGGGCCGCCGGGCTGTCGCTCCTGCTGGCGATCTCCACCCTGGTAATCTTCGCCGCCTTCGCCGTTCACGTCTTTGGCGGAGGCGCCTACGAAACCCGCACTCTCGGCGCGATGACCCTGCGGTCGCTGTTCTGGGTTGCGGTGGCCGTAGCGTCTTTCCGCGTCAAAAACGCGCCCGGATTCCATCACTGAGGTCTGGACGGTGGCAGGGAGGACCCACCGCAACCCGAAAATCATGACAACGGACATCACCAGCCAATTCCCGTAAGAACCTCTCCGCTATCGGGGCGATTCCTCCCGGTTTGGCCAGCCTTGCGCGGGGGAATGACGGTGTCGCACTGGCAGTGGATTCGAGAACCGCCGCATTCTCACCTCGAAAGCGGATGCCCCGTCCAACGACCTATGAAAATCCTCTTATTGCTAGCCCTCTTCACCACCATCGCGCCAAACCTCCTGGGAAAAGACACCCTGGCAACCTTGGTGCCACCACCCGACAGCGTGACCCCGGGGGAAACGGTCAATATCTCCCTTATCGTCTTCAATCCGACTGCAGCCAGCACCCAGTTCGATGCTCCCCGCCTGCTCCCTGGAAAACTGATTGCGGGCGAGCGATCCACCGTCGTCGAACTCCACGCAGACAAGGTGGAATCGCCATCGATCGAAGCCGGTGCCTTTGTCCGTCATCACTATGTGTTCGTGATGCCGGATGCTACAAATGGTCCGGTATACTTGGAAGTCGCCGGTCCCGACTCCGTCCCGCTGCGAACGGTTCTATTGGCGAGAGGACCGGCAGCAGCAGCACCGAAGAATGCGCCTGGGCTCGCCACCGCAGATGTGTCACCCGCCCCAGTCGTTGCCTCCCTTGACCGAACCTTCTGGAACCGCTTTGGCGCACACGAGGCGATCTATTTTGTGTATGGCGACAAAGCACCGGCGGCCAAATTCCAGTTGAGTTTCAAATATCGCCTCCGCGGTTTCGGTACCGGGGATGCCGTCCACCCGTTGCGCGCCCTGCAATTTGGATACACGCAACGTTCGCTCTGGGACATCGACGCAAATTCCAGTCCGTTTTACGACACCAGCTACATGCCGTCGCTGTTTTTTGAGTCCTACACTCCGGCGTCAGCCGGTGACACGGGAGGGCCGACTTGGCTCGGCTACCAGACTGGTTTCCAACATGAGTCGAACGGTGGGGCTGCCCCGGCCTCACGCAGCCTGAATTCCGCGTTTTTCCGGCGCGGGTTGCTGTTGGGTCGAGCAGACAGCTGGCACTTGATCGTCAGCCCACGTTTGGCGGTTTACGTAGGCGGATTGTCGGACAATCCCAACCTCGACGACTATCGCGGCTATGCCGATTGGATGGTCGCGCTGGGACGCGGCAACGGTGTGGCGCTCAGTTACACGGGACGCATGGGCAAGTCGTTCGATCATTTTAGCACGCAGCTGGACCTCACCATTCCCATCCGCAATCAGGTGGTGGATTTCGCCACCTACCTCACGCTTCAGTACTTCAACGGCTATGGGGAAAGCCTGCGGTCCTACGACCAACGCACCGAGCGTCTGCGCCTGGGGATCTCCTTGGTCCGCCTGCGGTAGTTTCGGTTCCCGGCGGCCTTTTAAAGAGGCGCTTTCGAGCCGGTTTTCGATCCAGAGGGCCGCCTTCCCACCGGTGGCAGGCATCCACGACTTGCATAGATGGCCCTACGGGCGCGTTACCCTTGAAAACTGTCAGCAAGTACGCGGGTTGCGAAGAAACTAGGTCCGCCGCCCGCGGCGGTGGGCCACGATCCCAGCGGCGAGTTGTGCACAGGCAGCGGCGTTGATCCGCGCCATGCCGCCGTTCGCTACTGCGTGGATGCCGGCCTCCGTGACGACGAAGTCCATGGGAATGTCGTACGGCTGCGGGTGGATCGTCGGGATCCGCGCAAATTCATGGGCGATACAAATCTTGAGGGGTTGAGGCACCATGGCCGCCAGCGTCCGGTCGAAGTAGCCGCCGCCATAGCCCAGACGGCACCCCGACTCACTGAATCCAACAGGCGGAATGAGCACCGCGTCAGGTGCAAGCACGGGCGTGCCCTCGGGCACAGGAATGCCGAGGGCTCCCGCCTTCATCGGGGCCCTGGGCCACCATTCCCGAAACTCAAGCGGCTGGTGCTTCGCCACGACTGCCGGCAGCACGACTCGGGTGCCCTGTTTGCGCAGTTGATGGATCAACGGTCGCGGGTCCACCTCCCCCTTGTAGGGCCAACAGAAGCCAAGCACCAGTTCGTGAAGAAAGGGGAAGCCCGTTGTCAGGAAATGGAGAATCGCCTCGTTCCAGGTGGCACGCTCCGTCGGCGAACACGCCGTCCGGCGGGCGAGGAGTGACGCCCGCAGTTCCCTGCGCCATTGCTTCAAATCCTGGGGAGTGGCTCCAGAATCCACAGTCAATTCTCGGTGCTAGTGTCGTCCGCAAGGCAACAGGAATTTGTCGACGACTGTGGGCAGGGTTCGGCCGGCACACAGTTCCGTCGCTTTAGACAGACGCTGCCGAAGAGCCCGATCTCTTCGTTACCGATCGACCGGACGACCGCCCGCAGCTCGGCCAAATCCTGCGCACGTTTCGTCGCGCTCGATAAGGAAGCATTTTCGACATGAACTAGCACCAGCGTTTCCAGCAAAGTTTGCTCGGCTGCTCGGAAATAGGCGAGATAGGGGCTCCGTCCGCACGCGCAATGGAAGGCCTTCGGCGGTGGTTCGAGAGACGGTCGCCTGAGCCTCTTGAATATCCGGTCAAGCGTACGATCAAAGAGGTGTGCGAGCAGTTGGGGCTCAGCCATCGGGGTTGTCACTGGCTCAGCCAAAAGAAGGGCCGCCCATGTCTTTAGGATCTGGTCACGTCTTGCGCACAGTTGATCGAAGACAAGCGGTTGCATGGGACTGGGCTGATCGTAACAGCACTCGCTCGGTGATTCTGCGCGCTAATTGCCAAAATTAGCTCATTGATTGCTGCTTTCTACGACCTGTGCGGAACGAAGGACGGCCATCCAAGCCAGTCGGCCGGCCGCTTCCTGTTCGCCAAAACTCCCTAAGATATTGATCTATATCAAGGTGCTGCGGCACCCGACATGGCAGAATGAGGCACCGACAGCCTAAATTCCATGCATGAACCTGCCGTTTCACTTTTCACCCGGATAGGTGGCCGCCCGGCGCTGGCCGAGCTCTTGCGTCACTTCTATGCCGACGTGCGCCAGCACGCAGAAATCGGCCCGATCTTCGCCGTGCATGTCTCAGATTGGCCAACGCACTTGGAGAAGATTGCTGATTTCTGGTCCGGCGTCACCGGCGGTCCGGCCGCCTACAAAGGACCGATGCCGTTCAAGCACGTGCATCTCCATTTCGAGGAGCGGCACTTCCAGGCATGGCTCGGTCTATGGCACCGTCATTGCCGCATGCGCCTGCGTGAGCCGGAGGCGTTGGACCTGATTCGCGCCGCCGAAGGCATCGGCCAAAACCTGCGCCAGATTCTCGCCATGCACAGTGCGCGACAGAAACCGTCGAAGGGTGGAGAGTTGCCCGAGACCACGGTCGGGTGATCGCTGCCGTCAAAACCCATGCACTCCGGCCGATGAGTTCGCCACAAACCGCAGTACTCGATGCACGCCTGATTCCCTGCTCGGGAAAACATGAGCTGATTTTTCGTCGCTGGTCGACGCTCGCCGTCGGCGAGAGCTTTACCCTGCTTAATGTTCACCGGCCCGAGCCGCTGCGACAGCAGTTTGCACAGCACGTGCCCGGTTGCTTTGACTGGCGGGAAACCAAATCGCCGTCAGGCGGCTTTGCCGTCACACTGACCCGCCTGCAACCGGATCCCGTCGATTTCGACTCGAGGATTGTGAATGGCTGTGGGGGTTCGTCAACGATTGGCGAAACTACCGATCGATCCATCCTCGTTAAGCTCCACTTTGATTACCGCAATCTGGCCGCAATCGAAGCCCGTGAGCGCGTGCTGCGCGTCACGGCAAGATTGCCTGAAGGAGCTGAACTCCTGGTGGATCTCGCCGGGGCCGATCCCGAGCTCGATCGTCACCTGACCTCCATGTCCTGCACTTTTCACGGAAGTGCGCCGCCAAGTGCCGCAGCGGGCTGGCGCTATGCGATCCGAAATCTAGACAGCGATCATTCGAGCCGGTTAGCCAAGCAGGACGAAGGAGTCGGGCATTAGGCGTGCGTGTCTGCCCGTCCTCAACCAATGCGAGCTCATGTGCTGCCGCTATACCCTGCGAAATCCCCCGATCATCCGTGAACAAGTTCGCGCCCTGGGCGCGAAGATGGGCCCGACCACCATCTCGCAGCGCTTCAATGCCGCGCCTTCGCAAGACCTCCCGGCAGTAATCTGGACCAAAGACGGGTTCCTGTGCCGAACCGTACGCTGGGGGATGGTGCCTTTCTATGCCCGAAAGGACCCCAAACGCCTCCAGCTCATCAACGCTCGCAGTGAAGTCGCGACCGAAAAACCAACCTTCAAACAGGGTGTCCAGAAGCGCCGCTGCGTCTTGCCTGCGGATGGCTACTTTGAATGGCACCGCCATCCAGACGGAAAGACGAAATCACCCTTCTATGTCCGGCGAACGGATGGAGAACCTTTCTTTCTCGCCGGAATTTATGATGAGGCCTGCGAACCTTTCGCAGCAGGATTCGTCGTCCTGACCACAATGTCCAACGACATCATAAGGCCCATTCACGACCGCATGCCGGTCATTCTAGACTTGGCCGAGGCGAGTGCCTGGCTCGCGCCCGGGCCGGTGAGCCCAACTCAAGTCCTAACCCTCTGCACCAGCTATCCCTCCACACTGCTGCGTGTCGACCCGGTCAGCCCGTTCGTCGACAATGTTCGGAACGACACTCCGGAATGCGTGGATCATTGGCGCAGTTAGGTTCAGGAAATTTGCGCGATGGACTGAAGGACGGGGGGAGGCGACTCCTGGCGGTTCCCTACAATCTTCCGCACAGCAATGAGGCACTGCCATGTATGCGCCGACCACCGGGCCCCATTTCATTTCCTTGATGCACGTCAAGGCGCGCAGGATCGGTCGCCGGTAGACTAAAATTGTGTTATCCATGCCCTTCCGTCGTTGCGTCGCCACCCTCAGCTTGATACTGGTTCTGCCTGCGGCAAACGCGGCCGAAACAGACCGCGATCTTTGGGATAACCGTTGTGCAAATTGCCACGGCGTGGATGGAAAAGGTTCAACGAAAATGGGGCGACGCCTTCATATCATCGATCTCACGGACGCGCCGACCCAGGCGAAATTCACGGATGCTGGGGCTTTCAATACCATC
>CAZGJB010000098.1:8620-11302 GCA_964526145.1 uncultured Opitutaceae bacterium
CGCCCGCCAGGTCCCCGCGGAGTGGCAGCAGACCATCAAGCACGGCCGCACCGACCCTCAGGGCAAAATCAGGATGCCACCAGCTGTCGGTTTGGGCGATGTGGATATTAGTCGCCTCGTCGCATTCGTGCGCAGTCTCGTCGACCATTGATCCTGGCTCCACGAGGACGGAGGTCGTTAGCGGGTGAGCCCGGTCTTCACTAATGACACGAAGCCCGTTGTCGACGACAGATCGATTCCATAGGTGAATAGCAGGTTAGGAAACCGGCGCCGAACAGACAGCGGCCACGCCCCAGCTTGGGCACGGGGATACTCTCAGGAGGAACTGCGTGGCCCCGCCGGCCGATCCGTGTAAGTTAGGGGACGTTGCTCATGCCTCACGCAGTGCTTGGACACGGTAAGCCCGCTCGATCCCGCATTAACCAACGGGAGTAGCCCGAAATAGGTCTTCTCCTCCGCCGGACCCAGAACCAGGGTCACCTGGGTGCGTCCGAGATCCGGCCGGGTTTCGCGATGCTCTCCCGGCGCCCGGACCGCCACAATGTCGATTGTGACGTTCATCTCAACTGCGGTCCGGTTCGATATGCGCAGCACATACGCGACCACGCGGTCACGCTCGCTCCAGGAGAGATCTCGCACGACAACCCCCTCGGTCGGGGCCCGCGAATGCGGGCAAACGATTAAGGCGATGCCCAGCGCCACCGCACAGCAGAGCGTCGCCTTTGTCAGCAACTTGAGAAATACCGAAGCGGGAACAACTCCTGAGGTTGGAATCACGCCGTCACCCTCACGTGCCATCGCTCCGTGGCACTTCGATTGATGCCCTCATCATGGCTCAAGGTTCGGCCAACCCGTGTTCGATGAGGTACTCCCGCCACGAAGCCACCGCGAGCGGGCTTTCTCCTTTGTGCTTCTCCAGCACAAGCAGCGAGCGCTTTGCGAAGTCACGATCATTGCATAGCTCATGAAGACGATGCCAGTCATCGGCATCACCGTGGAATGCGAGGCGGAGGATTTCCTGATCGGTCATGATTTGATCACTCGGTAGCTTCGGAGAGGGATTGGGACGGCTTCGATGTTGCGGCCAGCAGCCGATCCGTCGCCACCCCTTCGTTAAACCACTCCAATGCTTCGGCCTCACACCCGAAAAACCTGACCTGACGCAACCCGACGGCCCGGATGGCTTCGGCGACAAGGTCGGATGCCTTCCCGGACGGGACCACGACCGCAACTTTAGCTCGTGCCAGCTTGTTCAAACTGATCAAAAAAAAGACTAGGTCGTCGGTCCGGGCGCCGACTTCGGTCACCGCGCCGAAATCTACCAACCCCCGTCCATCCTGGAAGATCATTGGCACCGTGCTCATCTCGAACGCGGCTAAGCTCAGTTCGGTCCGCATCAGCAAGTCCTCGGCTGTGAACCTTACCGCATGGCGCATCCAATCGATCGAGTAGCGCAGGTTCATGTCATTTTTTCCTTAGGCCATCCTTAATTACGGCGATGACGCCCGGAGCTTGCTGCCGCACCCAGTCCACCTGGCCCAACATGAGGGACTGGAGCACTAGCCCTTGGATCGACCCCAGCACCAAGACGGCCGTCTGCGCCCCGTCGACCTTTGGTGTGATTTCACCTTTGGCTTTACCGTGCTCCACCAAGGCACTGATGCGACAGGCGTACTGGGCGAGTAACGACCGCACGGCCCGCTTCGTTGCGCCGTTTCCAGCCTTCTGCAATTCGCTGACCAGAATGCGGGGAATCCCAGGATGGGTGGCCGCAAACTCCGCGTGCTCAAGGAACATCGCCTCAAGGGCAGCCAGGGCCGACTTCGACGAGCGTTTCGCCTCGTCGAGGCGCTCAATGAGGGCCGTCGCCGACCACTCGATTGCCGCTGCAACAAGTGCATCCCTGGTCGGGAAGTGTCGAAAGACCGCGGCATGGCTGACGCCAACTTTACGGGCAATCGCTTCGGTGGTGACCGACCCGGGATCGTCCGCGGCCGCGAGCGCCACAAATGCGGTGACCAGCGTGGTTCGGCGTTCGGGTGAACTCAGCCGTCGGGTCATTGGGCGAGGTCGCATGCTAAGTAAGTTCGTACTCACTACGAATGGTTAACGCGAACCTGTCAACGATTTGCAGGATACTCAGTTTTCGAGAAATTCCGGAGGGAAACCGGCTCCGGCGCCGCAGGAATCCTCCCAAGCAATACGGACCAGCGGCATCCTATCGTGACCCGATTCTTTGCTGCCAATGCTTTGGCTACATTGCTTGATGTTGCTCAAGGTCAACGGGCCTATGAAAGAGTAAGATTCGCTCGTGAGTTTCTTCTGTCCGCATTTTGACCCGAATCGTGATTTTTGTCTTCGGCTGAACACGGATTGCGTTCCAGGGCGGAAGGGATGCGTGCTTGAGGGAAAGGCTGTGTTCGCCGTACCCGTAGAAGTGCGACTCCGCGAGAAAGAGCGCGAAAAGCGCGAGGCGGCGTGGGCGCGGCTTGCCGCGCCAGAGCGCAAACCCGGTCACAGGGGCGTGTAACAACGCGTTCGGTAGAATCGGCCAATGTGCGTCGTGTCCCATGCCTGATACCTGCTGATCAGTATATGTGACGACAAGATGACGTTGCTCACGAAAGAGAAAATCGATCAGGGGTAATCCCTCCGCTTTCCAGCGGAGGCGCCTCCCTCACA
>CAZGJB010000099.1:0-11264 GCA_964526145.1 uncultured Opitutaceae bacterium
CCCGTCCAGCACACAGATCTTCGACGTGTCGAACGCGTGCCTGGGCTTCCTGAACTCGCTCACGATCGCGGCGGGCATGATCGAGTCGGGCCAGATCCGCTGCGCGCTCGTCGTGGCGGGCGAAAACGGCCGCCCCCTCGTGGACCAGACGCTGAAGACGCTGCTCGAGCAGCCGCTCGACCGGAACGGCATCAAGCCGTACTTCGCGAATCTCACCATCGGGTCCGGGGCGGTGGGCGCCATCGTCTGCCATCGCGACCTTGTCAAGGGCCCGGCGCACCGGCTGCTCGGCGGCATCGCCCGTGCGGCGACCGTGCACAGCGAGCTTTGCCAGGGCGACACGCACGGCACGGAGTCGCTGGCCATGCAGACGGATTCCGAGGCACTGCTCGTGGCCGGGCTTGCCCTCGCGCAGGAGACGTGGCGCGAATTCGGCGCGCTGACCGGCTGGAGCGCGGCGAACGTGGACCGTTTCATCTGCCATCAGGTCGGCAGCACGCATCGCCGGAAGCTCTACGAGGCCCTGGGCCTGGACCTGGCGAAGGATTTCTCGACCTTCGAGACGTTGGGCAACACCGGTTCGGTGGCGCTGCCGGCGACCTTGGTCAAGGCGGTCGAGGCCGGCGCGGTCAAACCCGGCAGTCGCGTGGGGCTGCTCGGCATCGGCAGCGGACTGAACTGCCTGATGCTGGCCCTGGAATGGTGATCTGAGGATGCAACCCGTGGAAATCCCGCGTTGGCTCAAGCCATTGTATCCGTTCGGCCCGAGGTCGTTCACGACGCCGCGCGGGGCGCGGATGAGCTACCTGGACGAAGGGCAGGGGAGCGAGGCGGTGCTCATGCTGCACGGCAACCCGACGTGGTCGTTTTACTATCGCGAGCTGGTGCAGGCCGTGGCGCCGCGGCTGCGCTGCGTGGTGCCGGATCACATCGGCATGGGGTTGTCGGACAAGCCGCAGGATTATTCCTACACGTTGGCCACCCGGATCGATGATGTCGCGGCGTTGGTGCGGTCGCTGGGACTGACCAAGATTCACCTCGTCGTGCACGACTGGGGTGGCGCCATCGGCTTCGGTCTGGCCGCGCGGCATCCCGAGTTGATCGCGAAGCTGGTGATCCTGAACACCGCGGCTTTCCCGTCGCCGCATATCCCGCGGCGGATCGCGCTGTGCAAGGCCCGTGGATTGGGCACGGCAATCGTGCGCGGGGCCAATGGCTTCGCGGGACCAGCGGTGTGGATGAGCATGAACCGTCGCAAGCTCAGCCCGGAGGAAAAGGGCGGTTTCCTGCTGCCTTACGACTCGTGGGCGAACCGCGTGGCGGTGGATGCGTTCGTGAAGGACATTCCGATGGATGCCGGCCATCCGACGTGGGCGACGCTGCAAACCGTGGCGAACGGCCTGGCGCAATTTCAGTCGCATCCGGCGCTCATCGTCTGGGGCGGGAAGGATTTTTGCTTCAACGATTTCTTTTACCGCGAGTGGACGCAGCGTTTGCCGCAGGCGGAGACCCTGTATCTGGCCGATGCCGGACATTACGTGCTGGCTGACGCCAACGCGGAAGTCGTGCCGCGGATTGCGGCGTTCCTTTAAGGGCGGGCGAGGCGCGACCGCGCCACTAGCGACCGTACAACGCCGCCAACTCCCGCAGGTACTGGGCGCTGTCGCGATGGAGCGCCTCGAGCTGGGCAGGGGCGTAGCGCCACTGCCAGTTGCCGACGGGCTGGCCGGGAGTGTTGAAGCGGGCCTCGTGGCCGAGGCTCATGAGGTCCTGCAGGGGAAAAACGGCGAGGTTGCTGACGGCAGCGTAGCCGGTGCGGACGAAGTCCCAGGCGATCTCGTCGCCACCGATGCGAAGGTAACGGCGCACGTGGTCGCGGGTTTTTTCGTTCGTGGCGGCGTACCAGCCGCGGGTCGTGTCGTTGTCGTGGGTGCCGGGATAGACGACGCTGTTGGCGCGCAGGTTGTGCGGGAGGTAGGTGTTGTCGCTCCCGCCGCCGAACGCGAATTGCAGGATGGCCATGCCGGGAAGGCCGGTGGCGTTGCGCAGCGTGTGCACCGACGGAAGCAGCTCGCCAAGGTCCTCGGCGATCAGGCGGCAGGTGGGCAGGGCGCGTTGGACCGCGTTGAAGAAATCGAGCCCCGGGCCGTTTTCCCAGCGGCCGGTCTTGGCCGTGGCCGCGTCGGCCGGGATGGACCAGTAGGTGTCGAAGCCGCGGAAATGGTCGATGCGGACCACGTCGCAGAGGGCAAAATTGGCCCGCAGGCGGTCGAGCCACCAAGCATAGCCGTCGGCGGCATGGCGCTCCCAGGCGTACAGCGGGTTGCCCCAGAGCTGGCCATCGGCCGAGAAGTAGTCGGGCGGGACACCGGCGACGGCGAGAGGCTGGCCGGTCTTCTGGTCGATCTGGAACAGTTCGGGATGCGCCCAAACGTCGGCGCTGTCGCGGGCGACGAAGATCGGGGCATCGCCGATGATCTCGACGCCCGCCGCCTTCGCCTTGGCGCGGACCTGCCGCCATTGGCCGAAGAACAGGTACTGGAAGAACGCGTGAGCTTCCGCGCGGGCCGCGACCGACTTGGCGAGCGGGGACTTGCGGGCGACGGCGTGGAATCGGACCTCGGCCGGCCATTCCCACCAGGGTTTGCCGCCGAAATGATCCTTCAGGGCCAGGAACAGCGTGAATGGCTCAAGCCAGGAACGCTCGGCTTTGCAAAACGCGGGAAAATCGCCGTAGGGCAGCTTTGGACCGGATGAGCGCTTGAAATTCTCGAAAGCGCGGAAGAGTACGGGCCACTTGGTCACGTAGAGCCAGCCGTAGTCGATGCCGTTGGCCGGGAGGGCGCGGAGCGGGTTGAGATCGGCGTCGGTCAGCAGGCCGGCGCGCTGGAGCGCGACCAGATCGATGAGGTAGGGATTGCCGGCAAAGGCGGAGAAGCACTGATAGGGCGAATCGCCGTAACCAGTCGGTCCGAGCGGGCAGACCTGCCAGGATTTGATCCCGGCGTCTTTGAGGAATCCCAGGAGGGCGTCGACCGATTCGTCGAGCACGCCGATCCCTTGCTGATTCGGGAAGCAGGTAGGGTGCAACAGGACCCCGGTGGAACGCCGGTCCAACCAGTTCCACAAAGGTGAGGGATTTGAGGTTCGGGAGGTCATTTTCGCTTCGAACCTATATTATACATAATGCTTATTGTGCGTACAGCCACGCAATCAACGTGCTGGGCCCCAATGCCTTGTAAACGGGTAATAAATGAACAACGGACGCCCAATGGCATCCCTGGCTGGCACGTAACCCCAATAGCGTCCGTCCTGGCTGTTGGCGGAATTATCGCCGAGCGCGAGATAGCTTTCGGACGGCACTTTCATCACGTGGCCTTCGGTCAACGCGTGCTCATTGCGGTAGCCGACGTAGTTGCCGGTGCGCTTGCCGTTCTGGGTGAACGCATCGGCGCCGGTGATCGGGCGGCCGTTGCGGTAAAGCGTGTAGTCCTTGATCTCGAGTTCGTCGCCGGGGGTTCCGACGAGTCGCTTGATGTAATACTGATCCTGGCCGATGCCCGGGATGTTGGCGGTGCGGAAGACGAACCCCTGCCCGACCGTCGGTTTCACAAAATGGTAGCTCATCCGGTCCACGAACAGCTGGTCGCCAGTCAGGATGTCGAAGGCCAGAACGCGGTCGCCCGCCTTGACCTGCTTGCCCGTCGTCAGGAACCGCACCCGGCCGGTGCCGTCGCGCAGGACCTTGGCCTGCTTGCTCAGCAGGTGCGCCAGATCCACGCCGGCGGGCTCGTGATTGCTGCGCGCCTCCGGGAAGAACGCGTCGCGGACGGCCCATTCAAAGTCGAAATCCGCCGGCACGCGCACCGCGACGGGTTCCTTACCGACCAGCAGCGTGTATTCCTTCTGGGTGGTCGGGAAGATGAACCAGCTCCGGCCCGGGACGTTGCGGTATGGGATGATGACGCGATCGTTGTTGCCGATGAGCGGAATCATGACCTCGCCGTCGGCCTTGGCATCCACGCGACGCGGCCGGGCGCCGAAGGCCAGCAAACGCGCACCCTGGTGCAGGTAACCGGGCTCGTCGGCCTTGGCGCGGAAGACCGCGGGCGTCATGCCGTTGTAGGTCGGCCACATCGAGTTCGTCGGAATCTTGAACGGCTGGATGAAATACGTGCGGAACCCGAGGATCACGATCGCGGCGACCAAAAAGAACTCGACGTTCTCGACCAGCGAACTTTTCGGGTAATGCATGCCGCCCGTGCGGCGCAGGACATCCTCGAGCGACTCGATGGCCAGCTTGAGCTTCATCGTGTCCGCCTTGTCCTTGAGCAGGCGTTGGAGCCCGGCGGTCTGGCTTTGCAGTTCTCCCAGCTGGGTCGCCGTCAGGAGATCGCGGCGATAACAATAGACCTTTTCAGCGAGTTCCAGCCAGTGGGCGGCATTCTCGCGCATCTTGCGCGCCGGGGAGGCAAAGATTCCGAACACGGGTGTGGTCCTTTTGCTGGGTCAATTCGTCTTCAACACCTTGATGAAGGCATCCGATGGGATGGAAACGCGACCGAATTGTTTCATCTTCTTTTTGCCCTCCTTCTGCTTGTCGAGGAGCTTGCGCTTGCGGGAGATGTCGCCGCCGTAGCACTTGGCGGTGACGTCCTTGCGCATTTCGCGGACGTTGTCGCGGGCGATGATCTTGCCGCCGATGGCGGCCTGGATCGCGACCTTGAACATCTGCGGCGGGATGATCTCGGCGAGCTTCTCGCAGAGATCGCGGCCCTTCCCCTCGGCCTTTTCCCGGTGCACGATGCTGGCGAAGGCGTCGACCGGGTCGCCGTTGATGAGAATCTCCATCTTCACGAGGTCCGAGACGCGGTAATCGCCGAGCTCGTAGTCCATCGAACCGTAGCCGTGCGTGATGCTCTTCAGGCGGTCGTTGAAATCCACGAGGATCTCGTTGAGCGGCAGGATGCACGTCAGCATGACGCGGTGGGCATCGAGCGTGTCCGTGTGGTCGAGCGTGCCGCGCTTCTCCATGATGAGCGCCATCATGTCGCCCATGGAGTCGTTCGGGATGTGAATGGACGCCTTGATGGTCGGCTCGAGGAATTCCTCGATCGTGCCGGGGTCCGGGAGGTTGACCGGGTTGTCCACCTCGATCACCTCGCCGCCGTGCTTCTTGAGGCGGTAGACGACGCTCGGGTACGTGGAGATGATGTCCACGTCATGCTCGCGCCGGATGCGCTCCTGGATGATCTCCATGTGCAGGAGCCCGAGGAAACCGCAGCGGAAGCCGAAGCCGAGCGCGACGGAACTCTCGGACGAATACACGAAGGCGGAATCGTTGAGGCGCAGGCGCCCCATCGCGGCCTTGAGCTTTTCGTAGTCGGAGGTCTCGACCGGGTACAGGCCGCAGAAGACCATCGGGCGCACCTCCTTGTAGCCCGGGAGCATCTCGGAGGCGGGCTTGGACGAAAGCGTGATGGTGTCGCCGGTCTTGATCTCGGACGTGTCCTTGATGTTGGAAACGATGTAGCCCACGTCACCGGCGCCGAGGGTGCCGGACTTGGTCATCTTGGGCATGAAGACGCCGACTTCCTTCACCTCGGATTTCACGCCGTTGCTCATGAGGAGCATGAAATCGCCGGCCTTGATGGCGCCGGAGAAGACGCGGACATACGAGATCACGCCGCGGTATGAATCATAGAGCGAGTCGAACACCAGCGCGCGGGTCTGCGGGTATTCGGTCCAGCGCGGCGGCGGCACGCGCTTCACGACGGCCTCGAGGATGTCCTCGATGCCGATGCCGGCCTTGCCGCTGGCGAGAATGGCCTCCTCGGCGTGGATCGTGAGGATGTCCTCCAGCTGCTTGAGGCAGAGCTCGAGGTTGGCGCTGGGCAGGTCGATCTTGTTGATGACCGGGATGACCTTGAGTTTCTGGCCGAAGGCGAGGTGTGCGTTGGCGACGGTCTGGGCCTCGACACCCTGGGCGGCGTCGATCAGGAGCACGGCGCCCTCGCAGGCAGCGAGGCTGCGCGAGACCTCGTAGGAGAAGTCCACGTGCCCGGGCGTGTCCATCAGGTTGAGTTTGTAGCGATGACCATCCTTGGCCTTGTAGGTCATCGTCACCGGGTGCGACTTGATGGTGATGCCGCGTTCCTTCTCGAGGTCCATCGCATCGAGATGCTGGTCGGTCATGACCCGCTGCTCGACGGTGTGGGTGTACTCGAGCAGGCGGTCCGACAGCGTGGTCTTGCCGTGGTCGACGTGCGCGATGATGCAGAAATTGCGGGTGGAGCGTGCAGCCATGGTTACCCGGCGAGATCCGCGAATTCCGCGAAGCTCTTCACGATCCAATTTTTGTCGGTGCGCTTGGCCAGCCCGGCGAGCACCGCGCCCGGCCCGAGTTCCCAGAATTCCGTGGCCCCGGCGGCGACGGCGCTGCGCATGCAGTCCTCCCACAGGACCGACGAGACGACCTGCTTGACGAGCGCGGCCTTGATGTCGGCCGGCGCGCTGACGCTGCGGCCCGTGGTGTTGGTGAAAATGGCGAACTGCGGTGCGGCGAAGGTGACGGTGTCGAGGTAGGCCGCAAAGGCGGCGCGGGCCGGCTCCATGAGCCGGCTGTGGTAGGCGCCGGCGACGTTGAGCGGGATGACCTTCTTGATGCCGCGGTCCTTGGCGGCCGCGACGGCGGTCGCGACCTTGGTCTTTTCACCCGAGATGATGATCTGGCCGGGCGCGTTGAAGTTGGCGGCCTCTATGTCGAATTCCTGGCAAAGCTTGTAGATCGTCTCACGCTCCTCGCCGATGACCGCGGCCATGCCGCCGCTGGTCTGTTCGCAGGCCTGTTGCATCAGGCGGCCACGCTCGGCGACGACCTTGAGACCGGTCGCGAAATCAAAGACGCCCGCTGCGGTGCAGGCCGTGATCTCGCCGAGACTGAGCCCGAGCGCGTAACTGACCGCGGGCAGCTTCCCCTGCTCTTTCAGCGCGGCAACCAGCGCGGAACCATGGACATACAAGGCCGGCTGGCAGATCTTGGTCTGCGTGAGGTCGGCATCCGGACCCTCAAAACAGAGCTTGGCGATGTCCCAGCCGAGGACGCGGTTGGCCTCGTCGAAGACGGCACGCGCCGCCGGCGATTGATCATAGAGCGAGCGCCCCATGCCGACCTTTTGGGCACCCTGACCTGAGAAAATTAATGCCAATGCCATGGTGTAAACGGACAAGAGAATCGGCCCACGGCGCAAAACCAAGCCCTAAAAACGCTTCAGCTGGGGGAAGTACTTGCTGTCCTGCGACGGCTTGGAGAGGTCGATGGGCGGCAGCGATCGGTTATCGCGGACCGGTTCGGGTGGCATCAGCGCCGGAGCGCGGTCGCCGGTTCCGGTCGGGGTCGGGACCGGAGCAGCCGCCGGCGGCGGTACAGCCGGGACCTGCAAGGCCTGGAGAAACGGATTTTCGACGGGTGGGCGCGCTACCGGACCAGTCATCGGGTCGATGCGTCCATCGATTCCGCGGAAGTCGATCGTGGCCGCCTGGTCAGGTCCGCCGACCAAGCTTGGCGCCGCGGTGCCGAATCCCGGTTCGGGCGTGCTCTTCGGCAGGAGGAGCGCGTGGTCGCGTTTGCTGATCCAATCGGCCATGAATGGGGTCAACGGGTTTTCGACCTTCTCGAGTGCGAGGTCGGATGCGCGCTCGCGGTCGTCCCGCACAGATTCCTTCGTCGCGGTCGGTCCGCGGTCGGAATCGCGGTCCGTGCCGGGGGTCCCGGAGTCGAGCGGATGAGCCTCGGCCCGCGCTTTCGTCCCCTTGCGGTCGGTGCCGGTCTGCCGGGAGTCGTCCTTCATCATCGCGTCGACCAGCCAGTTGTCGGTGCCCTTGCGGTCTTTCGCCTCCTCGGTGGCGGCGCGGGATCGGTTGGGCGACGGCATCGGTGCCGGCAGGTCGGCCGCGGGACTGGGCGCGGCGATGTTGGGCAGGCTGATCGCGGGTCGATCCGATTCCTTTCGGACCGAAGGCAGCGTCTTGAGGTCCTGCTTGGCCTTTTCGAGCCCGCTCGGTTCCTGCGCCCCGGCGAGGACCGGGATGAGCAGAATGGCGAGAACCGGGCGCGGACCGAGCATGATCACTCTCCCGAGGCGAGGCTCAGGATTTGAAGAAGATACCCTTCAGGTTCATCTCGAGCGCCTGCGGGTTCGGCGAGAAGCGGAGGCCGTCGGCCTTGCTGATCTTGCCCGCCTTGATGAGACGGTAGATATCCTTGTTGAAGGAGAAGCTGCTGGAATCGCCCGAGCCTTCGAGGATGCCCTGCAGTTTGTCGAACTGGCCCTCGAGGATGAGGTTCTTCACCACGGCGTCGGCGTTGAGGATCTCGTTGGTCGGCACGCGGCCGCCGCCTTCCATCGCGGGGATCAGCTTTTGGCAGATGAAACCGCGAATGGAGCCCGAAATCTGCCGGCGGGCCTGGATCTGCTGATCCGGCGGGAAAAATTCGAACAGGCGCGTCATCGCCTGAGACACCGTGGCGGCGTGCATGGTCGAGAACACCAAGTGACCGGTCTCGGCCGCGGAGATCGCGGTCTCGAAGGTCTCCTTGTCGCGCATTTCGCCGATCAGGATGATGTCGGGGTTCTGGCGCAGGACCGACTTGATCGCCAACTCGAAGTTCGGCACGTCGAGGCCGATCTCGCGCTGCTGGAACAGCGACTTGTCGTCCTGGAAGGTGTACTCGATCGGGTCCTCGATCGTGACGATGTGCTTGTCCATGTTCTGGTTGATCCAGTTCAGCATGGCGGCCATCGTGGAACTCTTGCCGGAGCCGGTGGCGCCGCAGATGAGGAGAATGCCGTCCTTGGCCTTGGCGAGATTCAGCAGCGGGTCGGCCTGGATGCCGAGTTGCTCGAAAGTCGGCACCGAACTCTTGATGTGGCGCATGACGATGCTGACGAGTCCGCGCTGGTGGAAGCCGTTGACGCGGAAGCGCCCGACGCCGTCGGCGGCATAGGCATAGTCCACCTGGCCCTCGTCCTCCCACTTCTGCAGGAACACCTTGGGACAATGCTCCTCGATGAACGCCTGCGCCTCGGGGCTCGTGATCGGGTCCATGTCCACGGGCTTCAAGCGGCCGGACAGGCGCACGTAGCCGGGCTTGTTGGATTTGATGACGATGTCGCTCGCGCCGCTTTCGACAGCCAGCTTGAGGAGATCGTTGATGATTTCGGTGTGTGGAGTCATGGGTGGGCGCGGGTAAAAAAGCGTTGCGCAATCCGTAAATCGCCGTGCTCTGTTCAGCAAGGTTACTTTGCCTGACCGTCCTCTCCAACCATGAAACTCCGCAAGCTTACCGGCACCATCACGGCTCTTGTCACGCCGTTCCGACGCCAGGAGGTCGCCTTTGACGACCTTCGCCGACTCATCGAGTTTCAGATCAAAGGCGGCATCGATGGCGTCGTCCCGGTCGGCACGACGGGCGAGTCCCCCACTCTTTCGCACGAGGAGCACATGGAAGTGGTCCGCGCGACCATCGCTGCCGTGCGCGGTCGTGTGCCCGTGATTGCCGGGACCGGCTCCAACTCCACCCGCGAGGCCGTAGGTCTCACGCAGCTGGCCCATGCCGCCGGGGCCGATGCGATGCTCGTGGTCGCCCCTTACTACAACAAGCCCAGCCAGGAAGGCCTGTTTCAGCATTTCTGCGCAATCGCCGAGTCCACGGACCGCCCGATCGTGCTCTACTCGATCCCCGGTCGCTGTGGCATCGAGATCGGCGTCGGCACCGTCGAGCGCCTGCGTGCCCGTTATGCTCACGTCAGCCACATCAAGGAGGCCGGCGGCAGTGTCGACCGCGTCGACCAGCTGAAGCAGGCTCTCGGCAAGGACATCACGGTCCTGAGCGGCGACGACTCCCTCACCCTGCCCTTCATGGCCGTCGGCGCCGAGGGCGTGATCAGTGTCGCGTCGAACCTCCTCGTCCGCGAGGTCGGGGCCATGGTCCGCGCCGCGCTGGCGAACGATTACGCGAAGGCCGGCAAGCTCCACCGCAAGCTCTACCCGACGTCCAAGGCGATCTTCATCGAGCCCAATCCCGTCCCGATCAAGGCCGCCCTCAAGCGCGCCGGCCTCATCGGCTCCGACGAGGTGCGCGCGCCGCTGTGCGCGATGAGCGCCGCCAACCGGCAGATTGTGGAACAGACGCTCAAGGCCCTCGGCCGCTGATCGCCATGAGTCTCAGCATTGTCATCTTGGGCGGCCGCGGCCGTATGGGTCAGGCCATCGCCACCGCCGCCAAGGAAGCCGGCGTCGCTGTCGCCGCCTCGCTCGATGTCGGCGACGACATCCCGGCGGGTCTGGCCAAGGGCGACGTCATCATCGACTTCAGCTCGCACAAGGCGACCCGCGACGTGATCGCGCGCGCCGTCGCGCTGCGCAAACCGCTCGTCATCGGGACCACCGGCCACGCGGCCGAAGAGAAGGCGCAACTGCGCCAACTGGCCGCGGGCATCCCCTGCGTCTGGTCGGGCAATTACTCGGTCGGCGTCAACCTGCTCTTCGCCCTGACGCAGCAGGCGGCCCGCGTCCTCGACACCAGCTACGATGCCGAGGTCGTGGAGATGCACCACCGCTTCAAGAAGGACGCCCCCAGCGGCACCGCCGCGCGCCTGCTCGAGATCATCCTGGAGGAGCGCAGGCTCAACGCCACCGCCCTGCGTCACGGCCGCGAAGGCATCACCGGCGAGCGCACCGCCCAGGAGGTCGGCATCCATTCGCTGCGCGGCGGCGATGTGGTCGGCGACCACACGGTGATGTTCGCTGCGCTCGGCGAGCGCCTCGAGCTCACGCACAAGGCCAGTGACCGCAGCATCTTCGCCCGCGGCGCCATCCGCGCGGCCGATTGGGTGCGCACGCGTCCCGCGGGCCTCTACGACATGCAGGACGTGCTGGGGCTGAAGGCCTGACGCCATGATCGCCTTCATCCAGGGCACGCTCGCCGAGGCGACGCCGTTGCACGCGATCGTGGAGATCGGCGGCTTCGGCTACGAGGTGAACATCCCGGTCACGACCGCGGAAAAACTGCCGGCGCCCGGGGCGAAGGTGAAGCTGCACACGCTCGTCATCTACCGCGAGGATGCCCAGACACTCTACGGTTTCGCCACCGCGGCGGAGCGCGATTTCTTCCGCCTGATGATCGAGCACGTCACGGGCATCGGCCCGAAGAGCGCGCTCACGATCATGAGCAAGCTCTCGCTGGCCGTGCTCGAAAGCAC